>NZ_CDBZ01000082.1 GCF_000819985.1 Aeromonas media | reverse complement strand
TTGTGCAGCACCGCGCCCATTAGCCCGTCTTGCCCGCCGTAGTAGCTGACTTCGAGCTCGCGTAGCTGGCGTTTCAGCATCGGGTTGAGGTAAGCGAGGTTCTCGTCACTGAGCAGGTTATCGAACTCGGGCAGGTGGGTGTGGGCCAGCTGCAACAGGGTGAACATCTCTTTGTTTTCCCAGGCCTGGCTGAGTTGGCCCATGATGCGGGTCTTTTCCGCCTGCATGACGGGGTCGGGTTCCCGATCCGGGTGCAGCGCCAGGGCGAGCTTGCGATAGAGCTGCTTGAGGCTGGATTTGCTGAACAACTGTTCGATGCGCGCCTCTTCCTCTTGCTCACGACGTGTGCGCGCGTGGGCAAAAGCATCTTGCTGCTCAGTGCCGAAGAGAGGCTCATCGGCAAACAACTCATCATCGTCGAAGCGGGCATCCTCTTCTTTATCGACGGTGTTGCACTCTTCGGCCATATGCTGGCGCGCCGCATTCATCATGTACTCGTTCAACCGATCGGGGTTTTTGAGCATCTCGCGCAAGGTATCGATGTCATCGGGGCAGTGGCCACAAGTCTCCATCAGCATCTGGGTAAGAACGTCACACTGATAGTCGAGCTGTTCGTCATCCATGTGCAGGGCGGTATTGGTTTGGATTTGGTGAAAGAGGGGAGCCAAATCCATCTCGCCACGAAACGGATTGGACTCGATATAGCTGATGAGATCGTGGATCCAGTGGTGCAAGGTCTCCCGCTGCCACAGGGTAAAGCTCTTGCGAGCCGTAAAATCGACCAGGCGCTTGGCGAGGGCAAAGATGAGCTCGCACTGTTGACGCTCAAGGGGTTCTATTTCGCTGGTGAAACGCTGATAGATATCGCGGCCGTTGAGGGCTTGCTTGTCGATCTTTGCCTGTAGCTTTTCGAG
>NZ_CDBZ01000081.1 GCF_000819985.1 Aeromonas media | reverse complement strand
CCCTTTCGCATTTAAGATGGCGCCGGAAGGCAACGAGCATACCCTCGATGGGGTGGTCGGCGTCAAGCCGCAAGCGGGGTGGCGTGCGATCGCGCCGGGTGGTTCGGGAGGAGAGGGCGGCATGTCGGGGGAGGACTAAGCTAGTAGGAGAGCGCTCGATGTGACGGGCGAGTATCTATGGCTGACTGGAGGTGTACCATGAGCGACCATACCCTGCTGCCCCATGGTGAGGATCTGCGCCGCGCCGTACGCTGGCTCAGCGAACACCATGAACACGACATCCGGGCCATCGAAGAGGCCTGCGTCCGCTTCGATCTCTCCCCGCTGGATGAGGAGTTTCTCCTCCGCTACTGCCGCGAGCAGGCACCTGAGTCCCAGGCTCGCTAGACGAAGTTGGCCAGGTTGATGCCAAACTCCTTGGGATCGACCGTGCTCTCTATGCTCTCCTGCCCCCCGTTTCTGGCGAGATCCAGCCACTGCACCTCGAGGTAGTGGCGCTGGGTGGCGTGATAGATCACCTTGACCACCGGCTTGAGCGGTTGCTGTTCGTTGCGCTGCATCACGACCGCCAGCCGCTGGTTGGAGAGCTGCACCAGGGTGCCCACCGGATAGACCCCCATGCACTTGATGAACTTGGTGACCAGCTCGGCATCAAAGTGCTGATCGATGCCTTTGAGCAGGATGCGAAACGCCTGGGTCGGTTGCATCCCCTGCTTGTAGACCCTGTCTGCCGTCACCGCATCGTAGACATCGACGATGCCGCTCATGCGGGTATAGAGGGAGAGCTGATCCCCCTTGAGCCGCTGCGGATAGCCGGTGCCATCGAGGCGCTCGTGGTGGTTGGCGGCCACCTCCAGCATAGTGGGGGTGATGCCGGCGGTATTGCTGAGGATGTCGTAGCTGTGCACCACGTGCTGGCGCATCACGCCAAACTCCTCGTCGGTCAGTTTGCCCGGTTTGTTGAGCACCTCGTCCGGGGTCATGATCTTGCCCACGTCGTGGAGCAGTCCGCCCAGAGTCAGCTCCTTGAGCACGTTGCGCTCAAGCCCGAGATAACGGCCGAAGTTGGCGAGCAGTATGGCCACGTTCATGGAGTGTTCCATCAGGTAGGCATCCTTGGCCCGGATCCGCGCCAGACAGAGCATGGCGTCGCCATGGGTGAACATGGTGTCCACCATCTCCTCGGCGACCGCCGCCAGCGGGGTGATGTCGATGGGTTCCCCAGCCTTGAGGTGGCGAATGAACTTGCCCTGCAGCTCGCGGGCCTCCTGATAGAGACGGCGGATCTTGAGCGCGCGCCCTTCGCCACTGCCTGCAGGACGCGCTGAGCCGGCGCTGTGGGCCGGGCTCGGGGAGACGACCTGCTCTATCCCGGGTAGCTTGCTGCGGGCGAGATCCACCCGCACCGTCAGCACGCCGCGCCAGATCAGCGCATCCACCTGCTGACGGTTGGTCACCAGCCCCGTCTGGGCTATTTCCATGGCACCGGCCTGGCTGGCGATGGCTAGCACGTACATGCCAGGTTGCAACTGGTTGACGGGGATGACGGGATGAGGCTGAGTCGGCTTCATGGTGGCTTCCTGGGATTATTATTATGCGTGGTGTCGGCGCTCTGTCGGCAGTCTATCACCGGCACATCATGGCGTCAGGCGCCATCTGCCTAACTTCTCCCTTAGTGCTGGCGTTGTGAGGTTCGGCCTATATAATGACGCCCCTTGATAACGTTGGATTCCGAGGTTTTGTGCATGCGGCTCGATAAATTTCTTTGCGATTGCTCCGATTTGACCCGTTCCCAGGCGGGCAAGCTGATCCGTCAGGGGGAGGTGATGGTGGACGGTATCCTGGTCAAGCAGCCCGCCTTCCACATCAATGAGCAGAGCCTGATCGAGTTTGATGGCGTGACCTTGACCCTGAATCAGCAGAATCGCTACTTCATGCTGCACAAGCCGGAAGGCTACGTCTGCTCCAACGAGGACCCCGATCACGCCACCGTCTTCCACCTGCTGGATGAGCCCGCCATGGGCAAGCTGCACGTGGTGGGCCGGCTCGATCTCGACACCACAGGCCTGGTGCTGATCACCGACGATGGCAAGTGGTCCCACCGCATCACCTCGCCGCGCCACGAGTGTGCCAAGACCTATCATGTCTGGCTGGCCGACCCCGTGAGCGAAGAGGCCATCTCGCTGTTTGAAGATGGCGTCTACCTGCGCAACGAGACCGACAAGACCCGCCCCGCCCAGCTGGAGATCCTGGGGGAGTGCGAGGCCAGGCTGACCATTCACGAGGGCAAGTACCACCAGGTGAAGCGGATGTTTGCCGCCATCGGCAACAAGGTGATAGGGCTGCATCGGGAGCGGATCGGGGCGCTCGGCCTGGACGACGAGCTGGCACCGGGGGAATACCGGGAGCTGACCGCCGAGGAAGTGGCCCAGTTCTAATCACGCCATCCGATGGCGAACGTTCGCAATGAGGTTACCGCCTCCGATTACGCCGCGACGCGGCTAATCGAACCTGCAGAACCAATTGAATTTTGTAGATTCGAATAGCGAAGCGTATTCGGACGATCCTGAGAATTGGGCGTAGGTTGGCGCTGAGCGAAGCGAAGCCCAACAGCAACCCCCGACTTACCCCGCCCCCAGTACCAGGGCCGTGCCCAGGGTGGCCAGCAGGGCGCCGGCCCAGGCGGGCAGGGCAGGGCGCATCCCTGAGTGCCACCACAACAGGGGCAGCAGGATGACCGGCGTGGTGGAGGAGAGGATCGCCACCATGCCCACGTCTCCCTGACGCAGGGCCACCAGGATGAGCGTCATCCCCAGCGCCATCGCCAGGAAGCCGTTGATGCCTATCATGCCAAGCACCTGGCGATTGATGGGGTTGTGGGGCATGGCCAGCGGCACCCTCAGCATCCGCAAGGCACAGTGTGCTAGCAGGGCGCTCCCCATGCGGATACCGGAGGCGCTCACCGCGTCCACGTCGCCAGCCATCATCACCGGCTTGGCGATGATGGCCCCCAGGCTCTGACACAGGGCTGCGGTCAGGCCGAGCGCGATGCCGACGGCGAGGTGGCCGCGCACCTGCTCCCACTCGTTGTGCTGCTGCGCGTTGCCACGGCGGCCGAACAGGATGGCAAGCATGACCCCGGCCAGCACCAGCAAGGCCCCCACCAGACGCCAGCCACCGAGTTGTTCGCCGAACAACCAGAGCCCGAGCAGGGCGGAGAAGAGCGCATGGCAGGAGAACAGCAAGCCGCTGCGCCTGGGCCCCAGTCGGTTCATGCAGGCGAACAGGGCGGTGTCACCGACGAAGATGCCGATGAGCCCCGACAATGCCAGCAGTGGCAGGGCGCTCTCGGTGAGAGTCTGCCAGCCCCCCGTGATCAGACTGGCGCTGGCCAGCATCAGACTGACCAGAAACATCCGCCAGCGGCTGTAGGCAAAGGCCCCCAGATGGCGCGCCGGTTTGACGGAAATCAGGGCGGCGACGGCCCATAAACTGGCGGCGGCCAGCGCCAGCCACTCATACCCCATAAAGACCCCTGAAACGGTAGAAATCAGCCGGGCGGATGCCAGTATCGAGGCGCCATGTCAGCCTGACAGGCCTTCATGCGAGGCGAGTCGAGGAGCCCTCAGGCTGTCTTGCGCACCCGTGGCTGATAGTTGGGAAAAAAAACCTGAAAAAATAGCCCGAAAGACTCCATCTGCCGGGCAGGCCCGATACAATACGGGGCGTCTTCGGGGATAACAAGCGCGGCATCATGCATTCGTTTCCAGGCGCGCCGCCGGCCTTCCCCCTTCTTGAAATAAAGTGAATTGAACGAGGTTGATGTCATGCTTTACCGTTTCGCCGCCCGGCCAGCCCGTCGCTGGCTCTCTCCCTTGTTGCTCGGACTGATGCTGGCGCCGCCGTTGCAGGCGACCACAGTGGTGCAGCAGCCTGCACTGTCAGACAGGCAGACCCTGGTCAAGGGTAACGGCGCCGAACCCGAGTCCCTCGACCCTGCCCAGATCCGCTCCGGTTTCCCGGGGGAGGTGGTGCTGGTGGACTTGTTCGAGGGGTTGGTGAGCGAGGATGGGCAGGGCAGGATAGTGCCGGCTCAGGCTCTGCGCTGGGAGACCAGTGAGGATGGTCTGGTGTGGCGCTTTTTCCTGCGCCCGCAGCTCAAGTGGTCCAATGGCGAGCCGCTCACCGCCCGGGATTTTGTCTACGCCTGGCGGCGTCTGCTGAGCCCGGAGCAAGCCTCGCCCTCCGCCGGCCTCTTGCTCGCGACCGGCATCAACAACGCCCAGTCCATCTATGCCGGTGCACTCGATCTCGATGCCCTGGGGGTGGAGGCCGAGAGCGACCAGATCCTCAAGGTGATCCTGGAGCGGCCCGTGCCCTACTTCCTGCAACTCATCAGCCAGCGCCCCTTCGTGCCGGTCAACGAGCGGGCCATCGCCCAGTTTGGCAAGCAGTGGACCCAGCCTGGCAAGATGGTGAGCAACGGTCCCTACAGGTTGGTTAACTGGGTGCCGAACGAGCGGATCGAAGCCGAGCGCAACGTCCAGTACTGGGATGATGCCCATACCCGGATCCAGCGGGTGACCTATCTGCCCCTCGCCTCCCAGCATGCGGAGCGGCTGCGCTACGAGGCGGGGGAGATCCAGCTCACCAACAGGGTGGCGCTGGAATACTACCAGAAGACCATGGGAGAGACCCCGGAGCGGATCTGGGGCCTGCCGCTGCTGGGCACCTACCTCTATACCTTCAACCTGCGGCGCCCCGAATTGCAGGATGTGCGGGTGCGACAGGCGCTCTCCATGACCGTCGATCGCCGCCTGTTGACCGAGAAGGTGAGTGGTCAGGGGGAGCGGCCAGCCTGGTCGCTGCTGCCCGGCATGCCGGACTATCAAGAGCTGGGGTCGGCGCTGGCCCTGGAGGATATGCCGACCCGTCTGGCCAGGGCCGCCGCCTTGCTGACGGAGGCGGGCTACAACAGTGCCCACCCGCTCAAGTTGACGCTGACCTACAACACCTCGGAGAACCACAAGAAGCTGGCCCTGGCGGTCGCGGCCATGTGGAAGCCGCTGGGAGTGGAGATCACTCTCAACAACATGGAGTGGAATGCCTATCAGGTGGCCAAGGACAGCGGTGATTTCATGCTGGCCCGCTCATTCTTGTTTGGTGATTACGTGGAGCCCTCGTCCATGCTGGGCAGTTTCCGCTGTTTGGATCCCCAGAACGAGAGTGGCTACTGCAATCCGGCCTTCGACGGCCTGTTGCAACAGGCCGCGGACACGCTGGATGGCAGCACACGAACCGGACTCTACCGCAAGGCCGAGCAACTGCTGATGGAAGAGATGCCCGTCATCCCCGTCTATCACTACAACCAGATGAGGTTGGTGGACCCCGCCCTGCGCGGCCTGCCGAGCAGCAATCTGAAGGGGGCCATCGCCACCAAGGATCTCTACTTCAGCCAGCCATGAGGAGTGCGCGATGAAGATAGCCATCATTTCCGATCTGCACGGCAGCCTGCCTGCTCTGGAGCAGGTGCTGGCACAGCTTGCCCCTTGGCAGCCGGATCACTATCTGTTTCTGGGGGATCTGCTCAACCACGGCCCGCGCAATCCGGTGCCGACGGGGTATGAGCCTGCCGCCGTGGCGGCGCGGCTCAACCAGCTGGCCCCCCGGATCATGGCGGTACGGGGCAACTGTGATTCGGAGGTGGATCAGATGCTGCTGCACTTCCCCATCACGGCCCCCTATAACCAGTTGCTGGTGGACGGGCGGCGCTGGTTCGTCAGCCACGGTCATCTCTATGATCCCGAGGCGGTGCCCTTGCCGGCGGGCAGCCTCTTCATCAGCGGCCATACCCATCTGCCCGTATTGCGACGAGAAGCGCGGCAAGAAGGGGAACTGGTGCTGGTGAACCCGGGATCCATCTGTTTTCCGAGGGGAGAATGGGCAGCCAGCTATGGCCGGTATGAGGATGGCGTCATGAGCATTCACGCCTGCCGCGACGGGACGACACTGATGGAACTGGTGCTCTGACGGCAGGGCATCAAGAGCAGGGAGGAGAGAGAATTAGGCCTTGATCCCCAGGGAGCGGGTGCCCGAGCGGGTATTGCCCTTGGCGTCATAGGTCAGGGAGTTGCTGTCACGCAGCTTGCTGAGGAAGCTCGCCAGCCGACGATTGGAGATGATGCTGAGTTCGAGCAGCCGACCGTTGAGGTTGTTCTGCTCCTGACAAGCTTCCAGCTTGGCTTGCAGGGCCTGCAACTGGGTCGGGAAGGCACCGAGTTGTTGCTGCAGATCGGGCAGCTCGGCCAATGTCTTGTCCAGGGTCTCGATGGCCTCAAGCAGTTGCTGCTTGCGCTCGGCCAGCGCCGGCAAGGCCAGAGCCCGGTGTGCCTTGAGCAGGTCAAACTCCTCTGCCAGCAAACCTTGCATCTGGGAGAGGTTGTCGTCTTGGGCGTGCAGCAGCGAAGGCAGTTCCATCATCCCAGCCGTTTGTCCAGGTCTGCTTCGAAGCTGAACATCTTCCTGGCCACGGCTTCGCTGTTGACCTTGTATTCCCCACTGGCCACGGCCTTCTTCAGGCTTTCGACGCGGCTCTCATTACCGGTGGAGGCGGTGTTGAGGGTCTTCTGCATCTGTTGCAATTGCTGCGCCTCACTGGTCAAGGAGACAGAGTCGGTCTTGACGGTCGCCGCGCGATTGCTCTCGGCAGAGGTCGCGGACTTGGCGGCTACACCTTGACTGGTCCCGTTGTTTTGCAACCGGCTGTTTGCCAAGTTGTTGATATTGTTGATAGCCATACGGTTTACCTTCGTCTGCTTTGCTGTTCGCTTACCCGGTTATCGGTGACGGCGGTCAGAACTTTAGAAAAAAATTGCTGCATTAATAAAGCAGTCAGAATGTGACTACCACGGAGCCAACGGCACTGACCTGGCCTTGCACCGCTCTGCCCGAACGAATGTTGACGAGCCTGATCATGTCTCCGAAGCTGCCATCTTGCAAGGCGCGGGCCATGGTTTTGATCTGCATGCTGCTGTTTTCCGCACTCAGGGTGACCTGGTCCCCCTTGCAGACCACGCAGACCTGGGTGAGCCGAATTGGCTGGCCCGGCTTGAGTTCACGCTTGCTGCGCACCCCGATGAGGGCGCTCGGGTCGGTGAGATAGTCACCACGGATCAGGGTCTGATCCTGATAGGCCAGGGTCAGCATGGACTCGCTCAGTATGTCCCCCTTGGCCACGGGAGCCGCGACGGTGACATAGGGCTTCTGAATGCTGACCCGCACCGGAAGATAGAGATCCCAGGGTTTGTCTCCCTCGCACTTGAGGTAGACGGTGGTGTTGCGGCGGATCTCCATCTTGGCCGGGAGGGAGATAGACAGCCCCTCTTCGCAGTGGTGCAGGGGGAGGCGTTCATCTATGGTGCCGGCTTTCACCTCGGCCTGGGCATCGAGAGGAACATCCAGCTGGTCGAGAACGAACGCCTGTGCCTGCTCCTGCAGATAGTCGGTGACCTCGGATGCCATGGCGTGAGAGAGGCTGCAAAACGGCAGTAAGATGAGGAAAAGTCTATTAATCATTTTTGCTTACCGGTCGATAAGTTGTTCACGTACACCATCGCAGTTAACTATGCTTGCTGCAGATTTCGGTTGTCGAGACATCGATAGTCTGATGCAAGCCAATGTGCATGCACACACAACATGCACGATCAGTGCCAAGCGTTTTTTAGGGAGTGTTTATGGCGAGTATTCTGGACTCGGTCAACCAACGGACCCAGCTGGTGGGACAAAACCGGTTGGAGCTGCTGCTGTTTCGTCTCAACGGACGTCAAAGATTTGGCATCAACGTATTCAAGGTACGTGAGGTGCTGCAGTGCCCTCCCTTGACCGTCATGCCCAAGCTCAACTCCTGCATTCGCGGCGTGGCGCACATTCGCGGCCAGACCATCTCGGTGATCGATCTCAGCATGGCGATGGGCAAGCGCCCCATCCAGGACATCTCCAAGTGCTTCATCATCATCTCCGAGTACAACAGATCCGTTCAGGGATTTCTGGTCCATTCGGTCGAGCGCATCATCAACATGAACTGGGAGTCCATCCTGCCCCCTCCCAAGGGAGCCGGTCGCATCAACTACATGACGGCAGTGACCGAGGTGGATGGCGAGCTGGTGGAGATCCTGGATGTGGAGCGTATTCTCAACGAGATCTCGCCGGTCTCCACCGAGGTGAGTGCCGAGCTGGTGGAAGCCAGCGTGGAGCGCAATCCCCACGGCCGTCCTGTGCTGGTAGCCGACGACTCCTCGGTGGCACGCAAGCAGGTACAGCGAGCGCTGGAAGCCATCGGGGTGCAATGCGTGCTGGCCAAGGATGGACGGGAGGCCCTCAACATGCTGCTGGAGATGGCCAAGCAGGGCCCCATCCTCGATCAGATTGCCCTGGTCATCTCCGACATCGAGATGCCGGAGATGGATGGCTACACCTTCACCGCCGAGATCCGCAACAATCCCAACCTCAAGGATTTGCATGTTATCCTGCACACATCCCTCAGTGGGGTGTTCAATCAGGCCATGGTGCAGAAAGTTGGTGCGAACAACTTCATTGCCAAATTCCAGCCTGATGAATTGGCCAAGGCCGTACAAGGCGCTCTCTAATAAAGAAGAACAACTGCATGAAGACACTTTCGGACGACTTATACAGGCAATTCAGCAATTTTCTGGCGCAGCAGAGCGGCATAGTGCTGGGTGACAACAAACAGTATCTGGTCAAGAGCCGTCTGTCGCCCTTGATGACTCAGTTTGGTATCGAGAGTCTGTCTGAACTGGTGACCCGGGCGATGAACGTGCGTGAACGGGAGCTCAAGATGGCTGTGGTCGATGCCATGACCACCAATGAAACCCTGTGGTTTCGCGATACCTACCCGTTCCAGCTGCTGAGCGACAAGATTTTCCCCGAGCTCGGCAAGAGTGGTCGTCCCATCAAGATCTGGTCTGCGGCTTCCTCCTCCGGGCAGGAGCCTTAC
This sequence comes from Aeromonas media, assembly GCF_000819985.1. GTDB lineage: Bacteria > Pseudomonadota > Gammaproteobacteria > Enterobacterales > Aeromonadaceae > Aeromonas > Aeromonas media. The sequence continues at coordinate 13,124 of NZ_CDBZ01000081.1, read as the reverse complement.
TCCATCGCCATGACGGCGCTGGAGCAGCAGGTCAAACGCCCCGGCACCTTGCCGGGCGGGGTGCAGATAGTGGGGACCGATATCTCCAGCACCATGCTCAACCAGTGCAAGGAAGGGGTGTATGACAGCCTGGCACTGGCCCGCGGCCTGTCTCCCGAGCGCAAGCGGCTGTTTTTTGAGCCCTGCGGCGACAACAAGATGCGGGTATCGGAGCGTGTCAGAAAATTGACCAGCTTCCGGCCCCTGAACCTGCTGGAGAGCTACAGCCTGCTCGGCAAGTTTGACATCATCTTCTGCCGCAACGTGCTTATCTACTTTGCGCCAGAGGTGAAGTCCAAGATCCTCAACCAGTTTGCCAGCAGCCTCAATCCTGGCGGCTATCTGATGCTGGGGGCCTCGGAGTCCCTGGCGGGCCTCACCGACAAGTTCGAGATGATCCGCTGCAACCCCGGCATCGTCTACAAGGTCAAATAACCCCCCCTCGTCCCTCTTTGGCACACCTCTTGCTAAACATTCGTGAAGCAGGAGGTGCGCTATGGCAATTTCATTCGACAAGGCATTCGGTGTTCACCAGTACACGCTGAGCGTTCGTGCCAAGCGTGCGGAGGTGTTATCGAGCAACATCGCCAACGCGGACACGCCGGGCTTCAAGGCCCGTGACATCAACTTCTCCCAAGCGTTGCAGGATGCCCAGAGCCAGCAAGGGTTCGGGCTGTCCACCACCAGCGAGAAGCATTTCGCCTTGCAGATGGATGCCCCCGGGTCGACCCAGTATCGCAACCCCCTGCAACCGGATACCGGTGACGGCAATACCGTGGATGTGCAACAGGAGCGCAGCGAGTTCCTGCGCAACAGCCTCGAGTACCAGGCCTCCCTCGAATTCATGAATGGCAAGATAAGCGGCCTGCTCAAGGCGTTGAAAGGAGATCAGTAATGAGTTTGTTCAAGGTCTTTGACATTGCAGGCTCTGCCATGAGCGCGCAGTCCGTCCGCCTCAACACGGTGGCCAGCAACATGGCCAACGCCGACAGCGTCAGCTCCAGCGTGGAAAAAACTTACCATGCCAGGCGGCCAGTCTTTGCCGCCCAGCTGGATCAGGCCATGTCCGACAAGCAGGCCTCGGTAGGGGTGGATGTGAAGGGCATCGTCGAGAGCGATGCGCCCCTGCTCAAGGAGTACAACCCGAACCACCCCATGGCGGACAAGGATGGCTTCATCTTCAAGCCCAACGTCAACATGGTGGAGGAGATGGCGGACATGATCGCCGCCTCCCGCAGTTACCAGACCAACGTCCAGGTTGCTGATGCGGCAAAGAAAATGCTGCAGCAGACCCTTGGCCTCGGCAAGTCCTGATAGAGGTGAACCCAGATGACTGAGACTTGTGACGGCCTGCATGACTGCGGCCATGAGGTCGACCCGTACGGCGTGCCGCAAACCCGGACAGAGGGGGAATCATAAGTGGCAGATACCTATGACAGCCTGCTTGGCGTCAACCGGACGACGGCCGCCCAGACCAATACGACCAACACCACGACCCAGAAGAAGGAGCTGGATCAGGAGTCCTTCCTGAAGCTGCTGACCATGCAGCTCTCCTATCAGGATCCGTTCAAGCCGGTGGACAACGCCCAGATGTTGTCCCAGATGACCTCGATGTCGACCTCCCAGGGGATCAGCAGCCTTTCCACCCAGATGGAGAGCCTCAACAGCCTGATGACCTCCAGCCAGGCGTTGCAGGCCTCTGCCCTGGTGGGCCAGAACGTGCTCATCCCCTCCAACACGGGGTATGTGGAGAAGGGCGGCACCCTCTCCGGCGTCATTGCCACCGGGGACGGTGGCAGCAACGTCAAGGTGACGGTGAAGGACGAGAGCGGCCAGGTGATCAAGGAGTTCTCCCTCGAAGGGGACCATAAGGGAAACGTGGCCTTCGAGTGGGATGGCCTGGACAAATCGGGCAATGCCGCCAAGAGCGGCAAGTATTCGATAGAAGCGCACGCCACCGTGGATGGCAAGTCCGAGAGCGTGCCGGCGCTGACCTATGCCAAGGTGGAGAGTGTCACCCTGGGCACCAGCACCAACCCCAGCACCCTCAAGCTCAAGGGACTGGGTGGCATCTATCTGACCGATGTATTGGAAATTGGCGGGACGTCCGGCAAGTCGGCCACGACCCCGACGCCGACCCCGACCTCTAACGCAGTGATCTAAGGAGAAAGACATGTCATTCAACAATGCCCTCAGCGGCATCAATGCGGCTCAGAAAGACCTGAACGTCACCGCGAACAACATTGCCAACGTCAATACCACCGGCTTCAAGGAGTCCCGCGCCGAGTTCGCCGACGTCTACGCCAACTCCATCTTCGTCAATGCCAAGACCCAGGTCGGCAACGGGGTGGCGACGGGGGCGGTAGCGCAGCAGTTCCACCAGGGGGCGCTGCAATTCACCAACAATGCGCTGGATCTCGCCATTCAGGGCAACGGCTTCTTCGTGACCTCCGATGGCCTGACCAACCTGGATCGCAGCTACACCCGCTCTGGCGCCTTCAAACTCAACGAAAGCAGCTACATGGTCAGCAACTCCGGCGGCTACCTGCAGGGGTACGAGATCAATACCGATGGCACCCCCAAGGCGGTGAGCATCAACGCCACCAAGCCCATCCAGATCCCGGACAAGGCCGGCGAGCCGGTGCAGACAACGACGGTCGAGGCTGGCTTCAACCTGCCTTCCAGCACGAAAACGCTGATGGATGTCAATGCCTCCCAATTCGATCCCAAGGATTCGAGTACCTACGCCTCCTCCACCTCGGTGGTGGCTTACGACTCCCTGGGGGAGCCGCACACCATCACCCAGTACTTCACCAAGGAAGCGGATCCGGCAGACCCGACCAAGGCGGCGGTGCCGACCGCCTGGCGCATGTACCTCTATGAAGGAGACAAGCCCATCGACGTCGTGGGCGGTACGGCCACCACCATGGCCACCGGCTTGAGTCAGGCGCCCCTGAGCGCCCGGGTGACCTTCGATGCCTCCGGCAAGATGGTGACGCCGACCACGCCGGCCGTCATCAAGACCGAACAACTGGGGGCGACGGGGGCCGGCATCATCACCAACGGTGCCGACGGCACTCAGGAGATCGAGTTCAAGCTCGGCACCGTGACCCAGTACGCCTCCCCATTTGAAGTGAGCAAACTGACCCAGGATGGCTCCACCGTCGGTCGGCTGACCAAGGTGGAGATCGGGGCGGACGGCATAGTCTCCGCCACTTACAGCAACGCCACCACCGTCAAGGTGGCCATGGTGGCCATGGCCAAGTTCGCCAACTCCCAGGGGCTGACCCAGGTGGGGGACACCTCCTGGCGCCAGTCCCTGCTCTCCGGTGATGCCCTGCCGGGCACCCCGAACTCCGGCACCTTCGGTTCCATCAAGTCGTCGGCTCTGGAGCAGTCCAACGTGGACCTGACTACAGAGCTGGTGGACCTCATCACCGCCCAGCGCAACTTCCAGGCCAACTCCCGTTCGCTGGAAGTGAACAGCTCGCTGCAGCAGAACATACTGCAGATCCGCTAAGGTTTTTCGCGGTGACAAGGGGCGCTCATGCGCCCCTTGTCGTTTCCGATGCGGCGTTTTTTCCTCCTCTGCTTCGCCCTTCCCATATCTCTTGGCACTCAATTTGCAGTTGTCCTGCGAGAGTCATCTGTTTGACGGAGGATCCCATGGATCACCTGCTTTACATCGCCATGTCCGGGGCCAAGGAGAACATGAACAGCCTGGCTGTTCGTGGCAACAACCTGGCCAACGCCAACACCATTGGCTTCAAGTCTGACTTCGAGCAGGCGCGCAGCATGCAGGCGTTTGGCGAAGGGCTGCCCACGCGGGTGTTCGCCATGACCGAGCGGCCGGGCCAGAACTTGCAACACGGCCTGCTGCAGACCACGGGGCGGGATCTTGACGTTGCCGTCGATGGGCCGGGCTGGATTGCGGTGCAGGATCCCAACGGCGCGGAAGCCTATACCCGCATGGGCAACCTGCAGCTCAATGCCACCGGCAATCTGCAGACTTCCACCGGTCTGAATGTGGTGGATGATGCCGGTCAGCCCATCGTGCTGCCCCTGCCCATGGAGAAGATCGAGATCAATCGTGACGGTACCATCAGCGGCCGTCCCGAGGGGGCAGCCGCCAACCTGCCGGAAGATTTCCAGCGTATCAAGCTGGTCAACCCGGCGGCAGATGCGGTGGAGAAAGGCCAGGACGGCCTGTTTCGCCGCAAGGATGGCCAGAATGAGGCCGCGTCTGCGGATGTGGGCCTGATCGCCGGCTCCCTTGAGGGGAGCAACGTCAACGTGGTCGACGAGATGACCAACCTTATTCGCTTGCAACGTCAGTTTGAAACTCAGGTCAAGATCATGAAGACCGCCGAGGAGAACGACGAGGCACAAACCCAGCTGCTGCGTATCAGCTAATCAAGGAGCACCCCATGAATCCTGCACTCTGGATCAGCAAGACCGGCCTCGATGCCCAGCAGACCAACATCTCGGTCACCTCGAACAACCTGGCGAACGCCAGCACCGTGGGCTACAAGAAGGCGCGGGCCATCTTCGAGGATCTGCTTTATCAGAACATCAACCAGCCTGGCGGTCGCTCCTCGGCGGACACAGAGCTCCCTTCCGGCCTGATGCTGGGGGCGGGGGCCAAGGTGGTCGCCACCCAGAAAAACCACAGTCAGGGCAACGTCCAGACCACGGACAACTCCCTTGACCTGATGATCAGCGGCCGCGGCTACTTCGAAATCCAGCTGCCCGATGGCAGCGCCGCCTATACCCGCAACGGCCAGTTCACCCTAAACGACGAGGGGACCATCGTCACCCCGGGCAACGGTTACCCGTTGCAACCGGAGATCCAGATCCCCGAGAACGCCCAGAGCGTCACCGTGGGGGAGGATGGCCAGGTCTCCGTCCAGCTCAAGGGGGATGGCCAATCCCAGGTGGTGGGCCAGATCAACACCACGGACTTCGTCAACCCCACCGGCCTGCAGCCCATGGGGGAGAACCTCTTCCTCGAGACCCAGTCCAGCGGCGCCCCCATTCAGGGGACTGCCGGTGCGGACGGGCTGGGGGTGATCAAGCAGGGGATGCTGGAGACCTCCAACGTCAACGTGACCGAGGAGCTGGTGAATCTCATCCAGGCTCAGCGGGTCTACGAGATGAACTCCAAGGTCATCTCCGCCGTCGACTCCATGATGTCCTTCCTGACCCAGCGGACCTGATGAAAGGAGTGCCATGATGAAAGCCATATGGATGCTGGGACTGCTGACGCTGGCGGGTTGCACCAGTACCCCCAATACCGCCAAACCGGATGACCCGGATTTCGCCCCCGTCTACGGGGAGTCGGAGCCGGTGTCGGTGCGCCCGACCGGCGCCATCTTCCAGCCCGAGCAGGTCAACGGCATCTACTCGGACATCAAGGCGCACCGGGTGGGTGACATCATCACCATCCAGTTGGCGGAGTCGACCTCGGCGTCGAAAAAGGCCAACACCCAGAGCGGCAAGGACAACAAGCTGGCGCTCGACCCCGTCACCCTGGGTGGCGTGCCGGTCACGGCGGGGCCCTACGATCTGTCGGCCTCCATCGGCCAGAACAGTGCCTTCAAGGGGCAGGCCAAGGCGGATCAGAGCAACAGCCTGCAGGGCAACATTTCGGTCAGCGTGGTCAAGGTACTGCCAAACGGCAACCTGCTGGTGCGCGGCGAGAAGTGGATCATGCTCAACAACGGCAACGAATACATCCGCATCACCGGTCTGGTGCGCCCGGAGGACGTGAGTTCGGAGAACAGCGTCTCGTCCCAGCGGGTCGCCAATGCGCGCATCCATTACGGCGGCACCGGCGATCTGGCCAACACCCAGGAACAGGGGTGGCTGACCAGCTTCTTCAACGGTCCCTGGTGGCCCATTTAATACTCGGGACCCGGGTCGTCAGTGGCGACCCGGAGCCGGAATGGTTTAGTTAGGAGATGTCATGAACCGACTCCGTTTGCTCGGCCTGCTGTGCTGTATCTTGCCGCTTGGGCTGGCGCACGCCTCCCGCATCAAGGATCTCAGCTCGGTGGAAGGGGTGCGCAGCAACCAGTTGATCGGCTACGGTCTGGTGGTGGGCCTGCCCGGCACGGGCGAGAAGAACAACGCCTTCACCGAGCAGACCTTCAGGACCATGCTCAACAACTTCGGCATCAAGGTGCCGGACAACATCAAGCCCAAGATCAAGGACGTGGCGCCGGTCGCCATCCACGCCGATCTGCCCCCCTTCTCCAAGCCGGGTCAGACCATAGACGTCACCGTCTCCGCCATCGGCGAGGCGAAGAGCCTGCGCGGCGGTACCCTGCTCCAGACCTTCCTCAAGGGGCTGGACGGCCGCGTCTATGCGGTGGCCCAGGGCAGCCTGGTGGTCGGTGGTCTCGGGGCCGAGGGGGCGGATGGCTCCAAGGTAGTGGTCAATACCCCGACCGTGGGGCGCATCGCCAACGGGGCGACCGTGGAGCGTGAGGTGCCGAACTCCTTCGCCCAGGGGGACACCATCACCTTCAACCTGAACCGGCCGGACTTCACCACCGCCCGCCGTCTGGCGGACGTGGTCAACGATCTGGTGGGTCCGAACACCGCCCAGGCGATGGACGCGACCTCCATCAAGGTATTCGCGCCGCGGGATCCGGCCCAGCGGGTCTCCTACCTCTCCACCATCGAGAACCTGGAAGTGGACCCGGCGAGCGAGTCCGCCAAGATCATCGTGAATTCGCGCACCGGGACCATCGTCATCGGCAGCGAGGTCAAGCTGCGCCCGGCGGCCATCAGCCACGGTGGGCTGACGGTCACCATCGCCGAGAACCAGCAGGTCTCCCAACCCAATCCGCTCGCTGGCGGGCAGACGGCGGTCACCAACAACTCCACCATCAACGTGCAGCAGGATCCCGGTCGGATGTTCAAGCTCGATACCGGCGCGACCCTGGACGATCTGGTGCGGGCGGTGAACCAGGTGGGGGTCGCCCCCGGGGATCTGATGGCGATCCTGGAGGCGCTGCAGCAGGCGGGCGCGATCCAGGGCCAACTGGTCATTCTGTAATTTCGTGAGCGGCAAGCGGTTGCCACGGGCGGCAAAGAGGTAGGTTATGGCAGAGTTCGACACCCAGAGCGGTATCAATATTGGCATGGTGCAGGACGTCCAGAACCTGGACAAACTGCGCCAGATGAGCCTGAGCAAGGAGGGGAAGCAAGGGGCCCTGATGGCGGCCGCCCGCCAGTTCGAATCCATCTTCACCCAGACCCTGTTCAAGGGGATGCGCCAGGCCAACTCGGTGCTCACCGAGGGCAACCCGATGAACAGCAGCTACACCCAGTTCTATGAAGGGATGCTGGACGAGCAGCGGGTTGCCGACATGTCGAGCAAGGGGGGGCTGGGCATTGCCGAGATGGTGGCTAGGCAGCTCTCTCCCGAGCAGACCTTCACCCATCAGGATGGCCGGGTACTCAAGCTGCCCCAGCGTACCGAGCGGGTCTACAAGCCCTATCAACCCCCCAGTGCCTCCAACGATCTGATTGCTGCCTCCAAAGTTGGCAAAGATTTTGCTGATAACGAAATGAAGGGTGAGCTGAATGGGGCCGAGCGTACGCTGGCCATGCCAAGACGCCCCCACCGCACCGTGCCGCCCATGGGCAGCAGCCAGAGGCCTTCGGCCCTGGATGGCAGCGCCAAGGTGTTTGACAGCCCGGAAGAGTTCGTCGACAGGCTGATGCCGCTGGCCAAGAAGGCGGCGGATAAGCTGGGGTTGAGCCCGGTGGTGTTGGTGGCCCAGGCCGCCCTTGAGAGTGGCTGGGGAAAGCGGGTGATCAAGGATGCAGACGGAAACGTGACGCACAACCTGTTCGGCATCAAGGCGGATCCGCGATGGGAAGGCCCCAAGGCGGTGGTGAGCACCCTGGAATACGAGCAAGGGATGGCCTCGCGCCAGAAGGCGGCGTTTCGCTCCTACGAGTCGTTCGAAGAGAGCTTCAACGACTACGTGGATTTCCTGACCTCTGGGAGTCGCTACAAGGGAGCGCTGGCCAAGGTGGACAGCCCGGACCGTTACTTCGAGGCGTTGCAGCAGGCCGGTTATGCCACCGATCCCCAGTACGCCAGGAAACTTAAACAAGTGTTGCGCAGTGATGCCATCGCCGGCTATTCGACGCCCGGCAACATTGCAGACAGGAACACAGAGATGGAGCTGTAAGCTATGGCAAGCGATCTGCTTGGAATTGGGACCTCGGGTGTGTTGGCCCAGCAGCGGCTGCTGCAGACCACCAGCAACAACATAGTGAACGTCAATAGCCAGGGCTATGTACGTGAACGCACCCTGATCTACACCAATTCCGTCGGATTGGGGACGGGCGACATGGTGAGTGATCGCATCATCAACGCCTATGCCCAGGCCGAGGTTCGCCGTGATACGTCCGCTTATAACGCCGCCAACACCCGCTACGATCAACTGTTCCAGCTCGACAGCCTGCTCGGTGATGCCAGCAACAGTGTGGGGTCCACCATCACCTCCTACTTCAAGGCTTTCCACACCGCCAACGAGTCACCGTCCGAGATCGGAGGGCGCCAGACGACCCTGAGTGAACTGAGCGGTATGGTGGACAGATTCCACACCCTCTCCGCCCAGCTCGACAAGCAGTCCGATACCATTAACGCCACCATAGGGGACGAGACGGACAGGGTGAACAGCCTGCTGAACAGCATCAACGATCTGAACCAGTCCATCGTCCGCACCCAGGGCTCCCCTGAAGAGAACCTGATGCTGTTCGATCAGCGTGATGAGGCCATTCGCCAGCTCTCCGAGAAGATGGAGATCCGCACCGTGACCCAGCCCAACGGCAGCATGCTGGTCAACGTGAGCACAGGGCACTCCCTGGTGCTCGATGGCGGCGTGGCCCAGTTCAAGGTGGTGCCGGGGGACCCGGATTCCCGTGAGCCTTCCCTGCAGCTGACCCTGGGTAAGAACCAGGCCAGCATCAACGACCAGGATATTGGCGGTGCCATCGGTGGCCTCTTCACCGCGCGTCGGGATCTGGAGCCCGCCAAGCGGGAGCTGGGGCAGATGGCCGTCGCCTTGGGGGATGCCATGAACCAGCAGAACCGGTTGGGGATGGATCTCGACAACGAGCTTGGGGGGGATCTCTTCACCCTCAAAGGAAGCCAGGGGTTGCCCTACGCCAGCAACCAGGGCAACGGGGCGGCCAGCGTCAACTTCGTTCCCGGCAAGGGGAGCGAGGTCACCACCTTCGACTACGAGGTGCGGTTCAACAGCGCCACCGGTTACGAGGTGTTCGCCATCGACGGCAGCGGGCAGCGTACCTCGCTCGCCACGGGGACCACGCCGCCAGCCACCTTCGAAGTGACGGGCCACGGCATCGAAATCGATCTCTCCGGCACACCGGCGGCAGGTGACAAGATCTTGTTGCAACCCACCCGGAATGCGGCTGCCAACCTGGAGCAGGCGATCACCCGTCCTGAAGATATCGCGCTGGCTTCCCCCCTGAAGGCGGACAAGGGATCCCAGAACCTGGGCTCGGGCGAGATAGCGCTGGGCGGTGTCTACAACACCGGCACGGGCTCGGGTTTTGGCACCAACACTTTGGACCCGAGTGCCCCCCAGGTCATCAAGATCGACGGCAGCGGCAACTACGAGGTCTATGACAAGAACAACAACCTGCTGGGTGTCGCCCCCGCCTCCAGCAAGGGACAGAACCTGATGGCCGCCCTCGAGAGCCCCCTGGGGGGGCCCAAGGTCTACGCCGATCCGACCCAGAGCCCGGGCTATGAGTTCAGCATCACCGGCAAGGTGGAGGCCAGCGACAGCTTCACGCTCAGCTACAACAAGGACGGCTTTGCGGACAACGCCAACGGCCTGGCGCTGGCGGAGCTGCAGAACAAGGAGCTGGTGCGCAAGAACAACAACGCCGCCACCAGCAACGACAAGATGACCTTCAACGATGCCTACTCGGGTCTGGTGAGCGGCATTGGCAACAAGACCAGCCAGGCCAAGACCCTGCTGCAGGCCAACGAGGCGAAGCTGACCCAGAGTACCGCCATCTTCGAGAGTGTCTCCGGCGTCAATCTGGAGGAGGAGGCGGCCAACCTCATCCGCTTCCAGCAGTCCTATGCGGCCTCGGCCCAGATAGTGAACACCGCCAAGACCATCTTCGACACCCTGCTCTCCTCCGTGAGGTAAGTCATGCGCATCACCACCAACATGATCTATGACCGCAACCTTGCCTCCATGAGCAAGGTGAGCGAGCGCCAGAACACCGCCTACAACCAGTTGATGACGGGGGATAAATTCTCCCGCTCCGGGGAGGACCCGGCCGGCATGAGCCAGAAGATGGCGCTGACCAAGGAGATCGATCTCTTCAAGCAGTACGGCGTCAACGGCAGCCTGCTGGAGAACAGCCTGGGCCACGAGGAGACGGTGCTGACCTCCCTCAACAGCGCCATGCTCAGTGCCCAGACCCTGATCCAGAAGGCGAACAACTCCGCCATGGGCTCCGAGGAGCGCAGCGCCATCGCGAGCGAGCTGGAGGGGCTGCAAAAGCAGATGTTCGACCTGATGAACAGCAAGAACTCCCAGGGGGAGTACATCTTCGGCGGCAATCAGAGCAAGACCCAGCCCTTCGTCAAGGATGCCAGTGGCAACTATGTGTTCCAGGGGGACACGGGGCAGCGCAACATCCAGGTCTCACCCACGGTGCAGATCCCGGCCAACGACTCCGGTTTCGATCTGTTCGAGATAGTGGCGACCCGGCGCACTGCCAGCGCCGCTAGTGGCAACATCCAGGTGTCGGTGGCGGATCAGGGGAACTTCGAGAGCTTCTATCGCAACAACTATGACTCTTCCCTGCCGAGCAACCAATATGCGGTCAGCACCCTGGCCGGGCCGCCGGACACCTACGAGATCCGTGACAGCGGTGGCACCCTGCTGCAAAGCGGCGACTATGTGGCGGGCAACAAGATCCCCTTCAACGGCCTGGCGCTCACCCTCGACCTCCCTGCGGGGTCGGCGACCCAGAACTTCGTGCTGGATACCCCGAAAAACGACAACATCCTCAATGGCATGTCCGATTTCATCTCCGCCATGCGTGATCCGACCCTGTCCGAGAGCGATTTCCAGCTGGCGGTCTCCGATGCCACCACCCACATGAGCAACGCCAGAACCAAGATAGACCGGGGACTGGGGGAGCTGGGGGGAAGGATGAACAGCCTGGAGCAGGTGATGAGTTCCAACGATGGACTCAGCACCCTGAACCAGCAGGCGCGGGCCAAGGTGTCCGAGGCGGACATGTACGAGGTGATCGCGGCCCTCTCCAAGGAGGATGCAGCCATGAGCGCCTCCCAGCTAGCCTTCAGCAAGATAAGCAAGCTGACCCTATTCGACTATATCCGCTGACGTTCGTCCGTTGACCGCAGGCTCCCCCGTGCCACGCACGGGGGAGCCTCGTTTCATGAAGGGCCCGCCGTCCGGCCAATTTGTAACAACCCGTTGCCAGGGGCCCGTTTGCCTTGACTCGACCTGCGCCTGGGCAGATGATGCCGCCCGCACGGTAGCGCCGTGCAATCAATGTTCGCAGCATCTCGTTAGGCTAGGCTCCTGCATAAACACAGGCCACTGATCTCACGACGTCCAGAGACGCCCAAGATCAGGACAGTTTTCATCGGATTAAGGTGTCAACCCAAGTGGCTTCCGGCATGCCGGATACGTTATGCAGTGCTAAAGCTGGTACGTGGGGATGAAAACACGCCGGACGGCGTCATTTCCTGCCTGTTACTCGTCAATCAAATTGCTGTTTTCTTGCCGTTGCATCCGGCCAGGTGCCGGAGGCGTTCAGGTTCGCCTGAAATCACATGAGGACATCTGTGATGAAGAAAACACACACCCTGCTCAATCGTCATCAACTGCTCGACCCGGTTGCCCTGCGCAACTGGCTGGCGCACAACCTGGATCCGGTGGCCCGTGCCGATCAGCTTCTGACCCTGCGCCCGGAAGAGCTCAACTGCATCTTCGATACCCTCTCCATGCCGGAAGGGGCGTCCTTGCTCGCCTCCCTCCCGGCGGAGTGTGCCGGCCATCTGCTGCTCAGGCTGCATGGCAGCATCGTGGGGATACTGCAGGGCACCCTGGCCCGTCGGGACCTGCTGGCCATCCTGCGCAGGCTCGACGAGCACGATCGCAAGACCCTGCTCGCCCGGCTACCAGACCCCACCCGCAAAGCCTTCCAGTCCCTGCTGGCCTGGCCGAACGAGTCGGTGGGGGCCAACATGCGCCACGAATATCTGGCAGTGGAGGCCGATGCGACGGTGGAAAGCGCCAAGCAGCTGATCCACGGGGCCTGGGATCAGGCCAGGCTGTTCGGTCATCTCTATGTGGTTGACGGCGAGCAGCGCCTGCTTGGCAGCGTCTCCCTCAAGTCGCTGCTGATCGCCGATCCTCTGCTGCCGGTAGGGGAGCTGATGGAGGGGGAGGCAGTGCGCATCAACGCCCGTGCGGATCAGGAGCTGGCGGCCCGCCTGCTCATTGACCGCGACCTCTCGCTCCTGCCGGTGGAAGATCAGGGTCGTCTGGTGGGGGTCTTCCACGTGGACGATGCCGCCGACATTCTGGAGCTGGAGTCCACCGAGGATGCGGAGCTGCAAGGGGGCTCCTCACCGCTGGATACCCCCTATCTGCAGGCCACCCCCTGGCAGTTGTGGCGCAAGCGGGTGGGCTGGCTGCTGATCCTGTTCGTGGCGGAAGCCTACACAGGCACCGTGCTGCGGGCCTTTGAAGAGCAGCTGGAGGCAGCCATCGCCCTGGCCTTCTTCATCCCGCTCCTCATCGGTACCGGTGGCAACAGCGGTACCCAGATCACCACCACCATAGTGCGTGCCATGGCGGTGGGGGAGGTGAGCCTGAAAAACCTCGGCACCGTGCTGAAAAAGGAGATCTCCACCGGTCTGCTCATCTCGGCCGCCATCGCGCTGGCGGCCTGGGTGCGGGCCTGGAGCCTGGGGGTGGGGCCCGAGATCGGCATGGTGGTGACCCTGACCATCGTCGCCATCTTAAATGCGAAAG
>NZ_CDBZ01000080.1 GCF_000819985.1 Aeromonas media | reverse complement strand
ATTTTCACACCTGACGCCAAGTTATTGTTTTTTAAGTGCTTATTAAAACCAATTTCGCACTGTGTCATAAGGGGGACAAAGTGCCAAAATTCTGGCGGATTGTCAAAACTTGTCGCATCCTCCCGGACCCTGGCGGGACGGGGATCACGCTTCCAGCCAGATTGAGTATCGGATGAAAACCAGCGAAGGGGAAAGAATGACGCCGACAGGGTGCGGCGTCAGAGGAGGGATCAGTGTTTCACGCTCTCCTGGGGAGCGGCATAGCGGCACTCGGGAAACCGGCTGCAGGCGAGGAACAGGCGACCGGCATGGGGACCCTTTCGTGCTTCCCGTGCCACCAGGGGCGCGGCACAGCGGGGGCAATGAGGGATCGTCTCCCGGGGCTCCTCCTCATCCGGATCGAGGAAGGGATTCTCCTCCATCAACGCGGGCATTGCCTCTTCGGCCTGGGGGGGCGGCACCTGGGGCTCCCTGGCAGCCCCCGGGTGTGACGTGCCCAGATCGACACCATCGAGCAGCAGCGGGCTGAAGGTCGGTTCGCGGCGCTCGCCGGGCAGCAGGTCATCCACCGGCGCCGTCGTTCTCGCCAGCAGGGGCAGCAGTTGCTCCCGCAACTCGTCGACCTGGTAGTGGCTGCTGGCCGGGATCTGCAACAGCGGCAGGCCGGCGCCATCGCAGGCCGCCTTCAGGAAGAGATCCCGCGACTTGCGCTTCTGGTGGCGGTGCCCCTCGTCATCCAGCTCCACGGCACACAGGAAAGAGAGATCCGTCGGGTGGCAGAGCAGAAAATCGAAGTGCTTCTCCCCTATCTTGCCGAGCGCCTGCTGGCGCTTGCCCTTGCCAAGGTGCGCCTCGGGCGTCAATACATAGGAGGCTCGTACCTTGGCAAAGACACGGGCCTTGTCCCCCACCGCCTGATCCAGCACCCCGAAGAAGGTGCGCTCGGCTGGGCTCATCAAGGTTTCCTGCAGATCATAGGGCTCGGCCTTGCCCTCTTTCTCCCTGCGCCAGACGATCACCAGCAGGAGCAACCCCAGCAACACGGCTCCTGATACGACAAGGCTATTCATACACGCACATCCCGTTTACAAGACAAATTCAGTTCACACCAAAGGAAGGGGCACACTCTACCACGGGGAAAGCGACTCAGGCAGCGCAGAAATCAAGCCCGTCCCGGCATTCGCGTTTTTTCACTGAATTTGCGCAAGGCGGGCTTCATATGGCCTGTCACAGCAGGCACAATGCTAGAGCCCATGGACGTTCTGGCGCGCACCCCGTCGCCGCCAGGCGTCAACGGACCCCACGCAGCCCCATTCAAGGAGAGCAGGATGCAAAAGCAATTGGTCGTCACCGTGATCGGCGCAGACAAACCTGGGATCGTCGAGAGCCTGGCCGATACCATCACCCGGCAGCAGGGTAACTGGCTGGCCAGCTCCATGAGCGAGCTGGCGGGGCAATTTGCCGGCATTTTGCACGTCGCCGTGCCTGACGAGCATTACCGCAACCTGTGCGAGGCCCTGGTGATGCTGCCTGGCCTCACCGTGAGCTTCGCCGAAGGGCAGCTGAGCCCGCAACCGGCCCATCAGGTGATGCTAAGCGTCACCGGCAACGACAGACCGGGCATCGTCCACGAAGTGGCCAGCATCCTGCGGCAGCTCAACATCAACGTCGCCGACCTCACCACAGGTTGCGAACCTGCGCCCCACTCAGGCGCCCCCCTCTTCTATGCCCACGCCCTGGTGGCTATGCCGCCGCAGCTCGAACTGGACGATCTCGTCACGGCCCTGGAGTCCCTCTCCGACGACCTCGTCGTCGACATCGATCAGGATCTGAGCGAATAGTGTCGCCTGTCATAAATTTGTCATGGTTTGACGCCATAACTTCCGCGCAGACGCAACCAGAGCAAAGAGGCACCAGATGAGCACCGACAAGCAGTATGAAGAGAAAGAGCTTAGCTGGCTCTCATTCAATGAACGGGTGTTGCAAGAGGCGATGGACAAGACGGTACCCCTCATCGAGCGGGTCCGTTTCCTCGGGATTTTCTCCTCCAATCAGGACGAGTTCTTCAAGGTACGGGTGTCGGACGTCAAGCGCCGCATCCTCATCAACGAAGTCCACGGCGGCGACGACGAGGCCAAGGTGCTGCTGCGCGCCATCCAGCAGAAGGTGATGGCGCTCGGCGAGGCGTTCGACAACACCTACAAGGAGCTGCTGATCGCGCTGGCCCGCCACAACATCTTCCTGGTGAACGAAAGCCAGCTCTCCGAGTCCATCCAGCAGTGGCTGCGGATCTTCTTCCGGGAAAAGGTGCTGCGCCACATCATCCCCATCCTCCTCAACAAGGAGGTCAACCCGGTCAAGTTCCTGAAAGACGAGCACACCTATCTCGCCATCGAAATGAAGAAGAACGGCCAGGTGATCCAGTACGCCCTGGTGGAAGTGCCCACCGACGATCTGCCCCGCTTCTTCCAGCTACCGCCGGAGGGCACCCGTCGCAAGAAGCAGATCATCATCCTGGACAACGTTATCCGCTTCTGTCTGGACGAGATCTTCAAGGGCTTCTTCGACTACGACGAGATTGCCGCCTACGCGGTCAAGCTGACCCGGGATGCCGAATATGACCTCTCCGACCAGCTGGACCTCAGCCTGGTGGACAAGATGAGTGACGGCTTGAAACAGCGCCTCACTGCCATGCCGGTGCGCTTCGTCTACGAGCGGGAGATGCCGGCGGCCATGATAAGCTTCTTGAAGCTCAAGCTGCAGATCAGCTCCTACGACGCCATCATGCCCGGTGGGCGCTATCACAACTTCAAGGATTTCATCGGCTTCCCCAATGTGGGCCGGGATTATCTGGAAAACCCCAAGCTGCCGGCACTGGACTGCCGCGACTTTGACGGCTTCGTCAACGCCTTCGACGCCATCGCCAAGCAGGACATCCTGCTCTACTACCCGTACCACAAGTTCCACCACTTCACCGAGCTGGTGCGCCAGGCGGCCTTCGACCCGGCGGTCAGCGCCATTCGCATCAACATCTACCGGGTGGCCAAGAAGTCGCGGATCATCCACTCCCTCATCGACGCCGCCAACAACGGCAAGAAGGTGACCGTGGTGGTGGAGTTGCGCGCCCGCTTCGACGAGGCGGCCAACATCGACTGGGCCAACATCCTGACCGACGCAGGCGTCAAGGTGGTGTTCGGGGTGCCCAGCCTCAAGATCCACTCCAAGCTCTGCCTCATCACTCGCCACGAGAACGGCGAGGCGGTGCGCTACGCCCATATCGGGACCGGCAACTTCAACGAGAAGACCGCCAAGATCTACACCGACTTCTCCCTGCTGACCCGCCATCCGGACATCACCGCCGAGGTGGAAAGCGTGTTCGAGTACATCGAGTACCCCTATCGGCGCTACAAGTTCAACCACCTGCTGGTCTCCCCCATCAACAGCCGCCGCCAGCTCTATCGCCTCATCGATAACGAGCTGGCCAACGCCAAGGCGGGGCAACCCAGCGGCATCACCCTCAAGATCAACAATCTGGTGGACAGAGACCTCATCAACCGGCTCTATGCCGCCGGCCAGGCCGGGGTGCCCATCCAGATGATCATCCGGGGCATGTGCGCCCTGCGCCCGGGGGTGCCGGGTCTGAGCGACAACATTCGGGTCATCAGCATCATCGACCGTTTCCTCGAACATCCGCGGGTGATGGTGTTCCACAACAAGGGCAATCCCCAGCTCTATATCTCCAGTGCCGACTGGATGAGCCGCAACATCGACGGTCGCATCGAGGTGGGCACCCCCATCTATGACGAGCGGCTCAAGCAGCGCATCCTCGACATTCTCGAGCTACAACTGAGTGATACCTGCAAGGCGCGGGTGATCGATGCCGACCAGAAGAACGAGTACGTGAAGCGGGGCAACCGCCGCAAGGTCCGTTCCCAGGTGGCGATTTACGACTACCTCAAACGCATAGAGTCAAACCATGGACAATAGTCTGTACGCCGCTGTCGACCTGGGCTCGAACAGCTTCCACATGGTCATCGCCCGCCTCACCGAGGGGCGGATGCAGATCATCGATCGCATCAAGGAGCGAGTGCGCCTCGCCGAAGGGATGGACGGTCAGCGCCGCATGTCCCCGGAGGCCATGGCGCGCGGGCTGGACTGCCTCGCCCTGTTCGCCGAGCGGCTCACCAACATCAAGCCGGATCAGATCCGCATCGCCGGCACCTACACATTGCGCCGCGCCAGCAACGCCCGCGACTTCGTGCGCGAGGCAGCCAAGGTGCTCAACCACCCCATCGAGATCATCAGCGGCCAGGAAGAGGCCCGCCTCATCTATCAGGGGGTCGCCCATACCCAGCACATCGAGGGCCAGGTGCTGGTGGTGGACATCGGCGGCGGCAGCACCGAGCTCATCATCGGCGAAGGGTTTGAGCACAAGGCGCTCACCAGCCGCAAGATGGGCTGCGTTAGCTTCACCCAGAGCTTCTTTGGCAACGGCAAGCTCGGCGAGAAGGCCTTCAACGCAGCCGTGTTGGAAGCCCAGCATCAGCTCGCCCCCATCATCAACCAGTACCGCAAGCTGGGCTGGCAGAGCTGCCTCGGCAGCTCGGGCTCCATCCGCACCGTGCGCGACGTGTTGCAGGGGGAAGAGTGGACCGATGGTGCCATCACCCTGGCGGGACTGGAGCGGCTGAAAGAAGAGATGCTCAAGCACAAGCGGGTCGATCAGCTCAAACTGGCGGGCCTCACCGAGGAGCGTCAGGGGGTCTTTGCCGCCGCGGTGGCCATCCTGCTCGGGCTATTCACCTCCCTGCCCATCGAGCGGATGGAGTACTCCGACGGCGCCCTGCGCGAAGGGTTGCTCTACGAGTTCGAGGAGCGCCTGCAGCATCACGACATTCGCGAACGTACCGCGCTTGCACTCAGCACTCACTATCGCATCGACAAGCGCCAGGCCACCCGGGTAGAGAGCAGCGTCCTCTCCCTGTTCGACGCCCTGAGCGGCCCCTGGGAGATGCCGGAAGAGCCCTATCGCGCCATCCTCGGCTGGGCGGCGCGGCTGCACGAGATCGGCCTTGCCATCAACTACAGCGGCATCCACAAACACTCCGCCTATATCTTGCAAAACACCGATCTGCCCGGCTTCAACCAGGACGATCAGGCCCTGCTGGCGGCCCTGGTGCGCTTTCACCGCAAGGGGCTCAAGCTCTCCGAGCTGCCGGCCCTGCCCAACCACGACGAGCAGACGGTGCTGCGCTGCATCCGCATCCTGCGCCTCGCGGTGGCGGCCCACCACAGGCGTCAGGACAACCTGCTGCCCGAGTGGAACGTGCAGGCCGCCGGGGATCAGCTGGTGGTCACCCTGCCCCTGGACTGGTGCGACGAGAACAAGTTGCTGATGCAGAACCTGGAAAAGGAGCACCGCTACTGCCACGAGCAGGGCTGGCCCCTGCTGTTCCAGCTCGGGTGATCCGCCCCTCTGTGCAAAAAGGCAGCCGATGGCTGCCTTTTTTGTCTCTTGTGCTTTCCTACTGCAGATCCGGCAGGATCAGCTTGGCTATCTCGAAGTAGATGATGAGGCCGGCACCGTCCACCAGGGTAGCGATGAAGGGGGCGGAGACCACCGCCGGGTCGATGCGAAAGCGACGCAGCACCATGGGGATCACCGAGGCGACAGTGGCGCTCCAGAGCACGTTGACATCCTCCCCCACCT
>NZ_CDBZ01000079.1 GCF_000819985.1 Aeromonas media | reverse complement strand
TAGGCTGATTCAAGGCATTTACGGGAGAAAAGATCGGCTCAAACTGAAAAAATGAAATGACTGAGTCAGCCGAGAAGAATTTCCCCGCTTATTCGCACCTTCCCTAACTGAAGTTTAATGTTCTGATATTTCAGTAAATTGATAAGAACGATAGCTACCGCACAAGGTTTCAGCTCCCTGTGTGCTGTTGTTAACCTTATTGAATAGGACTAAACCATAATCACTCCCTGGCTACCTTTGGGGCTATTAGGGTCGTATGAGTAGGGTACCAAGTGCAGCTTCACTTGTTGAGTGAAACGTTTTACTTGGGGAGAGGTTTGGTACGTATTTTTGATGGGGATCAGAAATCGGGGAGGGCAGACGGTTTGTCGTAGGGGTTATGGAGATGGCGCCCCAAAACCGCCGAATCGCCGAATCGCCGAGACTGTAATGCGGGACAGGGTTTGCCCCACAGAGATAAAGCAGAAAAGGGAAAGCGAACAAACGCGGCAGGCCCTTTGCTCAATACCCCGTCATCTCCAGATAGCCCAGCCCTTTGGCATCCCCCTCCACAGTCACAGCCCCCTCCCAGTAGTCGAAGCGTCCCGTCATGGCCTGATTAGGCTGTCGAGCCTGAATGCGGAGGTTGAGATCCCCGGCCTTAAGCTGCCACTCGATGGGGTAGGCTTGCCCCTTGGGGCCGCGCCAGGTCTTGCCGGGGGTGAGGCGGATCTGCGCAGGATTCAGCACCCGGCTGCTGCCGTCTCGTTCAATCAGGATGCCGTAGCGGTTCTCCGGCTCAGAGCGTCCCGATTTGGTGCGCAGGCGAAACAGCATCAACTCGCGGCCATCTTCAAACTGCAGCGAAAACCAGTCCCAGCCCGATTGCCACTGGGCCAATACCGAGCTGCTCCACTCGTGATCAAACCAGCCCTCACCGCTGACGTTACGGGTCTCCCCATCCAAGATCAGGGTGCCGCTGATGGTCAGGCGCGGGTAGGAGTAGTAGAAGGAGGCGTTGCCCGGGCTCTTCTCGCTGAAACCCGCTTTACCTTGCAGTACCGCGGGCTTGGCGGCGCTCACCTTCACATCAAGATCCCCCGCCTTGCTCCGCACCTTGAGGGTGGCGGGAAAGAGCGATTCCCCTTGAGAGGTAAGCACCCACTCTTTCAGCCAATACTCACCGCCGCTGGCACCGGCGAGCCCTGGCCCCTGGCGGCTGGTGCGCTCGTCCTGCTGGTGGCTGCCTTTGCTCACATCCGTGATGGCGAACTGGGCCAACCAGAGTTGAGGGGTGAGCCAGGGGTTCTCCGAGGTGAGCTCCTGTTCAATGCCTTGGCGAAACAGGGTCCACTGCAGGCCGTAGCCGCGCCCTTGCTCGTCTTTGAGGTTGCCAGTGAGATACCACCACTCGGAGCGGTAGTCGGGGTGGGCAGCGTGATCCGCGGGTAGGCGGATGGACTGACCCGGCAGGGCCTTTTTGAAGTGATCACTACCGCCACCCAGGATGCTCCCCAGATCGCTGGCCTGCGCGTGGCCGCTTATGGCAACAAGCGGGATCAAGAGGGCTGCAAGCCAAGAGGACAAGATTCCCCTCACCCTGGCCCTCTCCCGAAGGGAGAGGGGATGGTTCGCGGCAGCTCTGTGCGCTTCTCTGCGCTGAATCAAGTGCGGTGACAGAGATCTGGTCAATGGGGACGTCAAGCCATGGCTGAGCCAGAGCGCCAACCGATATGTCATACCACTCTCCTTGCGGCGTACCAGGAGGCCAGCGCCCCGCACACCGGCGCCAGCAGAAGCGCCGTGACGGCGTGCAGGGGGGCGGCCTCGAAGGCCAGCCGCCAGCCAAAGGCGCGGGGGTTGACCACCTCAATCAGCACCCAGGCGAGGCCATAGCCCACCGGCAGTGCCAGCAGCGCGGTGAGCAGCCCGAGGCCCGCCCCCTGCCACACCAGCAGCCGGCGGCAGTGCCGCGGGCTCAGGCCAAGGCTTTGCAGGGTCTGCAACTCGCCGCGCCGGGCCAGCCCCAGCACCATAAAGGCCGAGCCGATGCCGACGAAGGCGATCCCCAGGATCAGCAACTTCAATAGTTCGGTCACCACGAAGGTCTGATCGAACACCCTGAGGGCGGCGGCGTGGATGGCGGGGGCGGGCAACAGGTTCACCTGCTCGCCAAACTGGCTCCTGAGCCTGTCACCAAGGTGCTCGGGATCCGGGCTGAAGAGGGCCAGGGATTGCACCTTGCTCCCTTCGAAGGCGTGCAGTATCTGCCCCTTGTCGCTGCCGTAATCCTGATAGACGCCGGTGACGGTGAAAACCCTCGGCCCCCCTTCGCTGGTTACCTCTAGGCGCTGGCCCACCCTGACCCCGAGGCGTACCGTCAGCGGTTCGCTCGCCAGCACCTCGTCGGGAGCAGCGGGCCAGCGCCCGGCGAGCAAGGGGTAGGCGGCTTTGAGCTCGGGGATAAAGTCCATCTGCGCCCACTCGATGGGCTGCTCCTGCCAGCGGGCGGGGAGCACGGCGCGGCGGGAGGCGGCGCGCACGTCCGGCGCGGCAAGAATGGTGTTGAGGGTCTGCTCGCCGAGGGCGCCCCTGCTGCCTGCCACCCCCTTGGGGGCGGTGACGTAGAGATCGGCGGCCAGACGCTGGCCGAGCCAGATCTCCACGCTCGAGCGAAAGCTCGACACCATGACGCCGATGCCGATGGCCGCCGCAATGGCAAGCTGTAGCGCCATCACCGCGATGGCGGTGCGATCCAGGTGATAGAGGGTTTCGGCCACCCCGAGCCGGGCGCTGAGGGAGCCGCGCTCGCGTCGGCGCAGCCGGCCCAGCACGGCGCGCAGCACATCGGGCAGGGCGAGCGCCATGGCCAGCAGCCAGCCACCGGCCACGAAGAGGGCGCCGCCAAGGCCGGTTTCTGGCTGCCACAGACACAGGGCGCACAGCAGCAGAATGGCGATGGCAAGGCCCCGGCGTTGCCAGGGGTGAGCCGGTGGGCGACTGTTGCCCTCTCGCAGCACAAGGGGGGATTGGCGCAGCAGTTGCCACCAGCCGGGCAGGTTGGCGGCAAGCATCCCCAGAAGGCCAATCACCAGCGCCTTGCCAAGGCTCGTCGGGGAGAGGCGCAGCAGGTCGATGGGGTTGGGGCCATAAAGGTCGGCCAGCGCCTGGGTGAGCTGCCCCATCAGGGCGAGGGCCAGCAGGCTCCCCAGCAGCAGCCCGAGCAGAGTGCCGAGGGTGGCGAGGATCAGGATCTCCAGGGTCAGCCAGCGCAGCACCCGGCGCGGCGGCATCCCGAGGATGATGAGCTGGGCGAGCAGGGGGCGGCGCACGCTCTGCACGAAGCGCTGGGCGTTGAACACCAAAAACAATCCCACCGCCATGGCGAGCAGGGAGAGGGCGGTAAGGTTCAGCGCCAGCGCATCCCCGAGCTGGCTGGCATCGAGCGCCGGGCTGATGGGCTCAAGCCAGAGGGGCTGATGGGGGGCATAGGATTGCAGGGCCGCCTGCAAGGCTCTTTGCAAGGTATTGGCCTCTTGCTCACTGAGTTTGAAGACGATGCGATCCAGTCTGCCTTCCTTGCCAAGCAGGGGCTGGGCGAGGCCGATGTCGGTCACCAGCAGCCGCTCCATGGGGACGGCGCCGGGCTCGAAGGTGCCCGCCAAGGTCAGGGTCAGGGGGCGCTGTCCCTCATCGCCCAGCACAAAGAGGCGAGACTGCCCCGGCGACCAGCCGAGGCGTTTGGCCTCGGGGGCAGAGAGCCAGACGCTGTCGGCGCGGCTCAGGGTGAAATCGGGTTCGTGTCCCGGTTGCTCGCCAAAGAGCCGGCGCAAGGGTCCCGGGTTGAAGAGATCCATCCCCAGCAACTGGAAGCTGCGGCCCTGCTCGTCCTTGAGCCAGGCGTGCAGCTCTGGCATGGCATCAAGGGCCGGCTGGCTTCGCACCAAGTGCACATAGAGCTGTTCATCCAGACCGCCGCTCGGGGCCAGCCGGTAGTTCGCTTCCCCCGCGAGCTGGCTGCGGGCGGCGACGAAGTTGGTGCGGGCGCTGTGGTTCAGAAGCTCGATGGCCACCACCAGGGTGACCCCCAGCATCAGCCCGGCCAGGCTCATCAAGAGCAGCCAGGGGTGGGCGCGATAGAGGCGCAGCAGCGCCTTCAGGGGCAGCATCAGCGACCTCCGTGGCAGAGGTTAGCCATGGTGGCGCCCCTTGAGCTCGACCAGTTGCCCCCCTTCCAGGCGCAGCACCCGATCCGCAAGTGCGCCATAGCCCGGGTTGTGACTCACCAGCAGGAGGCCGGCGCCGGTATCGCGCACTGCCGCCATCATCAGTGCCATCACCTGCTCGGCGTTGTGCTCATCGAGGCTTCCGGTGGGCTCGTCCGCCAGTAGCCACTGGGGCTTGTGAATGAGGGCGCGGGCCAGGGCCACCCGCTGGCGCTGGCCGCCGGAGAGCTGCTCCGGCCAGGCGTGGCGCTTGTGGCTCATCCCAAGGCGCTCCAGCAGGGCAGCGAGGCGTGCCATGTCGCGGGGCAGGTGGTTTATCTCCAGCGGCAGGCGAAGGTTCTCCTCAACGGTCAGGGTCGGCAGCAGGTTGAAGTCCTGATAGACGATGCCAAAATGCCGGCCACGCAAGCGGGCTCGCTCGTCTGCAGGCAGAGTGTCGAGCCGGGTCTCCCCCAGCCAGATCTCCCCCTCGTCCGGGGCAATGAGACCCGCGATGAGGTTGAGCAGGGTGGATTTGCCACAGCCGCTCTGCCCCAGCAGCAGACAGGTTTCGCCGGGGGAGAGCTGAAGATCCAGCCCCTCGAACAGGGGGAGCGTCTCGCCGCCGCTGGCGAAGCGTTTACTGAGGTTGTGCAGGTTCAGCATGGGATAACCGGTTGATGGCCAATGGCTTTCACAATGTCAGCCACTATGCCAGTTAGTGATCGCGCCTGCAAAAGGGATGAGGATCCTCGCTGGATCCCGCTCGCCAGAGGTGGTTAGAATAGGGGCTTCCATGGGTCACAGGATGAGCAAGGATGTTACACAAGCAAGTCAGTTTTATCGTCGACAGCAAGGGGGCCAAGCAGGCTGCCGTGGTCCCCATCGATATCTACAACGAGCTGATGACCCTGCAAAAGGCGCTCTCCGACAACAAGCCCGGCGAGCGCGAGCTCTACCACTTCAACGGCAAGGGGGCCGAAGCCCATGGTTATCCGGTGGGCAAGCGGCAGAATCCCGGCTTCATGGTGCAGGCGGGCTCCACCGCCAACGGGGAGGATGCCGCCTCCTTGCGCGAGGCGGTGATTGAGCTGCGCCAGGAGTTGCTGGCCAAGGGGGTGCTCATCCCCCGAACCGAGGGGGGCTTCGTGTTCGGCGCCGATCAGCTGTTCAACAGCCCGAGCCTGGCCGCCAGCCTGGTGGCGGGCAACAACAGAAGCGGGCTGGATGCCTGGCAAAACAGTGCCGGCTACACCCTCAAGCAGTCCGGTTTCGGCAAGAAGACCCCCTGACGTCCCCTGTTCGGGCCGCGCCGCCTGCCCCGAGGCGGGCGGTCCGGCCTCAGGGTCGGGATGGCGGTGACTTCCCGGTTCGCTGCTAGCCTCAATGCCAGACGGTTCTCAAGAGAAGCGCACCCATGTCTGGATCCTCACGCCTTGCCCCCTTGCCCGGGCTCTGCCTGTTCTGCGGCCCCGCCCTGGCCGATGGCGGCCCCCTTTCCCTGACGCACACCGGCGTCGGCCTCTTCGCCCTCGTCATCTTCGTGCTCGCCTATCTCCTGGTGATGGCCGAAGAGTACCTCAAGCTGCGCAAATCCAAGCCGGTGCTGATCGCCGCCGGCATCATCTGGATAGCCATTGGCGTCGTCTATGCCGGGCAGGGACAGAGCCCCCTGGCACACGAGGGGTTTCGGCAAAACCTGCTGGAGTATGCCGAGCTGATGCTGTTCCTGCTGGTTGCCATGACCTACATCAACGCTATGGAGGACAGGTTGCTGTTTGCCGCCCTGCGCGCCCGCCTGGTGCGGGCGGGGCTCAGCCTGCGCACCCTGTTCTGGCTCACGGGATTTCTGGCCTTCTTCATCTCCCCCGTGGTGGACAATCTCACCACGGCGCTCCTGATGTGTACCGTGGTGCTCAATGTGGCCAACGGGGATCGCCGCTTCATCAACCTCGCCTGCATCAACATAGTGGTGGCGGCCAATGCCGGCGGCGCCTTCAGTCCTTTCGGCGACATCACCACCCTGATGGTGTGGCAGGCAGGCAAGGTACCGTTCGGCCAGTTTTTTGCGCTCTTCATCCCCGCTCTGCTCAACTTCCTGATCCCGGCCAGCCTGATGAGTCTGATGGTGCCGCGCCATGCCCCCAGGGTGCTCGATGAGGAGGTGGTGCTCAGGCGCGGGGCCGTCACCATAGTGCTGCTCTTCCTCCTCACCATAGGGACCGCCGTCGCCTGCCATCACTTCCTGCACCTGCCCCCGGTGCTTGGCATGATGACGGGGCTGGGTTATCTGCAATTCTTCGGTTTCTACCTGCGCAAGACGCAGCGCGGCATCCTGGCGCGGGAGCGTGCCCTCTACGAGCGTGCCGGCGACCATGCGCGCCTGCTGCGCCTCGGCTCCATAGTGCCGTTCGACGTGTTCAACAAGATTGCCAAGGCGGAGTGGGACACCTTGCTCTTCTTCTACGGGGTGGTGATGTGCGTCGGCGGGCTCGGCTTCATGGGGTATCTGGCGCTGGCATCCCAGTTCCTCTACCAGGGGGATCCGACCCAGGCCAATGTGGTCATCGGCCTGCTCTCCTCCGTCATCGACAACATTCCGGTGATGTTTGCCGTGTTGTCGATGGAGCCGCAGATGAGCACGGGGCAGTGGCTGCTGGTGAGCCTGACCACGGGCGTGGGGGGCAGCCTGCTCTCCATCGGCTCCGCCGCCGGGGTGGCCCTGATGGGCCAGGCCCGTGGCATCTATACCTTCGTCGGCCACCTCAAGTGGTTGCCCGCCATTCTCCTTGGTTATATGGTCAGCATAGGGGCGCATCTGTGGCTCAACAGCGCCCTGTTCTGAGCGCCATGGACATTGCAAAGGAAGGGATGATGGGACAACTGTTCGAGGCGCTCTCGCCGCGCCACGTGGCCTTTATCGAGGCGCAGAAAATCTATTTTGTCGGCACGGCGGCGGGTGAGGGCACGGTCAACCTCTCCCCCAAGGGAGGGGATTCGTTGCGCATCCTCGATGCCCATACCCTGGCCTGGCTCAACCTGACCGGCAGCGGCAACGAGTCGGCGGCCCATGTGTTGCAGAACCCGCGCATGACGGTGATGTTCTGCGCCTTCGAGGGGGCGCCCATGATACTGCGGGCCTATGGCCAGGCGCGGGTGCTGCACCGGGGCGACCCTGACTGGGAGGCGGCGCTGGCGCGCTTCCCGGCCAGCGTGGCGGCCCGCCAGATCTTCCTGCTCGACATTGAACGGGTCCAGACCTCCTGCGGCATGTCGGTGCCCCTGTTTGACTATCAGGGGGACAGGGAGGATCTCGCCAACTGGTCGGCGCGCCAGGGCAAGGAGGGCATAGAGGCCTACTGGCGCAAGAAGAACCAGCTGAGCCTGGATGGTGTGGAGAGCGAGATCCTGGCCCGCAGCGGCTTGGAGGCAGACGCCTGAGGGCCGCGCCCCTGATGCAAAAAGCCCTGTCCGGTGGACAGGGCTTTTTCGTGTCAGGCTAACCTGAGCCGAAGGGAGCGTCAGGCCGCCCCGGCACGCTTGCCGGTGAGCAGCCAGTAGCAGAGCGCCGAGCCCAGGCCACAGGCGGCGATGGCCATCGCCATGGGCAGTGGCGACTCGGGCGGGTTGAGGTTGACCAGGATCCCCACCACGGCGCCGATGCCAAAGCGCAGGGTGCCCGCGAGCGCCGAGGCGGTACCCGCTGACTGGGGGAAGTGGCCCATCAGGCCGGTCATGGCGTTGGCCCCCACCAGGCTGATGTGACCGACGAACAGTACCACCGGGATAACGATGCCCCACAGGCCGCCGGTCTGGCTCCAGGCGTTGTAGATGAGCAGGGCCCCGGCGCAGGGCAGCACCATCAGACCGTATTGCAGCATGCGCTCTGCGCCCACCCCCTTGACCAGGCGGCTGTTGACGAAGGTGACCACCATCATCAGTAGGATATTGAGGCCAAACAGCCAGCCGTAATGCTCGGTCGGCACCTTGAAATACTCGATATAGACGTAAGGGGAGGCGCTGATAAAGGCAAACATGCCCGAG
Organism: Aeromonas media; assembly: GCF_000819985.1. Taxonomy (GTDB): domain Bacteria; phylum Pseudomonadota; class Gammaproteobacteria; order Enterobacterales; family Aeromonadaceae; genus Aeromonas; species Aeromonas media. Next base: position 2,208 of record NZ_CDBZ01000079.1, on the reverse strand, counting down.
CTCGACAGGGCACCGCACAGCACATAGCCCATGGCGCCGCGGTGGGAGAGCACTCCCCAGTAGTTGCGTAGCACCTGGCCGAGCTTGAGGGGCTGCCTGTGTTCAGGTTTCAGGGTCTCCTGGATCTTCCACTGCATCACCACGCAGATGAGCAGGCTGATGCCCACCAGCAGCCAGAAGATCACCCGCCAGTCGGCATGGGCGCTGATGTAGCCGCCCACCACGGGTGCGACAAGAGGGGCGAGCGTCATCACCAGGATGACGAAGGACATGGCCCGGGAAAACGCATCCTTCTCGAACAGATCTCGCAGCAGGGCATTGACCACCACGGATCCCGCCGCCCCGCCGGCGGCCTGCAGCATCCGCCAGGCCAGCAGCTCCGGCAAGGAATCCGCCAGGGCGCAGCCCACGGAGGCCACGGCGAACATCGTCAGCCCCGCCAGGATCACCGGCTTGCGGCCGAAGCTGTCGGCGAGCGGCCCGTAAAACAGCTGGCCGATAGCGAAGCCGCCCAGAAAGGCGCTGATGGTGAGTTGGGCCCCATCGATGCTGGTGGCCAAGTCCCGGGCGATGGCCGGAATGGCGGGCAGGTACATGTCCACCGCGAGCGGGGTCAGGCCCGCCAGGGCGCCGAGCAGGATGAACAGGAAGCGGGGAGAGAGGGTTGTGGCTTGGGGCATAGGGTATCCGAGTCGTGGCAGGGCCGGGAAAAGAGGCAAGTGTTGAGTCTATCAGTTTTGGCAGGCTTGAGCAGGTCTATCCTGGCCCGGGCCCTGAGGTCAGATCTGCGAAGGGCTCAGCGCACCGGACGGTATGCCCGGTGGTGGCACAGAAGCAGGAGCCAGCCCAGCCACCCGAGCAGGGAGAGGGCATTGCCTGCCCGCTCGGGCCAGCGCGCGGTCAACCTGAGGGTGAGACTGTGGCTGCCCGCCGGCACCCAGAGCTGCATCAACCCTTGGGGGTTGGCGCCCACCGTCAGCATCAGGCGTTCGTCGAGCCAGGCCTGCCAGCCGGGGTAATGGTACTGGTGCAGGACCAGCCGGGTCGGCACGGTCGCCGTCACCGCCAGGGTCAGGGCCCTGGGTTGCCAGCGGTGCAACGTCCAGCTGGCGCCCGGGGGATCGGCGCTCACCGGGGGCTGGAACTCGTCCTTCCAGGCGAGCAGGGTCGGGGCGAACATGCCCCCCGGCACCTGCCTTGGCCTGTACTCCCGGGCGCTGCGCTTGCTGTCGAACTCGAACGTCATGGCCTCCCGGGTGGGGGCCTGGGTGAGGGGGGCGTGACGGACGTAGGCGAGGGTGGTGATCAGGGTCAGCAGGAGTGTTCCCCACCAGAACCATTGCCAGGGGCGGTGCGTGGGGGTACCCAAGGCAACCACGGCGACCGTGGCCAGGGTGAGGATAAGATTGAGTCGCCAGGGAAACTGCACCCGTTGCAGGGGGGGCAGCAGGCTCCAGAGCGGCTGGCTCACGGGCAGCATCATCAGGAAGGCCCCCACCCCGAGCGCTCCCCAGCACAGGAGCTCGGGGTGGCGCGGCTCGCGGGCGGCGGCCCAGGCGATGAGCAGCAGGGCCAGGGTCAGCAGGCTCTGCCACGCCAGGTGCCCACGAAAGCGCCAGTCTCCCCAGCCCGAGGGCAGGCGGTCGAGGAAGTTGCGCCGAAAGTCGAACATGCCGCCGCGCATCAGCTCCATGGAGATGGCCCCCTGATCCGCCAGGGCGGGCAGCAGCAGGGCGGCCGCCATGCAGAGCCCCAGTCCCTGGGCTCCCAGAGCTATCCAGCAGGGGTGCAGATCCCGTACACGCCAGGAGAGCCAGAGGGCGCGCACGCTGACCAACCCCATCATCAGCAGCAGGCTGGGCAGGTGGGAGAAGGCCAGCAGCGCCAGACCCAGGATCAGCAGGGGCAGGCCCTGGCGCAGGCCGCGATGGGCGAGATCCTGGCCAAGCAGGATCAGCGGCGCCCAGGCGAAGGCCCAGAACTCCGCCAGGGCGAAGCGGGCGTAGAGATCCATGGCCAGGTGATAGGGCAGGATCAGGTAGAGCAGGCTGACCGCCAGGGCCCGGCCCGGGGGCGTGGTGGCGCGCAGCCACAGATAGGCGAACGTGCCGGAGAGCAGCAGCGCCAGGGTGGCGCTGCCGAGCAGGGGGTAGATGGCTTGCTAGGCGGGGGCACCGGGGCCGGCAAAGAGGGCGCTGACGTAGTAGG
>NZ_CDBZ01000078.1 GCF_000819985.1 Aeromonas media | reverse complement strand
GCTCTTCGGCCAGCGCCTTGGCTCTCTGGACAACCTCGGGTGATTCGGATGAAATCATATCCTCCAATGTCCTCCCCATACGGTGCTCCTACTACAGATAGAATTAAAGGCCCACGCCGAGCAGGCATGGGCTCTGCGCATTAGATCAAGAAGTCATCCAGTGCTTTTCCAGCCGCAACTGCTTCTGCGATGGCCTTGGGCATGCGGCCCTGGCCAGTCCAGGTCTTCTCCTGACCGTCTTCGATGTATTTGTATTTTGCAGGACGAGGAGCACGTTTGGCCTGGGCTGAACCGTCAACTTTCGCCGGAGCCGCAGTACCAACAAGCTCACTCGGATCTATGCCCGCTTGTTTCAGCATCTCGGTGAACTCGGCCAGCTTTTGCAGGCGCTCGGCAGATTCTTCTCTCAATTTGGTCTCTTGCTGCTCACGCTCAGCAAAAATCTCTTCAAATTTTTCTCTGATTTCGACCAGCTGCTCAAATGACAGCTCACGCAGTGCAGCTCGCAGGCTACGAATATTCATCAGTGTTTTCAAAAAGTCATTCATTTTTTAGCCTCATGTATCACATTTTTATATCAGGAAAATTATCTCTCAATACCAGCATCAGCTCCACTGTTTTTGGCACCAAGATGATTCGAAAAATAGCATTATTCAAAAGGACGTGAGCTAAATCGCGTCTGGATCTACCTAGGGCCATGGTGCCAATCTTCTATGAAACTGTGTAGCCAAAAACTTAATCTAGGTGGTAGTGAGCATTGAGATCACCTCATGGAACCAGTTACTTATGGCATCGACATCAATCCAGAAGATGAGTGAGACACGATTAATCAGAGACCTGCTATATTGAAGCGAATTTCGGTGATGGGATGAAGTAACTTGCCCATGATGCTGGCTGGAAGGGGATGGTGGTGATCAGATTACCGACTTCTCAGTTCGTTCCACTCAAGAAGCATCGATTTGTGAAATAAGGCTGATGAAAGAACAACTGGAGCAATTTGCACGTATATTCCGGGTTATTTAAATGATGGTCTTTAAAAAATTCAAATCCACACTAAAAACTACAACCCTGTAGGTCGCTATATTTTTCTGAATGAATTTATAGCCATACACTAATAGTAACAAGTGCTAAAAACCTTCCGAAAAACAAATAGAAAAGATAAAAGAATATCCAGGCTAAATAAAAGGCATCAGTGCAAAACTGATGCCCATTGAAAAATAGATTACACACAACTACCTTAAATTAACCAAACCATTATCAATATCAATTATCTCTTTTTTATCTAAAGACCCTGAATTTAATTTCAATGTAGCAACGTTGACTATGTAACTATATCTAGAAATAGCTAACTTTGTCTTTGCATCATACAATTTTCTATTAGCATCCAATACATCAATGATCGTCCTATTTCCAACCTCATATCCTGCCTCGGTCGCTTTTAAAGCACTTTCAGCAGAAACTACAGCTTGTTGATATGCACGAACAGAGCCAATACTTGCATTAACATTGTTATATGAAGACTTAACTGCACTCATGACCGAGCGATAACTTTTCTCCAGCTGCTCACTGGCAGCAACATAGTCAAAAGAAGATTGTTTGACTTGTGATACTGTTGCACCACCTGTATATAGTGGCAATGAAAATTTAATACCAATGTCGCCTTGATTGGAATAACCGTCCGTATTAACTGTATTATCTTTGTAGTTATTATAAGTTGAAGATAACCCCATAGTAAGATCAACTAATGGCTTATGTCCTGACTTAGATAAATCAATCTGCATCTTCGCAAGTTCTTTTTTAATCCGAGCCTGATGTAATGCCAAATTTTTTTCAATTGCTGCATCAGTCCACTTATCAATTTTCCATAAAGTTTTTTGAGGACTGAAACGCTTTGTATCAAGCTTATTAAGCTTTTTATGCTCAAGACCAGTTAACTCACGTAGAGCCTCATAGCTATTTTCAAGCGTGTTCTCTGCATAGATCTCATCGGCAAAAGACTGATCGAAGGCGGCCTCTGCCTCATGTACATCAGTAATCGCGGCCAAGCCTACCTCAAAACGCTGCTGGGTTTGAGCAAGCTGCCTCTGAATTGCCTTTTTCGTTGCCTGAGAATAAATCAGCGAATCTTCAGCCTGGAGAACATTAAAATATGTCTGTATTGTACGAAGCACTAAGTTTTGATGCTCAAGAACATAAGAAACATCTGATAGTGTCGCATTCTTCGCAGCTAAATCAAGATTAATCCAATTAGCACTGTTGTAGAGAGATTGCTCTAGATTGATTGCACTATTCGTTGCGCTCCCAGTTTGCATATCCAGATTATCGTCAACATAGTTAGCACTAAGACCAAGATTTATCTTTGGTAGAAATGATGCTTGCTCTTCATTGATTTTTTCGAATGATTGGTCACGCATTGCCTTTGACTCAAGAAGTTGCGGATCCTTTTGCTTCGCCAAGTTATAAATATCTAGCAAGCCCTCCGCATGCGTGTAACTACTAAGAAGAGCGAGTATAGGTAAAAACATTTTGTTCATCATGATAGATACCAACAGATTGTAAATAAAGAAAACGAAAGTAGCGGATGCATATTCATATAATGCATCCGCCTGTGCACCAACCGTTATTCAGGCATATCAACACCTGTAGTATTAGTGATGCTCTTCAGAGTACGTCTACGCCATAAGTAAAATGCCGCAGGTAGAACTAAGAGAGTTAAAACGAGTGCGCTTACCATCCCACCAATCATTGGCGCGGCTATTCGTTGCATAACCTCAGAGCCAGTCCCATGACTCCACATGATAGGTAATAGGCCAGCAATTATCGTTACCACTGTCATCATTTTAGGACGTAGTCGCATTGCAGCTCCATGGATAACGGCACCATGTAATCCTGCATTATCAAGTTTATCGTTCTTAACGAGATCATCCCAAGCATGGTTGAGATAGATCAACATCAATACACCTGTTTCTACAGCGACACCTGCAAGTGCTATGAATCCAACTCCAACGGCCACTGACATATTAAATCCAGCTAGCCACACGTACCAAATGCCACCAACTACAGCAAGAGGCAAGGTCGTAAGAATAAGAAGCACTTCTTGAACACGCCGAAACGCCAAGTAAAGCAATAGAACTATGATGGCAACGGTTAATGGGACTACATAGGTAAGGCGAGCTTTAGCTCGTTCCATATATTCGTATTGACCAGACCAAGTAATAGAGTACCCAGCAGGAAGAACTAATTGTTCTCCGACCATTTTTTTTGCATCCGCGACAAATGATCCAATATCTCTATTACTAATATCAACATATACCCAACCATTTAACCTAGCATTTTCACTTCGCAACATTGGGGCTTCATCGCTAATATAAATTCGAGCAACATCAGCTAGAGCAATTCGTTCACCTTTGGGAGTGATCAAAGGAAGCAACTCTAGACTAGCGACTGAGTCGCGATAGCTTTGTGGATAGCGTATATTGATTGGATATCGCTCTCGCCCCTCTATCGTCTGTCCAACATCCATGCCGCCCACAGCCGTTGCTAGTACTGCTTGAACATCCGCAATATTGAGTCCATATCGGGCAGCCTTCAGTCTATCGATATCAACTTTGACATAACGACCACCGGCGACACGCTCAGCATACACGGATGATGCCCCCTCTACACTGCCAACAATTTTCTCAAGTTGCTGTCCTATTTTTTGTATCACTTTAAGATCTGGACCAGCAATCTTGATCCCAACAGGTGTTTTAATTCCTGTTGCGAGCATATCTGTTCGAGTCTTGATTGGGGGGACCCACGCATTTGTCAAACCAGGAAATTGAATTAATGAGTCTAGCTCTTCCCGTAATTTCTCTGGTGTCATCCCAGGACGCCACTCTGATTGAGGCTTCAGCTGAATAGTGGTTTCCATCATAACAAGATCAGCTGGATCTGTTGCACTATCCGCACGGCCAGCCTTACCGAATACATTCTTTACCTCAGGGACAGTTCTAATCAGCTTATCTGTTTGTTGTAATATCTCTCGCGTTTTCCCTACCGAGATATTTGTTGCCGTTGTCGGCATATACATCAGATCCCCCTCATCAAGTGGAGGAATAAACTCAGACCCTAAATATTTTAAAGGCAAGAAACCAACAACGGTCACGATAAATGCTAAAGTAAGAGTCACCTTCGGCCATGCTAAGACGCATTTCAGCAAAGGTATATAACCCTGACTTAGCCATCTATTAATTGGGTTCGCTTGTTCAGCAAGTACCTTACCACGAATAAAGTACCCCATTACAACAGGGACTAACGTTATTGCAAGTGCAGCAGCTGCGGCCATAGCATAAGTCTTAGTATATGCGAGCGGAGCAAACATCCGCCCTTCTTGTGCTTCAAGAGCAAATACTGGTAAAAAGCTCATGGTAATAATTAATAGAGAGAAAAATATAGCAGGGCCGACTTCTGCACTGGCCTCTCCAATTACCTTCCATCTGTTTTCATTAGTTAGGGGTGTCTGTTCCATATGCTTACCTGATTACCCATGATT
>NZ_CDBZ01000077.1:42165-50679 GCF_000819985.1 Aeromonas media | reverse complement strand
TTAACTGATCAGCATTGCCCGACAATCCGGGCCCTGCGGCCTGATGGCGACCTCCCGGTGAGCCTGCTGAGCTATGACTTCTCGGTGGTGCGCTCCGGTTTCAATGCCCCCGAGTAGACGCAGATGGCGGAGTTGTAACTGTTGTAGGCGACGGCGTAGTTGAAGTCGCAGAAATAGGCCGGGTGCTTGGTGGCGACGGTGTCACCCGCCTTGCATTTGTCCTGCATCCCCTCCACCAGAGAGTCATTGTTGGCGCCGAGACAGGCCTTGCCCGTGGTCTTGTCGCCGCCGCACGCCATCAACAGGGCGCACACCGAGACACCCATCAACCACTTCACTGTTTTATGCATGTTCAGTCCTGATATGTCCAAACAAAGTGCCATCTGCACCGGGAGAGTGGGGCCAACAGGCTCCCGGCACCATTTTACGGAGCCGGGACGCTCCGCGTCACCCCTTGTGGTGACCAGCGTCTGACATTCCATGGTGTTTGTGGGGGAGTCAGCGACCGCCGAGGCGGGGAGCGGCCGAGAAGGGCGTGGCGGGCATGCCAGGCCCAGAAAAAGGGAGGAGCCCATCCCGGCTCCTTGTCGTGGCGCTGAACGTCAGGGGATCGGGAAGTACTTGTGCTGGATCCGCTGGAACTCGCTGCTGGCCAGCACCTGGGTCAGGCCGTGCTGGAACTCCTTGACCAGGGCATCGTCCACCGGGTGGCTGAAGGCGAAGCAGAACTGCTCGGAGCTCAGCACCCAGCGCACCTCGAACTGGGCGGGATCCAGCTGTTGGGCCTGGATGAGATCCATCAAGGTGGCCTTGTTGCTGGAGATGAGGTCGACCCGACCCGAGGTGAGCATCCGCAGGGCCTGGGGAAGGCGGTTGGCGGTCATTATCTTCTGCTCGTCGAAGCCGTTGTTGAGCAGCAACTGCTCCCCCACGTCGGCACGCACGGCGCCTATGGTGTGCTGCTGGGCATCTTCCAGCCGGGTGAGCTTGAGGGGATGGCTGGCCAGCCCCATCAGCACGATTTCGGCATAGCCGATGGGGCAGGCCCACTTGAACAGGGGATCCCGCGCCTCGGTGCGGGCAGTGGCGAAGAGCACCACGTTGGGCTTCTGGGTCAGCAGGTAGTAGCCCCGGGCCCAGGGGAGGATGCTGATCGCCTGGGGCGGGGTGTCCGTCTTCTGCCACACCAGGTGCAGCAGCTCGATGGCAAAGCCGCTGGGGGTGCCATCTTCCCCGGTGAAGTTATAGGGTTTGTACTCTTCGCTGAGGTAATGCAGCTTGCCAAGGGCCGGGCTGGCGTTGGCCTTTCCCATCTCCCCCGGCCCGCCCCAGAGTGTCGCCAGCAGGGCGGCCATGCCCGTGATGGTGCCCCCGAGCGTGCGTGTGATCCCTGGCATCCCTATTCTCATCCTGACCGTCCTGCTGCCGAGTGCCCAGCTTCAAGTGTTGTCAAGCCACGGGGTTTCGCCACCCGAGGGGGCGAACAACCGCGGCCGCCCCCCGGTGCGGCGCAAGAGAGGAGGCGGGAATGCGCTCCCCGGATGGCGCATCACCAGGCCGGACGGGTGTGGCCGATGGGCTTGAGCGCCTCGTCCCGCAGGCCGACTAGCAGGGTCCCGCCGTCCGGCTGCAGCCGGAATTCGCCGTAGCGCGCCTGCTCGTACTGCTCGCCCGTCCCCTCCTCGAAGAAGAAGGCATCCGGCCCTATCCGCCACTGGCCCTGCTGCCAGCGGGCCAGCAGCAGCCGCTGGTCCGGGGCCAGAGCGTCGGTTCTGCCCCCTTCCACGCGCTGCGCCACTTGTTGCTCATCGAGGCGGATGACCAGGATCTGGGCGGCGGCGCCCTCCTGATGCGGACTCCCCAACTGGCGGGCAAGGGCGTAACTCAGGCGCATATAGTCCCCCTGCATCAGGGAGCGGGGATCGACCGGGGCCAGCTCCAGTAGCACGGTCTCGCCGCTGCTTATAGCGTGCTCGAAACGCCAGACGGTGACATTGATGCCCACCAGGATGGCGAGGCCTGTCAGAAAGAAACCAAGACGTCTCATGAGGGGATACTCCCATGCAGATGTTTGAGCCCTTGGTCATCGCCGAGCAACCGGGGACCGGAGTCCGGCTGTGTGGCGAGGCCGGTCAGCAAGAGGGCAAAGCGTCTCATGAGGCGATCTCCTTGCCGAGGATTTTCAACATCTGGCGGGTGCCAAGCAGCAGGGCGCCCGAGCCCAGCAGCAGCCAGGATTTGGTCATCAGGGTCAGCCCGAGATCGTAGTAGTAGAGGGAGCCAAAGCCGAGCAACAGCAAGCCGGCCAGGGTCATGAGCCTGAGACTGGCGGCATAGAAGCCAAGCACCAGCACCAGGGCGCCGGCCCCCATGCCGGGGATGAGGGCGCTGATCACCACCAGCGGCAGGCCGTATAGCAGCGGCAGCTTGAGGCGGACCATGACGGCGAGCAGCAGGGCGGCGCAGAGCAGGGGATTGAGCATAAGCGGCAGGCGGGAGTGGCCCAGCTCGTCGAGCACGCTGGCGCCGCCGTCCCACAGGGGATGATGCAGGCGACCCAGCACCAGCAGGGAGAGTGCCAGCCCCAGGGTGAGGGATTCATAGAGCGAGTGGCGTTCTGGGTCGCGCTCGGCCTGCAGCCAGCAGAAGGTGAGGGCGGCCATCACCAGCGGCAGGGCCAGCAGTTGCAGGCCGAGGCAGGCGAGCCCCATGGTCAGCAGGATGGCGGTGGCAAAGCTGTGGAACAGGCGAACCAGCCAGTGCTCGAACAGGGCGGCGATGGCCAGCGACAGCAGGGCTAGTCCCAGCCAGAGTGGCGCCGAGTGGGGGTCAATCTGGTCGATGAGACCATAGAGCAGCCAGGCATCGGCCGCGAGCGCGAGCGCCAGCACGAACTGATCCCAGAGATCGCTACGCCGGGCCAGGCGGTTGAGGCCGAGGGCGGCGGCCATCAGCAGGGTGCCCATGACGAGGGCGTGGTTTGGCTCGCGGATCAGGCTCTCGAAGGCCATGAACAGGAAGAACAGCAGGAAGAGGGCGGCCAGCCAGCCCACCATGCCGAGCAGGAAACGGCTCGACCAGTGCGGCTGCTCGTCCCGGGGGGCGTCGCCCTCCACCAGATGGGCGGCCCGCAGCCTCTCCCAAGGGCTCAGATCAGACATGTTGCCTCCGTTGCTGTTGCAGCCAGCCGTTGGTGAGGACAGAGAGACCGATGGCGGCAGGGGGCCTCGGCAAGCTGGTGCTGCCAGGGGATCAGATCAGACATGTTGCCTCCGTTGTTGTTGCAGCCAGCGACTGGCGAGGACCGAGAGGCCGATGGCGATCAGGGATAGCAGCAAAAAGCCGTTCATGTCCGGCTCCATCCACTTGCCCAGCGCCGCGAGAGTGATGGCGATAAGGCTCAGACACCCCATGGCGAGCCCGGCGATAAATCTGTGGTGCCAGCGCAGGTAGGCGGCGCCAAGCCACGCGAGCCAGGCAGGCCAGACCCAGGGGGAGGCAGCATCGAACAGCGCCAGCAGGGCCAGTAGAGTGACTCCGAACCCGGCGGCCAGCCCCGGGAGCCAGGAGGGCATGAGCCCCAGACGCGCGGGGGTCAGGATGAGCAGACCCCAGAGGGCGGCGTTGAGCAGGGTCAGGCACCAGCCGAGGGCCTCCTCATTGAAGGAGAAGAAGAGATCGATGAGGCCGAGGCGCCAGTAGAGCACCAGTGCCAGCTGGCCGAGCAGCCAGGCGAGGGTCCAGAGTAGCGGGCTTCTGCCGAGCGCCGCCAGGGGCAGCAACAACAGGGCCCAGGTGGCGAAGAGCTGCCAGGGATCGGCACCTGTCTGGTAGGTCTGACCCACCAGGGCCAGCAGGGCGCCTATGTTGAGGGCCAGGGCCAGCAACAGGGCCTGGCGCGGGGTGTCGGCCAGGGGCTTGCGCCAGAGCACCAGCAGCATGGCGAGCAGGGGCAGCTCCAGCAGGGCGAGGCGTGAGAGGCGGCCCAGCGCCTGCCAGTTGAAGGCGACGAAGAACACCAGGCCCGCCCCGAGGCAGAGGCAGCCGAGCCAGAGCAGCAGCCTGTCGAACAGCCACTGCCAGCGCACCGGGGCCGGGGGCAGATCGCACAGGGCGAGGGCGGCGGGCAATGACTCCCGGGGGAGACGACCGCGTCTGACCCAGTCGAGCAAGGTCTGTCTTGAGGTGACGTGCATGGGGGCTCCTGAAGCCGTCGTGCCTGAATAGTAAGGCATTATGGCACGGCGCTGCGCCCCGGGGCAGACCCCGCTGGCGCTGATGCGACAGGGGCAGGGGCAACAAAAAAGCCCCGACCTGGAGGAGGGGGCCAGCATGACGGGCAGATGGGGATATGGATGGGTGCTCACGCTCATCCTATCCCCTCGTTGCTGGTGCGTCAGACGAAGATCAGGGTGCTGGCGCCCAGACCCACGAAGAGGATGGCGCAGGCGATGCGGATCCCCTTGAGGGGCAGCTTGTCGGCCCCCAGCTTGCCAAGCAGCACCACGGGTACGTTGGCCAGCATCATGCCGATGGTAGTGCCGGTGATGACTTGAGTCAGGGAGTCGTACTTGGCCGCCAGCAGCACTGTGGCTATCTGGGTCTTGTCGCCGATTTCGGCGATGAAGAACAGCACGAAGGTGGCCATGAAGGGGCCGTATTTGTCGAGGGAACTCTCTTCATCGTCCATCTTGTCCGGCACCAGGATCCAGACCGCCATGGCGATGAAGGCACCGGCGACCAGCCAGGTCATCACCTTGGGATCCATCCAGCGACTGATGAACTCCCCTATCCAGGCGGCACCCGCATGGTTGAGCAGGGTGGCGACCAGCATGCCGGCGATGATGGGCCAGGGTTTGCGAAAACGACAGATGAGCAGCAACGCCAGGAGCTGTGTCTTGTCGCCGATCTCGGCGATGGCCACGCTCAGGGTTGAGGTTAACAAGGCTTCCATAAATATGACCGGGGGACGGAATTGTTATAAACCAAAGACAAGCCTGCGCCATCCGTCCCCGGTATTGGCACTGGCCCGTCAAAGGTCTTGTCAAATCCGGCATTGCCCGGATCATCCTGACCATGGTGAGTTGGCACCAAGTATGTTGATCAGGATCGCGCACTGGGTTGGCACCCGTGGCGAGACTACTCCCCCTCGATGGGAGCCGGCATTCTAGGGAAAAAGTGCGGGAGAGACAAGCAGATCAACCGCCCACCAGCTTGACGCTGAAACCGGCCTTCTCCAGCTCGGCCTTGATAAGGTCCCGTTTGTCCCCCTGGATCTCGATAATCCCCTCCTTGAGGCCGCCGCCGGTACCGCACTTCTTCTTGAGCAGGGTGGCGATGGTTTTCTGCTGTTCGGCCGGCACACCGTGGATGGTGATGACCCCGGCGCCCTTGCGCCCCTTGGTCTCGCGCCGGATGCGCACGGTACCGTCGGTGGGGAAGGGGGAGGCGCTCTGGGTGGGGGCCTGTTCCTTGATCATGCCGCCGTCCGTGCTGTAGACCAGGCGGCTGTTGTTGTCGTGACTCATGGCAATACTTTGTCGGTTAGCTAAGCGGAGTTTGATTTTACGCAAATAAATGTTGGGGGCACAGCTTATAATCCCTCCCACTAAAAGCGAATTATTCTTGTTTAACTTCAGGAGCCCGTCATGGTACTCACACAGTTGTCGCCGGGGCAGCGTGCTCGCATCAAGAACATGAACCAGCTTGGCCGTACCTTGCGACGCAAGCTGATGGTGATGGGGCTGCTGCCCCAGACCGAGATCCTCTATCTGCGGGCCGCCCCCCTGGGGGATCCGCTCCAGGTCCAGTGCCAGGGCATCTGCCTCTCCATGCAAAAGAGTCTGGCCCAGCACATCGAGGTGGAGCCGGTATGAACTACTCCTTGGTAACTGTCGGCAACCCCAACAGCGGCAAGACCTCGCTGTTCAACGCCCTGACCGGTGCCCGCCAGCAGGTGGGCAACTGGAGCGGGGTCACCGTCGACAAGAAGATGGGCGAATTTTCCGCCAAGGGGCAGGATTACACCCTGATGGATCTGCCCGGCATCTACTCCCTGGCCAATCAGGAGGCGAGCCTGGACGAGCAGATCGCCAGCCGCTTCGTGCAGGGTCAGCAGCCGGACCTGCTGCTCAACGTCATCGACGCCGCCAATCTGGAGCGCTCCCTCTATCTCACCCTGCAACTGCGGGAGCTGGGCCTGCCCATGGTGGTGGTACTCAACAAGATGGATCTGCTGCAAAAGCGCCGCATCACCATAGACGAGGGGCTGCTCGGCCAGGCGCTCGGTTGCCCGGTGGTGTCGCTGTCGGCCCACAATCGCCAGCAGGTGGTGGCCTTCAAGGAGCAGATCCACCGGTTCATCGGCCAGCCCCAGCCCGCCCTGGTGCTGGATTACGGCCAGCCGCTGGAAGCCGACATCGCCGAGCTCGAGACCCTGCTTGCCCCTCATCACCTCAGCGACCGTGGCCGTGCCCTGCGCCTGCTGGAGGAGGACATCGCCATGCAGGAGACGCTGGCGGCGGGTCAGCAGGCGGCGGCTGGCAACGTGGTGAGCCGTGCCCACCACGCCCAGGACATCGATCTGCAACTGGCTGATCTGCGCTATGGCCACATCCATCACTGGAGCCAGCAGGCGTGCCGTCAGCAGGGCAAGCTCACGGTCGCCCAGAGCGAGTGGCTGGACAGGGCGCTGCTCAACCGCTGGGTGGGCATCCCCTTCTTCCTGCTGGTGATGTACCTGATGTTCATGTTCGCCATCAAGGTGGGCAGCGCCTTCATCGACTTCTTCGACATCCTGGGGGGCGCCCTGTTCGTGGACGGGGTGCACCACCTGCTGGGGCTGGCTGCGGCCCCCGACTGGCTGGGAGCCGTGCTGGCGGACGGCGTCGGCGCCGGCCTGCAGACGGTGGCGACCTTCATCCCCGTGGTGGGCTGCCTCTTCCTGTTCCTCGCCGTGCTGGAGAGCTCGGGCTACCTGGCTCGCGCCGCCTTCGTGGTGGATGCCCTGATGCGCCGCCTCGGGCTGCCCGGCAAGGCGTTCGTTCCCATGCTGATGGGCTTTGGTTGCACAGTGCCTGCGGTGATGGCGACCCGCACCCTGGGCTCGGAGCGCGAAAGGCTGATGACCTCGGCCATGGCACCCTTCATGTCGTGCGGTGCCCGGCTGCCGGTCTATGCCCTGTTCGCGGTGGCCTTCTTCCCCGAATCCGGCCAGAACCTGGTGTTTGGTCTCTACCTGCTCGGCATCCTGGTGGCGGTGCTCACCGGCCTCTTCCTGCGCAGCACCCTGCTGCCGGGCAAGAGCGACTCCATGGTGATGGAGATGCCGGACTACGAGTGGCCCCGTCCGGTGGACGTGGGACTGCGTACCTGGCAAAAACTCAAGGGCTTCATCTTCGGCGCGGGCAAGACCATAGTGCTGATGGTGGCGGTGCTGAGCGTGCTCAACTCGCTCGGTACCGACGGCAGCTTCGGCAACCAGGATCAGGAGCGTTCGGTGTTGAGCCAGCTCAGCCAGACGGTGACGCCGGTGCTGCATCCCATCGGTATCCGTGACGACAACTGGCAGGCCACGGTCGGCATCCTGACCGGCATCTTCGCCAAGGAGGCGGTGGTCGCCACCCTCAACAGCCTCTACGCCGGCGGCGCCGGTGACGAGGAGGCGAGTGAATACTCCCTGCTGGGCAGCCTGAAGGAGGCGCTGGCCACCATTCCCGCGAACCTGGCGGACATCGATCCCGCCGATCCCATGGGGCTTAAGGTCGGGGAGCTGGCAGATCAGCAGGCGGCCGCCGAGGCCCAGGAGGTGGACACCTCCACCTATGGCAACATGCAGACCCACTTCGACGGGGCGGCCGGTGCCTTTGCCTACCTGTTGTTCGTGCTGCTCTACATGCCCTGTGCCGCCGCTATGGGCGCCCTGGTACGTGAGACCGGCCGTCAATGGGCCCTGTTCACCGCCGCCTGGTGCAACTACATGGCCTTCATGTGCGCCACCCTCTTCTATCAGTTGGCGACCTTCGCCGCTCACCCCGAGCAGAGCCTGTTCTGGACCCTGAGCTACGGGATCTCCCTGGTGCTGCTGTGGTGGCTTGGCCGCCGCCACGGGGACATCGTCGCTCGCAAGGTGGTGACCCTGTGACGGCGCAGAGGAGCAGATTGACCCATCAGGGGGAGGTAACACCATGATATTGCGAGAGCTGGGGGACTATCTGGCGGCGCAGCAGAGGGTGAGCCGGCGGGAGCTGGCACGCCACTTCCACACCTCGGAGGATGCGGTGGAGGCCATGCTCGGCGTCTGGATGCGCAAGGGCCGCGTCACCAAGCGGGAGACCCGGATGTGCGGCGGCAGTTGCTGCGGCAAGAGCGAGGAGGTGATGTTCGAGTGGTGCGAACCAGGCCGGATAGGCCTGGTACAGCAGCGCTGAGCACTGTCGCCAGAGAGCGTCAGCTGACAACAAGAGACCCGCCGATGGCGGGTCTCTTTATTGTGTGTCTTGCTGTCTTGCTGTC
>NZ_CDBZ01000077.1:0-41881 GCF_000819985.1 Aeromonas media | reverse complement strand
CTTGCTGTCTTGCTGTCTTGGTGGGGAGGGCTCATCCGGGTCGTCACAGCCTGGCCAGCATCTCCTGGGTGACCAGCACTATGCCCTGCTCGGAGCGGTAGAAGCGGCGGGCATCCTCATCGGCATTTTCGCCCACCACCAGGCCTTCCGGCAGGGTGCAGCCCTTGTCGATCACCACCCGGCGCAACCGGCAGCCGGCCCCGATCTCGACCCCGGGGAAGATCACCGCCTGATCCAGGGTGCAGAAGGAGTCGATCCGCACGTTGGTGAACAGCACAGAGCTGACGATGAAGGAGCCGCTGACGATGGTGCCACCGGCGAACAGGGAGTTGATGGTCATGCCGTGCTGGCCGTTTTGATCCTGCACGAACTTGGCGGGGGCCGTCATCCTCTGACTGGTCCAGATGGGCCAGTCCTGATCGTAGATGTCGAGCTCGGGCGTCACCGAGGCGAGATCCATGTTCGCCTCCCAGAAGGAGTCCACCGTGCCCACGTCGCGCCAGTAGGGACGCTTCTGCGGGCAGCAGCCGACGCAGGAGAGGCTGAACGGATGGGCATAGGCGGTACCCTCCTTGACCACCCGCGGGATCACGTCCATGCCAAAGTCGTGGTGGGACTGCTCGTTGGCGAGATCCTCTTCCAGCAGTTGGTAGAGGTAGTCGGCGTCGAAGATGTAGACCCCCATGGAGGCCAGCGCGGTGTCGGGCTTGCCCGGCATGGCGGGCGGGTCGGCGGGTTTTTCGACGAAGGCGTTGATCTTGCGGCTCTCATCCACCGCCATCACGCCAAAGGCGCGGGCCTCGCGGCGCGGCACCTCGATGCAGGCCACGGTCACCCGGCTGCCCAGGTTGACGTGATCGAGCAGCATGGCGGCGTAATCCATCTTGTAGATGTGATCGCCCGCCAGCACCACCACGTATTTGGGGCCGTGCTCGCGAATGATGTCCATGTTCTGGTAGACCGCATCGGCGGTGCCGCGATACCAGCTGACTTCGTCAATGCGCTGCTGGGCCGGCAGCAGTTCGATGAATTCGTTCATCTGGTAGCGCAGGAAGGACCAGCCTGATTGCAGGTGACGCAGCAGACTGTGGGATTTGTACTGGGTGACCACGCCGATCCGGCGGATCCCTGAGTTGATGCAGTTGGAGAGGACGAAGTCGATGATGCGGAACTTGCCGCCAAAATGCACGGCCGGTTTTGCCCTGTTGTCCGTCAACTGCTGGAGCCGACTGCCTCGCCCCCCGGCTAACACCAACGCCATGGTCTCGTTCAATAACTGTCTGGACCTTGCTGTGTTGGCTGGTTGTAACAACATTGAATACCCCTTTATTGATATACCTCATCAATGGTGCCTCTTTTGAGGTCCGTTTGAAAGGGTTTTCAACCACATTGATGGCAGGGTTGGGGCTTAAGTTGATTTTTTTGTCATTTATGTGGCGAGCGTCATTGCTTCGGGGGGATGGCTCACCCTGTGGCCGGATGAAGGGCAAAGAGGTGAGTGCAGAGGAGAGGCATCGGCCGCGCGGTCATTGAGCACACAGCCGCGAGGGCGGCTGTGTGCTCAGCGGGGGAGGGGTCGCGCCTGACTAGAAGATATCGTTGTTCTCATCCTTGCTGGGCTCCAGGCTCCAGCCGCTGGCCTCCGCACTGTTGCCTATCTGCCCCTTTTCCTTCCACAGCTTGATCTTGAGGCGCAGGTTGTTCTGGGAATCGGCGTTCTTGACTGCCTCCTCTTCGTCGATCACCCCCTCCACCACCAGATCGAACAGGGTGCTGTCGAAGGTGACCATGCCAAGGGCCCTGGATTTCTCCATGATATCCTTGAGGCCGCCAAACTCGCCGCGCTTGATGAGATCGCGAATGGTGTGAGTGCCGATCATGACCTCCACCGCCGCCCGGCGGCCGCCCTCGGTGGTCTTCACCAGCCGCTGGGAGACGAAGGCCTTGAGGTTGTTGCCAAGATCGTTGAGCAGCTGGGGCCTGCGCTCCTCGGGGAAGAAGTTGATGATGCGGTCCAGCGCCTGGTTGGCGTTGTTGGCGTGCAGGGTGGAGATGGCCAGATGCCCGGTCTCCGAGAAGGCCAGCGCATGCTCCATGGTCTCCCGGTCACGGATCTCACCGATGAGGATGACGTCCGGTGCCTGGCGCAGGGTGTTCTTCAGGGCCGCATGGAAGCTGCGGGTGTCCACCCCCACCTCCCGCTGGTTGATGATGCTCTTGCGGTGGCGATGGACGAACTCCACCGGATCCTCGATGGTGATGATGTGACCACCGCTGTTGCGGTTGCGATGGTCGATGAGGGCCGCCAGCGAGGTGGACTTGCCCGAGCCGGTGCCGCCGACGAAG
The DNA here is from genome assembly GCF_000819985.1 of Aeromonas media. Classification (GTDB taxonomy): domain Bacteria; phylum Pseudomonadota; class Gammaproteobacteria; order Enterobacterales; family Aeromonadaceae; genus Aeromonas; species Aeromonas media. Next base: position 39,535 of record NZ_CDBZ01000077.1, on the reverse strand, counting down.
AGCACCAGGCCGCGCTTCTCCATGATGGTGTCGAGCAGCACCGGGGGGAGTTTGAGATCCTCGAAACGGGGTATCTCGGTCTTGATGTTGCGCGCCACCAGAGAGACTTCATTGCGCTGCTTGAAGATGTTGACCCGAAAACGGCCTATCTGGGGCAGGGAGATGGCGAGGTTCATCTCCAGCTCTTTCTCGAACTGCTGCTTCTGCTCCGAGTCCATGAGATCAGCGGCGATCCTGGCCACTTCGCCCGGCTCGAGCGGCATCTCGTTCAAGGGGCGCAGGGCGCCATTGAACTTGGCGCAGGGGGGGGCCCCGGTGGAGAGATAGAGGTCGGAGCCATCCTGCTTGGCCAGGATCTGTAGCATGTCTCGCAATTCCATGTGTTGCCTCGTCACTCAAAGGGATGGGGGATCAATGTGCTTTAGTGTACAGCCTCAGGCACCGGTCAGTTTCTCGCGAAACACAAAAAACACCGCGCCCAGGATGCACAGGCCCGCCCAGAGGTAGTCCCACTTCAGGTCTTCCTTCAGATAGAAGATGGAGAAGGGGACGAACACGGTGAGGGTGATCACCTCCTGCAGGATCTTGAGCTGACCGACTGTCAGCACGGTGTGGCCGATACGGTTGGCGGGCACCTGCAGCAGGTACTCGAACAGGGCGATACCCCAACTCACCAGGGCGGCGATGATCCAGGGCTTGTGGTTCATGCTCTTGAGATGGGCATACCAGGCGAAGGTCATGAAGACGTTGCTGCAGATCAGCAGACCGATACTGGTCATGATAGGGTTCATTAGGTTCTCCTTTGAAATCAATGCATTTTATCTCGACTTCCCGGGTTTCCATAAGTGGGGCTTGAGGGTATTTTTATGCCACAAGGATGTGGCAACAAAAGGTTGAAACTGGATGGGCAAGACAAGCTGGGGAGTGCTTGGTCTGTTGTTTGCCTGCTGGGTGCAAGGGGCGCCAACCCTGACGGTGGTAACTGATGTCTGGCCCCCGTTTCGCATGCTCGCACAAGACGACGAGTTTCATGGTCTGGATATCGACATTCTGCACCAGCTGCAGGCTCGCAGCGGCATCGCGCTCACCCTCAAGCGGGTGCCCTGGGGACGGGCACTCAAACAGATGCAGACCGGTCAGGCGGACTTGATGATAGGATTGGCCCATACGCGAGAGCGGGCGGCCTTCATCGATTACCTGCAACCACCCTATTACCAGTGCCGGCCGGCGTTCTACGGCAAGGCGGCGGCGGTGGCCCCCCTGAAAACCTACGCTGATCTGCGCGGCCGAGAGATAGGCTATGTGCTCAACTCCGCCTATTTCGCCCCCTTCGATGATGACAGCCAGCTCGACAAGCATGGGGTGCCGACCGAGGATCAGTTGCTGCGCATGGTGGAGCGGGGCCATCTGTCCCTGATGATAGGCACCGACTGCCAGGTGGATTACGCCCTGAGCCAGCGCAACGACGCCAGCCTCATGAAGGCGGACTACCGCCCGCCTCATCCCGTGGTGCTCTATCTGGGCATGAGCAAGCACTCACCCCATCATGCGCTCGGGCCTGTGCTGGCGCAGGCGTTGCAGGCCATGGTGGAGAGCGGCGAGGTCGCGACGCTGGCCAAGCCTTACCAGCCTTGACCTTGGGTGGTAACGCGCTGTTATCATGCAGCTTTCCTGCTGGCCCCGGGTCGGGGCGGCAGCTGTCTCATTTCGGGGATCCCGCGTGTATCTCGCTCTCATCCATCGTCAGCAGCGCTGGCAGCGCCGTTGGCTGATCGCCCTGTCGCTGCTCGTGCTGTCCCTGTTTCTGCTCTCCCTTGCCCTGGGGGAGTTCGTGCTGCTGCCCTGGCAGCCTCTGGGGGAGCTGGAGCTGCGCATCTTGCTGGAGCTGCGCCTGCCGCGCGCCCTGCTGGCCCTGCTGGCGGGGGCGGCGCTCGCCTGTGGTGGCGCCGTGTTGCAGGTGATGCTGCATAACCCTGTGGCCGAGCCCGGCCTGCTCGGCGTCTCGAGCGGGGCGGGTCTCGCCGCCATGGTGGCGATGGCGGTAGCCAAGTCCCTCGGCATCTACCTGCCGGGCTGGGGGTTGTCCCTGGCATCCTTCGGCGGCGCCCTGGTGGTCACCATGTTGCTCATCCACCTGGCACGCCGGGCCCGGCTCGGCCACACCCGGTTGCTGCTGTTCGGGGTGGCCATCGGCATTCTCACCAATGCGGCCATGACCTGGCTGATGTATTTTGCCGACGACGGCTCCCTGCGGGAATTCATGTTCTGGATGATGGGCAGCCTCTCCTATGGCAGCCAGCAGCTCGCCTGGTGGTGGCTGGTGCTGCCGCTGACCCTGGGCTGGCTCTGCTGGCAGGGCCGGGCACTGCAACAGCTGCTGTTGGGGGAGACCCAGGCCCGGCTGATGGGGATGAACGTGGACCGCATGCGGGTGCGGCTGGTGCTGGCGGTCTGCCTGCTCACCGGGGTCGCGGTGTCCCTGTGCGGTGTCATCGGCTTCGTCGGCCTGGTGGTGCCTCACCTGCTACGGCTGTGCGGCGGCAGCGATCAGCGCTTCCTGCTGCCCGCCTCGGCGCTCGGAGGCGGCGCCCTGCTGCTCGGTGCCGATCTGGTGGCGCGTTCGGCCCTTCAGGCCGGTGAGCTGCCCATCGGCGTCATCACCGCCTCGGTGGGAGCGCCGCTCTTTATCTACCTGCTGCTGAGGCAAGATGCCGATGTCTCCCGTTAAGTCCTCCCCCGATCCCCTCTGGCTGCTGGAGGCGCGGGCCCTCGGGATCCCCGCGCGGCTCTCCCCCCTGGATCTTGCCTGGGCGGGGGGCCAGCTGGTGGCGCTGCTCGGCCCCAACGGCAGCGGCAAGTCGACTCTGCTCGGCGCCCTGGCCGGCATTCTGCCCGCCGACGGCGCCGTGCTGCTGGGTGGCGAAGTGCTCACCGATCTGAGCTGGCCCGAGCTTGCCAGGCGCCGCGCCATGCTGCCCCAGCGCCAGCCCCAGCTGTTCCATATTCCGGTGTTCCAGGTGTTGAGTCTGGGACTGGATGAGGAGGGGTTGCCCGAGGCACAGGGGAGGGCGGTGGCCGAGATCTGCGCCGCGCTGGAGCTCGATGCCCTGCTGGCGCGGGACTTCAGCCGCCTCTCCGGCGGTGAGCAGCAGCGGGTGCTGATTGCCCGCACCCTGCTGCAACTTTGGCCAGGTCTCAACACCGATGGGCGGGTGCTGCTGCTGGACGAGCCCCTGGCGGGACTGGATCTGCACCATCAGCTGGCCCTGCTGCGGCTGCTCAAGCGCCTGGCCCGGCAAGGCCTGCTGGTGGTGATCGCCATCCACGACATCAACCTGGCCATCGACTGGGCGGATCGCATCCTCTGCCTGCAACAGGGTCGGGTGGTGAGCGAGGGGGGCGTCGATGTCATCGACGAAGCCTTGCTGGAGCGGGTGTTCCAGATCAAGACGGATCGCGTCGAGGCGGCTGGTCGGGTCTGGTTTATGCCGAGCCTGTGAGGCTGCCCCCTCATCCCCAGCCCTTCTTCCATTCTTTTAAACTAAGTGGGAGAAGGGAGCCGCTCCGTATACTACGGATACAGCATTGATAACCTGCAGAGGCTGAGTGAAGCCAAGGGGGCGGGTGAGTCACTGTGGAAATGAAAAGAGCTAGGCATCCGTGATGCCTAGCTCTTTAAATTGGTAGATAGAGCGTTGAGCGGTTGCTCAGGCTTTCTGCTTGTCCAGCCGCACCTGGGCCGCTTCGGCCAGCATGGCCAGCAGGGTCTCGGTGTCGGCCCACGACAGGCAGGCATCCGTGATGCTCTGGCCAAAGGTGACGGCGCAGCCGTTCTCCACGTCCTGCCGCCCTTCCACCAGGAAGCTCTCGGCCATGATGCCGGCGATGCCGGTGCGGCCGCGGCGCAGCTGATCACAGATATCCTGAGCCACCTGCAGCTGACGACGGTGATCCTTCATGCTGTTGCCGTGGCTGAAGTCCACCACCAGCCGCTCGGGCAGGCCCACGTCGGCCAGGGCCTCACAGGCCTCGTCTATGCTAGCGGTGTCGTAGTTGGGTCTGTGGCCGCCGCGCAGGATCACGTGGCCATAGGGGTTGCCGGCGGTGCGGTAGATGGTCATCTTGCCGTCCTTGTCCGGGGAATAGAAGATGTGGCTGTGGCGGGCGGCGCGCACCGCGTCGATGGCGATGCGGGTGTTGCCGTCGGTGCCGTTCTTGAAGCCCACCGGGCAGGAGAGGGCGGAGGCCATCTCGCGGTGCACCTGGGATTCTGTGGTGCGTGCGCCTATGGCGCCCCAGGTGATGAGGTCGCTGATGTACTGGCCGGTCACCATGTCGAGGAACTCTGTGGCGGTGGGCATGCCCATCTCGTTGATGTCCACCAGCAGCTGGCGGGCCAGCTTCAGCCCCTCGTTCACATCGAAACTGCCGTCGAGGCGCGGATCGTTGATGAGCCCCTTCCAGCCCACTATGGTGCGCGGCTTCTCGAAGTAGGTGCGCATCACTATGCACAGGCTCTCTTTGTATTGCTCGCGCAGGGTGTTCAGGCGCTGGGCGTATTCGCGGGCGGCGGCCGGGTCGTGGATGGAGCAGGGGCCGACGATGACCAGCAGACGCTGATCCTCACCGGCCAGAATGGCTTCTACATCGTGGCGGGCATCCAGCAGGTTCTGGGCGACGGTGTCGTTTAACGGGAAGGCGTGCGCCAGCTCGCTCGGAGTGATCAGGGACTCCAGGCGACGGGTGCGCAATTCATCGGTGTGAATGGACATACGACTCAATTCTCGAGTGAATAAGGGGGCGGGATGCCGAAATGCAAGGGAATAAAATAAAGCAAAACTCTCCCGATGGAAACCTTGGGCGGCTCTGATAGGATGTGAGCCTAAAAGCCATTTCAAATGAGGTAGTTATCGTGGCAAAGCCAGGCGCGACCGGGGTTACCCGCATCATCAACGCAACCGGTTACAGCATGAAGGGTCTCAAGTCGGCCTGGATTAACGAGGCGGCCTTCCGCCAGGAGCTGGTGCTCGTCTTGGCTCTGATGCCGCTGGCAGGCTGGCTCGGCAACTCCCTCAACGAAATCCTGCTGCTCATCTGCATCAGCTGGCTGGTGGTGATCGTCGAGGTGCTCAACTCCGCCATCGAGGCGGTGGTGGATCGCATCGGCTCCGAGCATCACGAGCTGTCGGGGCGCGCCAAGGATCTCGGCTCCGCCGCCGTCTTTATCGCCCTGGCCCTCAATGCCCTGGTGTGGGGCGCCCTGATTGGCCGCAATCTGCTGGGTTGGTGGTAGGTTGCGAGAGCAACCTTTCTCCTGACATAAAAAAGCCCGTCATCGAGACGGGCTTTTTGCTGGCCTGGCGCCTGGCGCCTGGCGCCGGGCTCAGGGCATCAGTGCAGGATCCGGGCACGTATGGTGCCGTTGATCTCCTTGAGACGGGAGAGCGCCTTCTCGCTGTGCTCGGTTTCCACGTCGATCACCACATAGCCGATCTCGCTGCTGGTCTGCAGGTATTGACCGGCGATGTTGATCCCCTCGTCGGCGAAGATCTGGTTGATCTGGTTCATCACGCCGGGCTGGTTGCGGTGGATGTGCAGCAGGCGGCTGGAGCCCTTGTGGCCCGGCAGGGAGACTTCCGGGAAGTTGACGGCGGAGAGGGTGGAGCCGTTGTCTGAATACTTGACCAGCTTGTTGGCCACTTCCAGACCTATGTTCTCCTGGGCTTCCTGGGTGGAACCGCCGATATGGGGGGTCAGGATGACGTTGTCCAGGCCGCGCAGCGGGGTCAGGAACTCCTCGTCGTTGGACTTGGGCTCGCTCGGGAAGACGTCGATGGCGGCGCCGGAGAGGTGACCGCTCTTGATGACGTCGGCCAGGGCATCGATGTCCACTACGGTACCGCGGGAGGCGTTGATGAAGATGGCGCCCGGTTTCATCATGCGCAGCTGCTCGGCGCCGATGAGATCCTTGGTGGAGGCGGTCTCCGGCACGTGCAGGCTGATGACGTCAGACATGTTGAGCAGCTCCACCAGGTTCGGCACCTGGATGGCGTTGCCCAGAGAGAGCTTGTTCTCGATGTCGTAGTAGTAGACCTTCATGCCGATCATCTCAGCGATGATGCCAAGCTGGGTACCGATGTGGCCGTAGCCTATGATGCCGAGCTTCTTGCCGCGAGCTTCGACGCTGCGGTTGGCGAGCTTCTCCCAGACGCCGCGATGGCACTTGGCGTTCTTCTCGGGGATGCCGCGCAGCAGCAGCAGTATCTCCCCGAGCACCAGTTCGGCCACGGAGCGGGTGTTGGAGAAGGGGGCGTTGAAGACGGGAATGCCGCGCACGTGGGCGGCATCCAGGGAGACCTGGTTGGTGCCGATGCAGAAGCAGCCGATGGCCACCAGCTTGCCGGCGGCATCCAGCACCTTCTCGGTGATCTGGGTGCGTGAACGCAGGCCCACGAAATGCACGTCACGAATACGTTCGACCAGCTCCTCTTCCGACAGGGAGGTCTTCAGATACTCAACATTGGTGTAGCCGGCTGCCCGAAAGGTCTCCACCGTGTTGGGATGCACTCCCTCCAGCAGCAGTACCTTGATCTTATCCTTGTCCAGCGAAAACTTGGCTGTCATGACGTTCCCTCTATTGTTTTGAAAAATGCGTTCAGGCTTGCGGTGTGAAGAAAACCGTAAAGTAGCAAAAACGTTTGGGAGAGGGAATATTTGTGACGAAAGTCAAATTCTTTGAAGTTATCAACGTTTTTTGCAGCGATGTTGCTACAAGCCATTGAGGGATAAATAGAAACGGCGCCATCAGGCGCCGTTGTCCATTCGCGGGGGCAATAATGGGGGTCTGGTGACCCCGCGAGCCCTCCCGCGGTCAGCCTTATTGCGTGACCACGCCCTCTGGCGTGCCAATCAATACCACGTCGGCGCCGCGATGGGCGAACAGGCCGTTGGTGACCACGCCCACGATGGCGTTGAGCTGCACTTCCAGCCCTTTGGCATCGGTGATGGCCATGCCCTTGACGTCCAGGATGATGTTGCCGTTGTCGGTCACCACACCCTCACGCCACACCGGGTTGCCACCAAGCTTCCTGATCTCGCGGGCCACGTATTCACGGGCCATGGGGATCACCTCCACCGGCAGCGGGAACTGGCCCAGCACCTCGACTGTCTTGGTGTTGTCGATGATGCAGATGAACTGGTCGGCCACGGCCGCGACTATCTTCTCGCGGGTCAGGGCGGCGCCGCCCCCCTTGATCATGTCGCGGGTTCCGTTGATCTCGTCGGCGCCATCCACGTAGACGGAGAGGGCATCGATGTCGTTGAGATCAAACACCGGGATGCCGAACCCCTTGAGGCGCTCGGTAGAGGCGATGGAGCTCGATACCGCGCCCTTGATCTCGTCCTTCATGGTCGCCAGTGCGTCGATGAAGTGATTGACGGTAGAGCCGGTGCCCACCCCGACTATGGTGCCGGGTACCACGTATTTGAGCGCAGCCCAACCGGCCGCCTTCTTCATTTCATCTTGAGTCATGATGGATCCTTATGGAAAAAGCGGGCGCATTATATCCAAGCATCCTGCCCAGAGCGACCATGGCGGTCACGTTCCGGGGCAAAAAGCCCCAAGATGTAAATCGTTTGCCTGTTTATTGAGCCAAGGGGAGGGGGAAGAGGGGTCAGCCCCCCGGCAGCAGGGCAAAACTTGCTAGGAGAAGCGCCAGCAGCGGGCGGGGGTGATGATCTGGGGAAGCGGCACGTCCCACTGCGCCTGGGGCACTGACTCCACCTGCTGGCAGTCGTGGGCAAGACCCAGCGGCCTTGGACCCAGCCCGTGCTCGTGCCAGCAGGCCAGGGTGCGATCGTAATAGCCGCCTCCCATGCCGAGCCGGTTGCCCTCGGCATCGAAGGCCACCAGCGGGGTGCAGATGAGATCCAGCATGCTGTGGGGTAGCACCTGCTGCACATCGAGCTCGGGCTCGGCGATGCCATAGCGGTTGCGGGTCATGGGGCTGGTGGCGGTGTAGCGCAAGAAGAGCAGGTGACCCGGGGTGAAGGGGTGCAGCACCGGCAGGTAGACCTCCTTGCGCTGGCTCCAGAGCCAGTGAATGGCGGGCAGGGGATCGAGCTCGCCGTCATTGGCCAGGTAGAGGGCGATGCGTCTGGCCCCCTGGATCTCGGGGTGTTCCTGGAAGCGCGTGACCAGTTGCTGGGCCGCCGCCTGCTGCTCGGCCTGACTCAGGCTCTTTCTGCGCTGGCGGATGAGCTGGCGCAGGCTTTGGCGTTCGGGCTGGGTATCGGACATGGGGGCTCCTGTGGTGGAACTAAAGGGCTGGGTTACCTTAACAAGGGGCCATCGGGATGAAAAGCGGGGAAGGGACGGTGCCGGGATCTGGCCGGGGACGACGGGATAGTCCCCGGCCAGCGAGGGCCCTGATTCAGCTCTGGGGAGAGGGCTCGGTCGCCGTGCGCAGTTGGTGCTTGACGAACGCCGCGACTATGGCGGCCAGCCCCAGGTCTGAGTGGTAGAAGGTGATGATCAGGCGACTTGTCGATGATCGGCGCCGCCGCGCACCTGATGCTTGATAAAGACGGCGACGAGGGCGGCCAGGGCCAGCGCCATGGGGTAGAAGCTCATGCTCACGACCGAGAGCGGCGAGAGGGCGAAGATGGAGCCGAGCAGCAGCGCCTGGGCACCCCAGGGGATGAGGCCTTGTACCACGCAGGAGAAGATGTCCAGCATCGAGGCGGCGCGGCGCGGGGTGACCCCGTGCTGCTCTGCCAGGTCCCGGGCCACCTTGCTCGCCACTATGATGGCAACCGTATTGTTGGCGGTACAGAGGTTGGTGAGCCCGACCACACCGGCGATGCCGAGCTCGGCCGCCTTCTCGTTTTGCTCACCGTCGTGGGCACGGGTGAAGCGGGCGATCAGGGCCGCGATGCGTGCGCTGATCCAGGCCAGCCCCCCCTGGCGCTCCATCAGGGCGCCGAGGCCGCCGATCAGCATGGAGAGCAGGAAGATCTCCTGCATGCTGGTGAAGCCCTGATAGATGTCCTTGCTGAACTGGCCGAGGGGATAGCCTCCGACAAGCCCAACGCCACCGGCGGCCAGGATGCCAAGGCCGAGCACCACGAAGACGTTCATGCCACCGAGCGCCAGCACCAGGATCAGCAGGTAGGGCATCACCTTGAGCAGGTCAGCGCTGGCGTTGGCGGCGGGGGCCTCACCGGTGGAGCCCAGCAGCAGGTAGAGCAGGATCACCAGCACGGCGGCGGGGGCGGCAATCTTGACGTTCTCGCGGAACTTGTCCTTCATCTCGCAGCCCTGGCTGCGGGTCGCCGCTATGGTGGTGTCCGAGATGATGGAGAGGTTGTCGCCGAACATGGCGCCGGAGAGAATGGTGCCCGCCATCAGTACGGGGTCTATGCCGGTGGCCTGGGCGACGCCGAGGGCTACGGGTGCCACTGCCCCTATGGTGCCCATGGAGGTGCCCATGGCGGTGGCAATGAAGGCGGAGATGAGGAAGAGCCCCGGCAGCAGGAACCAGCCCGGGATCAGGGAGAGGCCGAGGGCGACGGTGGCATCCACCCCGCCGGTGGCCTTGGCCACGGTGGCGAAGGCGCCCGCCAGCAGATAGATGAGGCACATGGCCATGATGTTGCTGTCACCCACCCCCTTGAAGAAGGTTTCAAGGTTCTTGTTGAAGCCCTCCTTGCCCAGCATCAGCGCCAGCATGACGGCGGGCAGGGCGGCCACGGGGGCGGGCAACTGGTAGAAGGCAAACTCGACCCCCTGCAGGGTCAGCCAGGTGCCGGTACCGATGAAGAGAGCAAGAAAGACCAGAAGGGGCAGCAGGGCTCTGGCACTGGGTTGGGTCTGGATCATGTGTTCCTCGAAACTTGAACAATGACCTCCTGTCGCAGCCTGTGTTGGCCCGGGTATGCTCGGACACAGGGTAGGCATCCTGCCGCTATGGGGGGCTCACAATAGTGAGTCGGGGGCATTCGGTCAAGATAGACGTCCAGATGGATAAGTCTTTTTCTTTTGTGATTCTGATGTGCTGATTAAATCCGTCAATTATTCGGACTTTTACGATATTTATTGTTGATATGGCGGCGCCGAGACGACGGCCACGGAGGGCTTTTCAAAGCCGGCGCGGGCTGGTAAAACGGTCTCTTTCCAAAATAAAGAGATGAGAGGGTGGAGATGGACAATCCGATCCGTGTGGCCGTGATGGGCTGTAATGGTCGTATGGGCAAGGTGCTGCTGGAGGCCATCACCAACGCCGAGGGCGTGGTGGTCGGTGCGGCGCTGGAGCGACCTGGCTCTGCCGTGATAGGCCTGGATGCGGGTGAACTCAATGGCCTGGGTCGGCTTGGGGTCGTCATCAGCGACAGCCTGGACAAGGTGCGCGATGAGTTTGATCTCATCATCGACTTTACCCGTCCCGAGGTGACCCTGGCCAACCTGGCCTTCGCCCTGGCCCACGGCAAGCAGATGGTGATAGGCACCACCGGCTTCGACGACGCAGGCAAGGCCGCGCTGCACGAGGCGGGCAAGCAGATCGGCATCGTGTTCGCGTCCAACTACTCGGTCGGCGTCAACCTGGTGTTCAAGCTGCTGGAACAGGCCGCCAAGGTGATGGGGGAGTACACCGACATCGAGATCATCGAGGGGCACCATAGACACAAGGTGGATGCGCCATCCGGCACCGCGCTCTCCATGGGGGAAGTGGTGGCGAAAACCCTGGGCCGGGATCTCAAAGAGTGCGCCGTCTATGGCCGCGAGGGGATCACCGGCGAGCGGGATCGCAACACCATCGGCTTTGCCACCATCCGCGCCGGAGATCTGGTGGGGGAGCACACCGTCATGTTTGCCGACATCGGCGAGCGGGTGGAGATAAGCCACAAGGCTTCGAGCCGCCTGACGTTTGCCAATGGCGCCGTGCGGGCAGGCAAGTGGCTCGGCCAGCAGGGGGCGGGTCTCTACGACATGCAGGACGTACTCGACCTCAAATAGGGTGTAGCGGGAGCCTGACCAGGGCTCTCCTCTCCTCACTCTGGTTGTCAGACCCCGGCTCGCCGGGGTCTTGTTTATGGTTTTTGTAAAAATGAGCATTAAGCACCGCTTTTGTGGTGAACCAGCCTAAATCTCCCCCTTCCTATTTCTGCGCCACACTCCTGCGACAAAAATGTCATCAGAGGGTAACGGGATTGGGTCTCAATTTTCCCTGCAGCCCGCTTTTTTCACATCCGGTCAAACAGACTAAAAATGCAATCAAAGAAAAACGTTTTCTATTTTTAGTAGTCAGTTTTCTATCGCCAAATGGCACTTTTTGGCTTGAGTTGTTTGTTTTTTAAATTCGTACTTGTCTGTTTATTAACGATAAAATATCGTTTTTTGTCTGCTGGGTGGCATGGGTGTGTGCTTTTGTTTCGGGTTTTGGCTTTTCTTTTTGGGGAGGGGGTTGCAAAGCACCTCAGTGCATAGATAATGGGTAATGTTGCTTGTTTATTGAATTTAGATGCATTTCAAACGAGAAAAGACGTTGAAATGAGATCGTTTTTAAGTAGAATGCGCCCAATTTGCCAGAAATCTGCCGGGTTTGAGCCCTGTTTCAAACAGCGTCCGGACCCGCAACACCCAGGTAAATTGCTGAATTTAAAGCTAAATAACTGGAGGTTGTCTTGAATCACACTGCATTGCTAGTGCTGGAAGATGGAACTGTGTTCAAAGGCGTGTCGATAGGCGCCGAGGGATGTTCCGTTGGTGAAGTGGTTTTCAATACGTCGATGACGGGCTATCAGGAAATCCTCACCGATCCCTCTTATTCCCGTCAGATAGTCACCCTCACTTACCCCCATATAGGCAACACCGGCACCAACAGCGAAGATGAAGAGTCCAGTCAAATCCACGCGCAGGGATTGATCATCCGGGACCTTCCGATACTTGCCTCCAATTTCCGCAATCAGCAATCCCTCTCCGATTACCTCAAGTCTCACAACATCGTTGGCATCGCCGACATCGACACCCGCAAACTGACCCGCATCCTGCGGGAGAAGGGTGCCCAGGCCGGTTGCATCCTGGCCGGCAAGCAGCTCGATGAAGCCCATGCACTGAGCCAGGCCCGCGCCTTCCCCGGTCTGAAGGGGATGGACCTGGCCAAGGAAGTGACCGTCAGCGAATCCTACAGCTGGACTGAAGGCAGCTGGCAGCTCGGCAAGGGGCACGTCACCCCGGCGGCCGATGAGCTCAAGTACCACGTGGTGGCCTACGACTTTGGCGTCAAGCGCAACATCCTGCGCATGCTGGTGGACCGCGGCTGCCGCCTGACAGTAGTGCCGGCCAAGACCCCGGCCGCCGAGGTGCTGGCGATGAACCCGGATGGCATCTTCCTCTCCAACGGCCCCGGTGACCCCGAGCCGTGCGACTACGCCATCGAGGCCATCAAGGCCTTCCTTGGGACCAACACCCCGGTGTTCGGCATCTGCCTGGGTCACCAGCTGCTGGGTCTGGCCTCCGGCGCCAAGACAGTCAAGATGAAGTTCGGTCACCACGGTGCCAACCACCCGGTGAAGAGCCTGGACGACAACACCGTCATGATCACCGCCCAGAACCACGGGTTTGCGGTGGACGAGAACAGCCTGCCGGAGTGCCTGCGTGCCACTCACGTCTCCCTGTTCGACGGCTCCCTGCAGGGCATACATCGCACCGATCGTCCAGCCTTCAGCTTCCAGGGTCACCCCGAAGCGAGCCCGGGCCCCCACGACTGTGCCGGTCTGTTCGACCACTTTATTGAATTGATTAAGCAGTATCGCGCCTAAGAGGATAAAGAGAGCCATGCCAAAACGTAACGACCTACAGAGCATCCTGATCCTCGGCGCCGGCCCCATCGTCATCGGTCAGGCCTGCGAATTCGACTACTCCGGCGCCCAGGCCTGCAAGGCTCTGCGCGAGGAGGGATACCGCGTCATCCTGGTGAACTCCAACCCGGCCACCATCATGACCGACCCCGAGATGGCGGACGCCACCTACATCGAGCCCATCACCTGGGAAGTGGTGCGCGAGATCATCAAGAAAGAGCGTCCGGATGCGGTGCTGCCCACCATGGGTGGCCAGACCGCGCTCAACTGCGCGCTGGATCTGGAGAAGCACGGCGTGCTGGCCGAGTTCGGTGTGGAGATGATAGGTGCCACCGCCGATGCCATCGACAAGGCGGAAGATCGTCGTCGCTTCGACATCGCCATGAAGAGCATCGGCCTGGAGTGCCCGCGCGCCGGCATCGCCCACAACATGGAAGAGGCGTGGAAGGTGCAGCAGATGGTCGGCTTCCCCTGCATCATCCGTCCCTCCTTCACCATGGGTGGCTCCGGTGGCGGCATCGCCTACAACACCGAAGAGTTCGTCGAGATCTGCGAGCGCGGCCTGGATCTCTCCCCGACCAAGGAGCTGCTCATCGATGAGTCCCTGATCGGCTGGAAAGAGTACGAGATGGAAGTGGTGCGGGATCGCAACGACAACTGCATCATCGTCTGCGCCATCGAAAACTTTGACCCCATGGGCATCCACACCGGTGACTCCATCACGGTCGCGCCAGCCCAGACGCTGACCGACAAGGAGTACCAGCTAATGCGCAACGCCTCCATGGCGGTGCTGCGCGAGATCGGCGTCGAGACCGGCGGCTCCAACGTCCAGTTCGGCATCAATCCCAAAGATGGCCGCATGGTCATCATCGAGATGAACCCGCGGGTGTCCCGCTCCTCCGCGCTCGCCTCCAAGGCGACCGGTTTCCCCATCGCCAAGATCGCCGCCAAGCTCGCCATCGGTTACACCCTGGACGAGCTGATGAACGACATCACCGGCGGTCGCACCCCGGCCTCCTTCGAGCCGGCGATTGACTACGTGGTCACCAAGATCCCGCGCTTCAACTTCGAGAAGTTTGCCGGTGCCAACGACCGTCTCACCACCCAGATGAAGTCCGTGGGTGAAGTGATGGCCATTGGCCGCAACTTCCAGGAGTCCCTGCACAAGGCCCTGCGCAGCCTCGAGACCGGCAAGACCGGCTTCGACCCCATGGTGGATCTCAATACCCCCGACTCTCTGACCCGCATCCGCCACGAGCTGCAGGATGCCGGTTGCGACCGGATCTGGTACATCGCCGATGCGTTCCGCGCCGGTCTCTCCATGGACGGCATCTTCAAGCTGACCAAGATTGACCCCTGGTTCCTGGTGCAGATTGAAGAGCTGGTGAAGCTGGAAGAGCAGGTGAAAGAGCGCGGCATGGCCGGCCTGGACGCCGACTTCCTGCGCACCCTGAAGCGCAAGGGCTTCGCCGACGCCCGTCTGGCCAAGATCCTCGGCGTGGCCGAGGGCGAGGTACGCAAGGCCCGTGCCCGCCACAACATCTTCCCGGTCTACAAGCGGGTCGATACCTGCGCCGCCGAGTTCGCCACCAACACCGCCTACATGTACTCCAGCTATGACGAGGAGTGCGAAGCGGCGCCGACCAATCGCGACAAGATCATGATCATCGGCGGCGGCCCGAACCGCATCGGTCAGGGCATCGAGTTCGACTACTGCTGTGTGCACGCGGCCCTGGCCCTGCGCGAAGACGGTTACGAGACCATCATGGTCAACTGCAACCCGGAGACCGTCTCCACCGATTACGACACCTCCGACCGTCTCTACTTCGAGCCGGTGACCCTGGAAGACGTGCTGGAAATCGTGCGCGTCGAAAACCCGAAAGGCGTCATCGTCCAGTACGGCGGTCAGACTCCGCTCAAGCTTGCCCGTGCCCTGGAAGCGAACGGCGTGCCTGTCATCGGCACCAGCCCGGATGCCATCGACCGTGCCGAAGACCGCGAGCGCTTCCAGTCCGCCGTCGAGCGCCTTGGCCTCAAGCAGCCGGAAAATGGCACCGTCACTGCGCTGGAGCAGGCTGTGCAGGTCGCCGCCCGCATCACCTACCCGCTGGTGGTTCGCCCCTCCTACGTGCTGGGTGGCCGCGCCATGGAAATCGTCTATGACGAGCAGGATCTGCGTCGCTACTTCGCGGAGGCCGTGAGTGTCTCCAACGAGTCGCCGGTGCTGCTGGACCGCTTCCTGGACGACGCCACCGAGGTGGACGTGGACGCCATCTGTGACGGCGTTGACGTGGTCATCGGCGGCATCATGGAGCACATCGAGCAGGCCGGTATCCACTCCGGTGACTCCGCCTGCTCCCTGCCGCCCTACACCCTGTCCAAGGCCATCCAGGACGAGATGCGTGAGCAGGTGCGCAAGCTGGCGCTGGAGCTCGGCGTGGTCGGCCTGATGAACGTGCAGTTCGCGGTGAAGGACAACGAGATCTACCTCATCGAGGTGAACCCCCGTGCCGCCCGTACCGTGCCCTTCGTCTCCAAGGCCACCGGTGCGCCGCTGGCGAAGATCGCCGCCCGGGTTATGGCCGGTCAGAGCCTGCAGGAGCAAGGTTTCACCACCGAGATCATCCCGCCCTACTACTCGGTCAAAGAAGTGGTGCTGCCGTTTGCCAAGTTCCCGGGTGTCGACCCGCTGCTGGGGCCGGAAATGCGCTCCACTGGCGAGGTGATGGGGGTGGGCAGCAGCTTTGCCGAGGCTTACGCCAAGGCCCAGCTGGGTGCCGGTCACCAGGTGCCGAGCGAAGGTCGCGCCCTGCTCTCCGTGCGTCACGGCGACAAGGAGCGGGTGGTGAACCTGGCCGCCAAATTGCTGGAGCTGGGCTATGAGCTCGACGCCACCCACGGCACTGCCGTGACCCTGGGGGAAGCGAGCATCAACCCGCGTCTGGTGAACAAGGTGCATGAAGGCCGTCCGCACATTCTGGATCGCATCAAGAATGGCGAGTACACCTACATCGTCAACACCGCCGAGGGCCGTCAGGCGATTCAGGATTCCAAGCAGCTGCGCCGCGGCGCCCTGCAGCACAAGGTGGCCTACACCACCACGCTGCACGCGGCCTTCGCCACCTGCATGGCTATCAGCGTCGATGCCACCGCCAACGTGAACTCGGTGCAGGAGCTGCACCACAGGGTCAAGCACCGCTAAGGTGCGCGCGGCCAGGGTGGCTTACGGCCCTGGATGCAAGCCTGACAACACCCCGCCAGCGATGGCGGGGTGTTTCTTTTGGCGGGGGCGGCGGATCCCGGGCGCATCGGCTCCTCATGCACGGGGTGGCGTAAACAGCGAGAAGCAAGGGTGATAAACCCCCTTAAATTGGCTTAATGCAATCATAAATTGCCTATTTTGTGCCATTGACAACAATCTTCGCAATCACTCACCCCGAACGCCTCCCTATACTGGTTTCTCATCACATGCGTGAGCAAACAAGGTCGTCCGCACCGGCAAGCATTCAGTGCCAGAGGGTTGCGAGAGGATCAGGGCCAGCGTTATCGCGTCAGTCCGCTCCCCCTCCTTGCACCCTCTGTTACCTGCCCGGTCGCCTGGCGCCTCAGCATATCTGCCAAGGGAATCTGAATATGAGCTTCGATCATCGCAAATACCGCCCGGCCCCCGTCATTGCGTTGGCGGACAGGCAATGGCCCAACCGGGTGCTTGAGCGCGCGCCGCTCTGGTGCGCCGTGGATCTGCGGGACGGCAACCAGGCGCTGGTCGAACCCATGACGGTGGCCCAGAAGCTGCAGATGTGGGCGCTGATGACCCATGTCGGCTTCAAGCATATCGAGGTGGGCTTCCCGGCCGCCTCCCAGCCGGACTTTGACTTCGTGCGCGAACTCATCGAGCGCAATCTCATTCCGGACGATGTCACCATCCAGGTGCTGGTGCAGGCCCGGGAAGATCTCATCGCCCGTACCTTCGAGTCCCTCAAGGGGGCGAAGCGGGCCATCGTTCATGTGTACAACTCGGTCAACCCGACCCAGCGCAACTATGTGTTCAACACCGGGCGGGAAGGGGTCAAGGCCATCGCCGTGCAGGGGGCGCGCTGGGTACGGGAATACGCGGCCCGCAACCCAGGCACCGAGTGGAGCTTCCAGTACTCCCCCGAGAGCTTCAGCAGCACAGAGGTGGAGTTCGCGGTGGAGGTGTGCGACGCCGTCATCGACGAGTGGCGATCGGCCTCCCGCCCCATGATCCTCAACCTCCCCGCCACCGTGGAGGTGAGCACCCCCAACATGTTCGCGGATCAGGTGGAGTGGTTCTGCCGCCACCTCAGGGCGCGCCCCGAGGTGAGCATCTCCATTCACACCCACAACGATCGGGGCTGCGGGGTGGCGGCGGCCGAGCTGGCGGTGCTGGCGGGGGCCGATCGCATCGAGGGCACCTTGCTTGGCAACGGCGAGCGTACCGGCAACATGGATATCGTCACCATGGCCATGAACCTCTACAGCCAGGGCATCGATCCCGAGCTGGATCTCTCTGACATGGACGCCATCGTCGCGACCGTGGGGGCCTGCACCCAGATTGCCCTGCACCCGCGCCACCCCTATGCCGGCGAGCTGGTCTACACGGCGTTCTCCGGCAGCCACCAGGACGCCATCCGCAAATCCCTGGCGGCCGAGAAGCCTGATGCCTACTGGGACGTGGCCTATCTGCCGATCGATCCTGCCGATCTTGGTCGCAGCTACGAGGCGGTGATCCGCATCAACAGCCAGTCCGGCAAGGGAGGGGTCACCTATCTGCTGGAGCGCGACCTCGGCCTGCAACTGCCGCGCTGGCTGCAGATCGACTTCAGCCGCCGGGTTCAGGCGCAGGCCGAGGCGAGCTGCAGCGAAATCAGCCCGGAGCAGATCCGCGCGCTGTTCGAGCAGCACTACCTCGAGCCGCTGCACGGTTATCGTATCGGTCGTTTTCAGCTCGGTCACGACAGTCAGGAGACCCTGCGTCTCGAGCTGCAGACCCCGGACGGCAGCTTGCAGCTCTGTGGTGAGGGGGAGGGGGCCATCACGGCCCTGGTCAACGGCTGGGAGCGCCAGACCGGCATGCACATAGATGTGCTCGACTACTCCGAACATGCCCTCAGCGCCGGTACCGAATCCCGCGCCGCCGCCTATGTGCTGCTGAGTGTCGACGGCACCCGCATGTGCGGGGTGGCCATCGGCCGTGACGTGGTCAACGCCTCCCTGCAGGCGGTGATCAACGGCGCCGCCCAGATCCGCGCCCTGCGCCAAAGCGCCTGAGCCATGTCCGCCAACAACAACGCCACCTCAGGGTGGCGTTGTGCTTATGGGCCTTGCTCAATCCACCAGCGGCTTGCGGGGGCGGGGCAGGGCACGCCAGATCTTGCGCACCGTCACCAGGAAGGGGCGCAGGATCAGGGCACTTAACCGGCTGTAGCGTTCGTTGTCTCTCGGGCCCACCCCGAAGGAGAGCGGCTCGGGCTGGCTGCTGGTCACATAGAGGGTGCCGAACCACCAGTCCCAGAGGGAGAGATTGGTGCCGAAGTTGTGGTTGAAGTGGCGGGGATCCCGGCTGTGATGGATCTGGTGCTGGGCCGGGCTGTTGAGCAGGTGTTCGAGCCTGGGGCCGAAGGAGAGCCAGATGTGGGTGTGGCGCAGGTTGGCGGCCAGGGCGTTGAAGATGAGCACCAGGTAGCTGATGCCAAACAGGGTGTAGGGGCGCACTGTGCCGCCACAGAGCCAATGGAAGATGCCGCCGTAGAGGGCGAGGCAGCTCCCCTTGACCAGCATCTCGCACAGCTTCTCCACCAGGTGGATGCGGCTCGCCGTTGGCGGCACCATCACGGTCGCGCTGTGGTGTACCTTGTGAAACTCCCACAGCCAGCGGCTGTGAAAGGCGCGGTGCAGCCAGTAATGGACGAAGTCGCTGATGAGGAAGACCCCCAGGCCATAGAGCATCATCAGCCAGCTCGCCTCGGCGAACCTCGGGCGCTCACCCCAGAGCCGGGTCAGTGCCGATTGCACGTCCCCGGTTTGCAGCAGCCAGGGGTGGAGCAGGGTCAGGACAGGCAGGATCACCGCCACATGCAGCAGGGCGCGCACCAGGTAGTACTGGTAATCGAGCAGGGCCGAGGGGTGCAACCAGACGGCCCGGCCCCCCAGGAAGTGGCGAAAGCTGCGGGTTTCGGGATCTCCCTGGCGACGGCGGTGCAGATAGAGCAGGTAGGCGACGGTGCCCGAGATCAGCAGGAAAACAAAGCCCAGGCGCCCGTTGAGATCGAACAGCCCCGACAGACTCTGCCAGAGCGGGGTGATCAGCAGTCGCTGCAGGGGGTCGAAGAGGGGGTCAGCTTGTCCATGGGCTCCATGCCGCGGGCGTGTCGGTCGGCGGCATTCTAAATAGAAATGACTATCAATAAAAGCCATTGTTCGAGGTTTGGCAGATGGGACCTGTGCACAGGCTCACGCCACCTGTCGTCATGCCGCTGCTCCCTATTCCCCGGGGCTGGCCCAAGCTCGAGTTGGAGGCTTTAGCCGGGCGAGCCAATCCTCTACAATGGGCACCTGTTTGCGTTCGGGGCCTTTCATCCGTGATGAATGAGGGCCCGGCCCCCGCTCTCTATCGGAAGCCTTCATGACATTCTCTCCCTGTTTTGCCTCTCCTTCTCGTGTTGTCTCTTCTGCGCGCGCCCTGATCCCCCTGCCGCTGCTGATGGCCGTGTTGCTGGCGGGTTGTGCCAGTGAACCGACCGCTCCTGTCGAGGAGGCGGCCGTCATCGCCAACCAGCCCAAAGCCATGCAGCCGC
This sequence comes from Aeromonas media, assembly GCF_000819985.1. Taxonomy (GTDB): domain Bacteria; phylum Pseudomonadota; class Gammaproteobacteria; order Enterobacterales; family Aeromonadaceae; genus Aeromonas; species Aeromonas media. The sequence continues at coordinate 19,859 of NZ_CDBZ01000077.1, read as the reverse complement.
GCAAGCCCGCGGACATGAAGAGCCGCATCGTGCGCTTCCTGCCGCGCCAGGTGCAGGACAAGCCGGGTTGGGCCAACGATGTGGTGACGGCGCTCAGCACCCAGGGGCTGACGGTGAGCGATCACAATGTCTGCTCAGTGCTGGCGGTGGCGGAGCAGGAGGCCACCTATCAGGCGGATCCCGTGGTGCCCGGTCTTGGCAAGATAGCCTGGAAGGAGATCAACGCCCGGGCCGCCAAGCTGCTGATCCCCGAATTCGTGGTGCGCACGGCGCTCTCCATCAAGTCTCCCACTGGCAAGAGCTATGCCGCGCGCATCGATGCCCTTCGCACCGAGCGGGAGATGAGCGAGATCTTCGAGGATATGATAGGGGCCGTGCCCATGGGCAAGCAGCTGTTTGGCAACCTCAATCCGGTGCGCACCGGCGGCCCCATGCAGGTCAGCATCGCCTTCGCCGAGGCCAACGCCCGCGGTTATCCTTATCCGGTCAAGGAGTCCATCCGCCACGAGGTGTTCACCCGCCGGGGCGGCATCTGGTTTGGCACCAAACATATCTTCGGTTATCCCGCCGACTACCCGGACACCCTCTACCGTTTCGCCGACTTCAATGCGGGCTGGTATGCGAGCCGCAACGCCGCCTTCCAGGCCGCGGTGAGCCGGGTCAGCGGCAAGCCTCTGGCCCTGGACGGGGATCTGGTCCGCTACGACTCAGATCTGCCCGGCAAGACCGAGCTCGCGGTGCACAGCATCGCCAGCCGCGTCAACATGAGCAAGCAGGCCATCCACCAGAGCCTGCTCAAGGGGGACAGTGCCGATTTTGCCAAGACCGACCTCTATCATCGGGTCTTCACCCTGGCCGACAAGCAGGCGGGCAAGCGGCAACCCCGCGCCGTGCTGCCCGGCATCCAGCTGAAAAGCCCCAAGATCACCCGCAACCTCACCACCGCCTGGTTTGCCAAGCGGGTGGATGACAGGGAGCAGGCCTGCGTCAGGAAAATGGCGACCATTCGCTGACAGTCAGAGACAACAAGGGCGGCCAAGTGGCCGCCCTTGTTTCAGTTCCTGCTGAGGGGTCAGGCTCTGATGTCCCGTGTCGCAGCACCATGGCGAGTCTTCGCAAGGGGTACTATTCCCTTGCATGTTGGATATCCGCTACATCCCCAAAACGAGTTGCCTCTGTTTTCTCCCCGGCTGGCGGTACGCAAGACCATGGCATTGCCACATCTGGGGCAAGGCGGACTCGGATCACCGAGCTGTTGGATGGTGACAGGGGAGAGCGCCGCGCCCTTTTCGTCAGGCACTGCCTTGGTGGAAAACGGCTTGCGTGATGATTCGCCATGACGCGCCTTCAGCTGGGCCACATGCTGCCTGCGGGTCTGCCAGTTTGCCACCAGCCGCCCTTGCTGGATGGTCTCGACCACTTGCGTGACCTCGGCAGGGGCCAATACCTGGGTGGTTTTTCCTTTGATATGGCGGATCAGCCCGCGGTTCATCACGTTGTCCGGCATGGGGGTCTTGAAGGTGCAGTCGCCAATGAAGTAGATGACGGAGTGGAGCTGATGATCCGCCACCCCCAGCAGGGATTTGAGGGTCATCATGTGCAGATGGTTCTGGTGCAGGGGATTCTGGAAGCTGTGCTTGCGGCGATAGATCTGCTGGGTCCAGTTCTTTTGGGCCGGATTGCCGAATATCCAGCCCTTCATGTTCTTGGTCTCAATCACGAATATCCCGAAGCGGGAGACGAGCACATGGTCGATCTGGGTGCTGCCCTGGGGGATGGGCAGGGTCACATCTTTGAGCAGGTGATATTCCCGCTGGTCGAGAAAGAGCCGGATGCTGACGTTGATAAACCACTCCCCGATCATGCCCTTGAACCAGGGGCTTTTGACGAGCGTCGCGATCAACAGCAGTGGCAGCAGATACCAGAGCTGGCCGAGCAACAGCGCAATGACGGGGGTCAAGTCCATCTCATGCCTCCATGATGCCAACTGTTCAAGTGACGGTATCGCTAGAAACTCATCGCCAACCCAAGGGAGTAGCCGCTGGTGTTGTGGCTGAACATATAGCGGGCCACCAGCCGGGTACGGGTGACGAAGACCTTGTATTTGCTGCTGTCGAGCTCGATCCCGAGGCCGAGGGAGTTGAGGCTGTTGAAGCCGATCAGGCCTCTTTGCTCTCCCAGGTACTCGGTTCTGGCACCTTCCAGCACGTAGCGCAGCGGGCGATCCAGCAGGGTCCAGGTGAAGAGAGGTGCCCGGCGACGCAGGTAGAGCCCGAGGTTCTCTGCGTTGGCCTTGCCGGTGACGCTGTCGGCGGTGCCGGAGAAGCTTTGCAACTGTTGGTAGGAGTAGCGCAGCTCGGCGTCGATATCCTGGGACTTGGAGAACAGCTCATAGTCCAGCATGAGGGAGCCCCCCAGGCCATAGACGTTGAGGGTGCCGCCGTCGAGGAAGTCGAGATTCTTGCCCGTCCTGTTCTCGATCAGGGCGGCGCCGATGCGCAGGTCGCTCGCCACGGTTCCCAGGGTGAAGTTGGCGATGGGGCGCAGCACCAGGTTGCCGCCAAAGCGGTCGCGGTGCAGGCTGAAATCCCACCCTATGCCGCCGGTGGCGCTCAGGCTGTTCCACTTGACGGGGATGGTGCGGGTCTCGTTGCCGTCGGTGAACACGAACTGGGGATCGTAGCGGCTGTACCCCAGGGTGCCCTCGAGATAGATGGGAAAGCCCTCGCTCATGGTGGCGCCGCCACCGAGCTGGGTGATGGTCAGCGCCGACTGCTCGTTGGTGCCGCTGCCGATGTCCAGGTTGCTGGCGGTGATGTCCGGTACCACGGTGAAGCTCATCAACGAGACCACCGCGTTGGCCCGCTGTTGAATGAGGGTCTCATCATTGGCGTGAGCGGCCTGGTTGCAGAGTGAAAGCCCGGCCAGCAGCAGTATGCCTGCATGAAAATGAGAAGAGGGGGGATGCACCATACCTAGCTCCGTGTACCTCCTCGTCCACTGAGGAGTCCTTACACTGTAACGGTTTTTCCATCGTCATGGCAGCCCACCTCGGCGCCAACTGACTATATTCTTTGCCGTTTTGTGGCGCAGGACGGGACGCCTGTGGCGAGAGCACCTTGCCGTCAGCGCACCGGGTTGCTGGTGCCGGATGACGGTGTATCCACATAAATGGCAGACATTAATTTATTGTTCAGTTCCCCGGGTGTATAACGGGCCTCCCGCAGGAACATATGGGGGTGGTACCAGGGAGGGGTAGCCAGACCGGGCCTACGGGCCGTCATGACGGATGCGCATTACGTTGATGGGAGTCATACCAGATGCAGGACATGCTGCTTGCCATATGGCATCAGGACTTTGAGCAATTAATACAACTGCAGGCAGTCGGTCTGCTCGTCACCTGTCTGGTGGTGATCCTCTTTCTCGAATCGAGCTTCGTGTTTCTGCCCCTGCCGGGGGACAGCCTGGTGCTATTGGCCGGTGGTCTGGTGGGCATGGGAGTGCTCGGGCCCGAGGTGGTGTTCCTCTATCTGCCCCTGGCCGCCGGGGTCGGCAGCGTGATGGCGTATTGGCAGGGACATGCACTTCATGGCACCCGCTTCATGGGCCAGGTGGAGCGGGTTATCCCGGAGGGCAGCCTGCCCCGCGCCTCCCGGCTGCTCGATCGCTATGGCTTCTGGGCCATGTTCGTCTCCCGTTTCATCCCCTTCGTCAGGGTGCTGACGCCCATGCTGATGGGGATCTCCCGCCTGAATCTGCTGCGGGTGGCGATGACCAGCTTTGCCAGCGCCTTCCTCTGGGCCCTGGCCCTCAGCATGGTCGGCAAGTTCATGATGGCGACGCCGCTGCTGGCTGACCACCATGAACTGTTGACCAAGTGTCTGCTGGTGACCTCCTTCGCTCTCTTCGTCATCGCCGTGGCCGCCATCGGCATGCGGCTGTTCAAGCGCTCGGCCAAGAGAGCGCGCTGAGTTGCTCAAGGGACGGGCCTGCCGCTCGTCCCTTGTCCCCGACCGCCCTGGTCAGGCGCTCGCCCCGGTGGCGTAAAAATACAGGCCATTTGAGGCGGAAATCCTGATGCCTATCTGTTACACTTCGCGCCCGCCATTTTCCGGCTCATCTTCTGATGTCATGTCAGACCCAGCCGTCCTTGGCCCCAAGCCTCGCCGAGGCCGTGCCACACGCCGGCCCAGGTCACTTAAGCCAACTACAGCTCAGCTGGAACACAGGAACCCATTATGAGATTTGAATCGTTCGATTTTGCCCCCGAGATTTTGCGTGCCGTCTCAGAGTGCGGTTATCAGGAGATGACCCCTGTGCAGCAGCAGGCGATCCCGACCATCCGCCGTGGCAGCGACGTGCTGGCCAGCGCCCAGACCGGGACCGGCAAGACGGCGGCCTTTGCGCTGCCCATACTGCAACGTCTGGTAGATAACCCGGCCCCGGCCCAGCCTTCCAACGCACGGGTGCTGATCCTGACCCCGACCCGCGAGCTGGCCGCCCAGGTGGCGAGCAACATCAACGACTTCGCCAAGTATCTGGACATCAGCGTGCTGACCCTGGTCGGCGGTGGCAAACAGGATGTGCAGGCCCGCAAACTCAAGGCGGGTGCGCACATCATAGTGGCGACCCCGGGCCGACTGCTCGAGCACCTGACCGCCTGCAACCTCAGCCTCTCCGGTGTCGAGACCCTGGTGCTGGACGAAGCGGATCGCATCCTCGACATGGGCTTCAGTGCCGATGTGCAGCAGATCCTGCAGGCGGTGAGCAAGACTCGTCAGAACCTGCTGTTCTCCGCCACTTTCTCCGACGCCGTGAAGAAACTGGCCAACCTGATGCTGGACAGACCGCAGATCATCAGCGTCAACAAGCAGAACTCCACCGCCGACACCGTCAGCCACACCGTCTATCCGGTGGAGCAAAAGCGCAAGCGCGAGCTGCTCTCCGAGCTCATCGGCAAGCAGAACTGGCAACAGGTGCTGGTGTTCGCCAGTACCCGCGAGAGCTGTGACGTGCTGGTGGAAGAGCTGAACCTCGACGGCATCAAGTCCGCCGTGGTTCATGGCGAGAAGGCCCAGGGCAGCCGTCGCCGCGCCTTGCGCGAGTTCATGGAAGGCAAGGTGCGGGTGCTGGTGGCCACCGAGGTGGCCGCCCGTGGTCTGGACATCCCGGATCTGCAGTACGTGGTCAACTACGATCTGCCCTTCCTGGCGGAAGATTATGTCCACCGCATCGGCCGTACCGGCCGCGCCGGCAAGAGCGGCATGGCCGTCTCCTTCGTCAGCCGCGAAGAGGAGCGCACCCTGCTGGAGATCGAGGCCCTGATTGGCCAGAAGATCCGCCGCATCATGGTGCCGGGCTACGAGGTGAGCAGCCGTGACGAGCTGATCAAGCAGTTGCAGGAGCGCCGCCGTTTCGGCAAGCGCCCGCAGCGGGAAGACAACGCCGCCGCCCAGGTGATGGCCGAGGCCAAGCTGCAGGGGCAACGCCTCAAGCGTCTGGCGGCCGCCAAGAAACCCCGTCAGGGCAAGTAAGGGCTTCGACACCCTCTCTATTGAACCGCAAAGGCGCCATGGGCGCCTTTGCCATCTCTGTTTTCAACCCGAGGATCGCCCATGACCCTTAGCACCTACAATGAGGCCCTGCTCGACATGGCCACCCAGAGCCTGGCCGAGCTGGCCCGCACCGCAGAGCAGAAGGCGTGCAAGCGCACCCCGGCGCAAGAGAGCCACTTCCTCTGCACCTGGATGGCGGACTCCCTCAAGGAGAAACGCTTCTCCCGCCTGGTGATGGAGGATTTGAAAGCCTGGGTGCAACTGGGTCGCACCCTGGGGGCCGGGGCCGATCTCAAGGGGCTGCTGTCGCGCATCGTCTGTCAGTACGGCAGGGCCATGGCCGAGCCCGGACAGTTGGGGGCCAGGCTCGCCACCCTGGTCGCCGAGCTGCAGAGTGCGGGTTGGCTGGTGTTTACCGACAGCGAGCTGAACGCCAAGCAGCGGCTGCTGAGCCAGGGCCAGTCCAGCCTGGTCATCTCCGCCAGCGAGTATCTGGGCCATATCGAGGGGGGAGAGCTGGTGAAGCCTCTTACCCTCTATGTGCGCGGGGATGAAAAGCAGCTGGCCGAGGCGGTCTTCAAGCTGGGGCTGCTGCTGAGCCAGGGTGACAAGAAGAGCACCCTGGTCAAGCACCACAAGGCCTACCGGCTGGTGCCGGGCAATGCTCAGCCCGCCCTGGCGCTCCTGGCAGAGGCCTGAGCCTTATTACGGGCGGACGCCCATGCCCGCCTCATCACCCCGGCCCCGTGCCGGGGTTTTTTATGGCTGACCGTCAGCGGGGCAGGCCATGACGGCAGGGTGAGCGACGGGAAGGGGGCCCGTACCTGAGTGCTGCCCTGGTGCGGCAGTCGGCGATTTTTGTCGCATTTGAATGGTTTGTCCGCCCGTCCCCCTCTGATGGGGGATGTCACCCATATGGTGAGATGGTGACGCAGACGTTCTGCTCTAGGGTGGTTTGGCCCCAAAGAGGGCCATATGGAAGCAAACCGCCTGATGGCGCTACTCAATGAATGAGGAAACATGATGAAAGCAACCCCCCTTGCCCTGCTGCTGGCCAGCGTGCTGGCCTCTCCGCTCTGCGCCGCCGGGCTCGACGCCAGGCTCACTCTGGTGGAGGGCAGCACCGACGATGTGCGTGTCAACCTGACCCTGACCAACACGGGTGACAAGCCCATCCGCTTGCTCAAGTGGCAGCTGCCGGGCAGCGAAGATGCCCCACTGTTTTTGGTGGAGCGCGACGGCGAGAAGGTCGGCTACGAGGGGGCCCTGATCAAGCGGGCGGCGCCAACCGACAAGGACTTCCAGCTGCTCAAGGCAGGCCAGAGCCTGACGCTGCAGGCCGAGGTTTCCGGTCTCTACGACATGAGCGCCCAGGGCCAGTACAGCATCCGTTACCGGCTGCCGACGCTGCCACAGGAGGCGAAGGCCGCCAAGGCCAAGCAGGCCCAGGGGAGCGAATCCAATGTCGTGACCCTGTGGGTGGAAGGGGTGGCTGACGATCGGGTGCTCGCCAAGGCGGCGGTGGCCGAGCCCCAGGCGGTGACCGCCTCGGTCAGCTTCAGCGGCCGCTGCAGCAACACCCAGAAGAGCGACATCCTCACCGCGCTCGATGCCGCCAGCGGCATTACCAACAACTCCAGCAGTTACCTGGCGGTGGACAAGCCCGATGGCCAGCGTTACCGCAGCTGGTTTGGCGCCTATGACGCCTCTCGCTGGAACCAGGCCGAGACCCACTTCAGCAAGATCAAGGATGCCATCGACAACAAGCCGCTCACCTTCGACTGCGGCTGCAAGCAGAGCTACTTTGCCTACGTCTATCCGGATCAGCCCTACAAGGTCTACCTGTGCAAGAGCTTCTGGACGGCGCCCATCACCGGGACAGATTCCCGCGCAGGCACCATAGTCCACGAGCTGAGCCACTTCAACGTGGTGGCGGGCACCGACGATCTGGGATACGGTCAGACCAATGCCCGCAATCTGGCGAGCACGGATCCGGTCAAGGCGCTGAACAACGCCGACAACCACGAATACTTCGCCGAGAATACCCCGAGCGAAAATTAATCTGCGAAGGGGCCGGATGGCCCCTTTTTTGACGGAGGCACCATGATGACACTCCTGCTCACCACCCTGGCACTGGCCCCCTTGCAGTGCGAACTGTCGGTCAGCGCCGAGAGCGGGGTGAACGAGCCACTGCCCCTGGTGATGACCTTGACCAACAAGGGGGGGGGGCCACTCGAGGTATTGACCTGGTTCACCCCCTTCGAGGGGTGGTTTGCCGATGCCATCGACCTCACCCGAGATGGCAAGCCGTTGCCTTACCGGGGACCGCTTGCCAAGCGTGGCGCGCCCGGTGATGGCGACTTCCTCCTGCTGGGACCGGGGGAGCAGAGCCATGCCGATGCGGATCTGTCGCAGGCCTACGATCTGTCGCAGCCGGGCAGCTACCGGCTCAGCTACCGTGTCCAGCCGCTGGCGCTGACCCGGGGGCTGGTGCCAAGCTGTCCCGCCATCGATTTTACCCGAGTGGTGGTGCCCTGAGCCGGTATACCGATCTCCTGAAGGATGGGAGGTCCCGAATAGTGGCGGTGCTGGTCAACCCCTTGCGTTCGTGATTCCCGGTCATGGCCATGAGGGGAGTGTGGATCTTGCTCTTTGGGCATCCCCGGGAGCCCTGCGCTGTTGCCCCTGACGCAGCTTCTGTCTCAATCCCTCTCTTGCCCGGCGACTGCCCGCCCGGAAATGAACCATACGGCCACGTCAATAGCCGGTTGGCTCATTGCCACCTCGCTCGGCGTTATCCACTATTTCGCTAAATATCCTCGTATTTCATGGTTGGGGGATGAAACGTCCCGCGATATGTTTTGTCCATGCCGAGAGTCAGCCGGATTGGTCTTCGATATGGCAGTGAAGAATATTAATCAGCACGCTACGGATTCAGGTTTTGAATATAAATGTTGCATGGTGCCAATCAATATTGTTTGGCAAGCGTTCCGGGTATTTATAAATATAACGAGGCGTGAATTCAGATAATAAGTGCAATGCCCATGGTGCATAGGAGAGAGGCGGTCAACTACCAGTTAGGGTACGCTTCTTCTCGCCAAAGAAACAAAGCGATACACCATGAAATACCAGCAGTTGACCGAGGGGCTACGATACCAGATTGCCTGCCTCCGTGACCATGGCCTGTCACAGGCCCGCATTGCCAAACAGCTCGGGGTTCATCCATCGACTATCAGTCGTGAGCTTCGTCGTAATTGTGCTGGGCAGGCCTATCAGCCGCAGCAGGCTCACCAACTTGCCACGGCACGACGGCTGACGAGTCAGAAGCGTACTGTCCCGTCTGATACCATCGACTTTGTTTGCATGGCGCTGGTCGCGGACTGGAGTCCCGAGCAAATCAGTGGCGTTGGAGACATGATTAACTGCCCGGTTAGCCACGAGTGGATATACCGCTATGTGGCACGCGACAAGGCCAACGGTGGCACGCTATACCGGCATCTGCGTCAGGGTCACAAACGCTATCGCAAGGGTAAGAACAGCAAACGCAGTGTCATTCCCAATCCAGTATCGATTGATGAACGCCCTGCGATAGTCAATGAGCGGAGCCGTGTGGGAGATTGGGAAGTCGATACCGTGTTGGGTAAGCAAGGCAGCGGTGCAATAGTGAGTCTGTTGGAGCGTAAGAGCCGGCTCTACCTGGTTCAATACGTTCCCAGCAAAACAGCCAGCGCGGTGGCGGACACCATTATCAGCATGCTGAAACCCTACCAGGCACATGTCCATACCATCACAGCTGACAATGGTAGCGAGTTTGTCGAACATGAACGTGTTGCAGCAGAGCTGGAAGCGCAGGTGTACTTTGCGCATCCATACAGTGCATGGGAACGGGGACAGAATGAGAATAGCAATGGTCTGCTGCGGCAATATGTGCCCAAAGGCAGTGATTTGAGTGTGGTGACAGCAGAGGCACTGTCAGCCGTCGAAAAGCGGCTGAACTTCAGGCCGCGCAAATGCTTGGGATTTAAACAGCCACAGGTGGTTTTTGACGAACTTCTGAAAGCAGCCTGATTTTTAATCGGGAATTGCACTTCGAAGTTGAATTCGCGGGTGGATCATGAATAAAGTACGCTCCCTGTTGTTGCTGGCGGCGCTGCCCCTGGCCCTGATGACTTCGGCCGAGGCCCAATCCAGCCTCGCCGCCATTCAGAGTGCCGGGGTGATCAAGATAGGGACCGAAGGGGCCTACCCTCCCTTCACCTACCACGACAAGAGCGGCAAGCTGGTGGGTTTTGATGTTGAGATAGGCGAGCTGATTGCAAGCGGTCTCGGCGTGAAGCCGGAATTCGTCGAGGGCAAGTGGGACGGCCTCATCGCCGGGGTGGACGCCAAGCGCTACGATCTGGTGCTCAACGAGGTGGCCATCACCCCGGAGCGACTGAAAAAGTATGACTTTTCAGATCCCTACATCACCTCCAAGGCGGTGATAGTGGTGCACAGCGACAATGACAGCATCAAGAGTTTCGCGGATCTGAAGGGCAAGAAATCCTCCCAGTCCCTGACCAGCAACTTCGCCCAGCTGGCGAAAGAGTCGGGGGCCGAGGTGGTGGCCACCGAGGGCTTCAACCAGTCCCTGGCGCTGGTGCTGAGCGGGCGGGTGGATGCCACCATCAACGACAGCCTCTCCTTCCTGGACTTCAAGAAGCAGAAACCGGACGCCAAATTGAAGGTGGCGGCCACCGAGCCGAAGGGGGATCAATCGGCCGCCCTGCTGGCCAAGGGGCAGCCGGAATTGCTGGCCGCCATCAATCAGGCGCTGCGCACCGCCAAGCAGGATGGCAGCTATCAGAAAATATCGCTGAAATATTTTGGCACTGACGTCTCGAATTAATAATTGGGCAGAACAATAACAATAAAGGAGAATTAACGTGCCAGCCTGGTTGCAGTTAATGATCGACTCTTTTTGGCCCCTGCTCAGTGCGGGGCTTATTTTTACCGTGCCGCTGACCCTGATCACCTTCGTATTGGGAATATTGCTCGGTTTCCTGGTAGCCCTGGCCAGGTTATATGGTCCCACTCCGCTGGTGGCCCTGGTCCGTTGCTATGTCTGGCTTGTTCGGGGCACGCCCCTGCTGGTGCAGCTCTTTCTCATCTTCTACGGCTTGCCGAGCGCCGGCATAGTGCTGGATGCCTTCACCGCCGCCGTCATCGGCTTCACCCTCAACATCGGTGCCTACAGCTCGGAGATCATCCGTGCCACCCTGGCGGCCATCCCCAAGGGGCAGTGGGAGGCGGCGCATTCCATCGGCATGAGCTGGCCCCAGGCCATGCGGCGGGTGATATTGCCGCAGGCGGCGCGCATCGCGGTGCCACCGCTCTCCAACACCTTCATCTCTCTGGTCAAGGACACCTCCCTGGCGGCGGTGACAGTGCCCGAGCTGTTTCAGGCGGCCCAGCGGCTCGCCTCCGTCACCTATGAGCCGCTCATCCTCTATGTCGAGACGGCCCTCATCTATCTGCTGTTCAGCTCTGTGCTCTCCACCCTGCAAGACCGGCTGGAGCGCAGATTGACCCACAAAGAGACCCGGGAGGTCGCCCTATGATCCGGTTGAGCGGTATCGAGAAACAGTTTGGTGGCAAGCCTGTGCTCAAGGGGATAGGGCTTGCGATGGCGGCGGGCAGCGTCACCGCCTTGATAGGTCCCTCCGGCAGCGGCAAGAGCACCTTGCTGCGCTGCGTGAATCTGCTGGAGCGGCCCGATGCAGGCCAGCTGGTGCTGGGAGGGAGCGAGCTCGACTTCTCCCATCATCTGTCACGGCAAAGCTTGCTGGCCCTGCGCCAGCAGACCGGCATGGTGTTCCAGAACTTCCAGCTGTTCCCCCACATGACGGTGCTGGAAAACGTGATGGAGGGGCTGGTGACCGTGTTGAAGTGGCCCAGGGAGAAGGCGCAGGCGCGTGGCCTGCAACTGCTCGACAAGGTGGGGCTCAGGCACAAGGCCGAGGCGGTGCCCGCCACCCTCTCAGGGGGCCAGCAGCAGCGGGTCGCCATAGCCCGTGCCCTGGCCCCCGCGCCCAAGGTGCTGCTCTGTGACGAGCCCACCTCGGCGCTGGATCCCGAGCTCGCCCAGGAGGTGGTGGCCGTGCTGCGCCAGCTGGCCCGGGAGGGCACCACCATGCTGATCGCTACCCACGACTTGCGCCTCGCAGCCCAGATAGCCCAGCAGGTGATCTTTCTGGAAGGGGGGGAGGTGGTGGAGGCGGGCAGTGCGCGCCAGATGTTCACCACTCCCAAGCGGGCGCGCACCTTCGAATACATCTCCACCCTCACCGAGCGGCTGCCGGAGAGCTGGAGCATCTAACGGTTTTGCCCGGATGAGCTCCACATAAAAAAACAGCCCCGCATTGGCGGGGCTGTTTGCTTGAGACCTTAACCGGCAGTTTACACGGCCAGGTAGTCCATGATCCCTTCGGCGGCCTTGCGACCCTCGTAGATGGCGGTCACCACCAGATCCGAGCCGCGCACTGCGTCGCCACCGGCGAACACCTTGGGGTTGCTGGTCTGGAAGGCATGCTCGGCCTGCTCGGGAGCCTTGATGCGATCCCGGTTGTCGAGCTCGATGCCGTGTTCCGCCATCCAGGGCTGGGGGTTGGGCTGGAAGCCAAACGCCATCACCACCGCATCGGCGGCCAGCACCTGCTCGGAACCCTCGATCACCACCGGATTGCGACGGCCGTTGGCATCGGGGGCGCCAAGCTCGGTGCTCACCACCTTGATGCCGCAGGTACGGCCCTGAGCGTCCAGCTCGACGCCCACCGGTTGAAGGTTGAACATAAATTCCACCCCTTCCTCCTGGGCGTTCTTCACCTCTCGCTTGGAGCCTGGCATGTTCTCGGCATCGCGGCGGTAGGCGCAGATCACCCGGTCGGCCCCCTGACGGATGGCGGTACGGACGCAGTCCATGGCGGTATCGCCACCGCCGAGTACCACCACCTGCTTGCCAGCGAAGTCGATGTAATCGGCCTGGGCCTTCTCGAAACCCAGCAGCCGGTTGGCGTTGGAGATGAGGTAGGGCAGGGCGTCGTACACGCCGGGGGCCGTTTCGTTCTCGAAGCCGCCCTTCATGTACTTGTAGGTGCCGACCCCGAGGAAGACCGCATCGAACTCGCCGAGCAGGTCGGCGAAGGTGACGTCACGGCCCACTTCGGTCTCGAGACGGAACTCCACTCCCATGCCCTCGAAGATCTCGCGACGGCGCTGCATCACCTCTTTTTCCAGCTTGAAGGAGGGGATGCCGAAGGTCAGCAGACCGCCGATCTCCGGGTACTTGTCAAACACCACAGGGGTCACGCCGCCCCGCGCCAGCACGTCGGCACAGGCGAGGCCCGCCGGGCCCGCACCTATGACGGCGACCCGCTTGTCGGTCTTCACCACCTTGGAGAGATCCGGGCGCCAGCCCATCTCGAACGCCTTGTCGGTGATGTATTTTTCGATGTTGCCTATGGTCACGGCGCCGAATCTGTCGTTCAGGGTGCAGGCACCCTCGCACAGACGGTCTTGCGGGCAGACGCGGCCACACACCTCCGGCAGGCTGTTGGTCTGGTGGGAGAGTTCCACCGCCTCCAGGATGCGCCCCTCGTTGGCCAGTTTCAGCCAGTTGGGGATGTAGTTGTGCACCGGGCACTTCCACTCGCAATAGGGGTTGCCGCAGTCGAGGCAGCGATCCGCCTGCATGCCGACCTGGGCCTGGTTGAAGGGCTCGTAGATCTCCACGAACTGGATCTTGCGGATCTTGAGCGGCTTCTTGGGCGGGTCGACCCGCTGGACGTCGATAAACTGGAATACGTTCTGGCTCATAGGGTTCCCTCCTTATTGCGCCTGGATTCTGAGTTCTGCACTAGAGCGGCTGGTGTGACCAAGCAGGGACTTGACGTCGCTGGACTTGGGTTTGATCAGCCTGAACTTGGGCACATAGGAGTCGAAGTTGGCCAGGATCTCCTCGGCGCGCGAGCTGCCGGTCTCATTGAGGTGCGCCGTGATGATGCCGCGCAGGTGCTCCTGATGGATGGCGAGATCCGCCACGTCCAGCAGTTCCACCAGCTCGGGGTTGGTGCGCTTGGCAAAGTTGCCGCACTCGTCCAGCACGTAGGCAAAACCGCCGGTCATGCCCGCCGCGAAGTTGACACCGGTGGTACCAAGGATGGTCACAATACCGCCGGTCATGTATTCACAGCCGTTGTCGCCAATCCCCTCGACCACCGCCAGGGCCCCCGAGTTGCGCACCGCGAAGCGCTCGCCCGCGGTACCGGCCGCATAGAGCTTGCCGCCGGTGGCGCCATAGAGGCAGGTGTTGCCGATGATAGCGGCCTCGTGGGACTTGAAGGCCACGCCGACGTGGGGTTTGACCACCAGCTTGCCGCCGGTCATCCCCTTGCCCACGTAGTCGTTGGCGTCACCGGTGAGGATCATCTCGAGGCCACCCGCGTTCCAGACGCCGAAGCTCTGGCCGGCGGTGCCGTTGAAGTGGACCCGCACCGGATCGGCCGCCATCCCCTGGTTGCCGTGACGCTTGACGATCTCGCCGGAGAGACGGGCACCCACCGAGCGATCGGTGTTGCGGATGTCGTAGCGGAACTCGCCACCGCTCATGTTCTCTACCGCGCCCAGCAGATCCTCTACCATCTTGAGGTTCAGCGGCCCCTTGTCGAAGGTGGGGTTGTGCTGCTGGCTGAACAGGCTGGAGCCTGCCGGTGCCACCGGGCTTGCCAGAATGCCGGACAAGTCCAGCTTGGCCTGGCGGGCGGTGAGGCCGGGCAGGGCCTGAAGCAAGTCGGTACGACCGATGAGGTCGGTCAGCTGGGTGACGCCAAGCTCGGCCATCAGCTCGCGGGTCTCCTCGGCGATGAACTTGAAGTAGTTCATCACCATCTCCGGCAGACCGGTGAAGTGCTCGCGGCGCAGCTTCTCATCCTGGGTGGCGACGCCGGTGGCGCAGTTGTTCAGGTGGCAGATGCGCAGGTATTTGCAGCCGAGCGCCACCATGGGGCCGGTGCCAAAACCAAAGCTCTCGGCGCCGAGGATGGCCGCCTTGATGATGTCCAGACCGGTCTTGAGACCGCCATCCACCTGCAGGCGCACCTTGTGGCGCAGGCCGTTGGCCACCAGGGCCTGCTGGGTTTCGGCCAACCCCAGCTCCCAGGGGGAGCCGGCATACTTGACCGAGCTCAGCGGGCTGGCGCCGGTACCGCCGTCATAGCCGGAGACGGTGATGAAGTCCGCATAGGCCTTGGCCACGCCGCAGGCGATGGTGCCGACGCCGGGTTCGGAGACCAGTTTTACCGACACCAGGCAGTTCGGGTTGATCTGCTTGATGTCGAAGATGAGCTGGGCCAGATCCTCGATGGAGTAGATATCGTGGTGGGGCGGCGGCGAGATCAGAGTCACGCCGGGCACCGAGTAACGAAGCTTGGCGATCTGGGCCGTCACCTTGTCACCGGGCAGCTGGCCCCCTTCGCCGGGCTTGGCGCCCTGGGCCACCTTGATCTGCACCACGTCGGCGTTCATCAGGTAGTGGGGGGTGACGCCAAAGCGCCCCGAGGCCACCTGCTTGATGCGGGAGTTCTTCTCGGTGCCAAAGCGCTTGGGATCCTCGCCGCCTTCGCCGGAGTTGCTCTGACCGCCGAGGCGGTTCATGGCCACCGCCAGCGCCTCGTGCGCCTCGGGGCCGAGGGCGCCGATGGACATGGCGGCGGAGTCGAAGCGGGGGAACAGCTTGGCCGCAGGCTCCACCTGCTCCAGCGCAACCGGGGTGGTGCCCTGCTTGAGGACGAGCAGATCCCGCAGGGTGGCGACGGGGCGCTCGTTCACCAGGCGGGCGTACTCCTTGTAATCGGCGTAGTTGCCGGAGCGCACCGCCACCTGCAGGGTCTGCACCACATCCGGGTTGTAGGTGTGGTACTCACCGCCGTGGACGAATTTCAAGAGACCACCCTGGGTCAAGGGCTTGCGGCCGAGCCAGGCCTGGCGCGCCAGATTGACCTGATCCTGCTGGATGTCGGTGAAGTCGGCTCCCTGAATGCGGCTGGAGACGCCGCGGAAGCAGAGTTCGACCACGGAGCTGGACAGCCCTACGGCTTCGAACAGCTGGGAGCAGCGGTAGCTCGCCACTGTGCTGATGCCCATCTTGGACATCACCTTGTAGAGGCCCTTGTTGATGCCGTTGCGGTAGTTGAGCATGGCCTGGCGCAGGCTCATCTTCAGCACCCCTTCCTCGACCTGTTTGGCCAGGGTCTCGTAGGCGAGATAGGGGTAGATGGCGGTGGCGCCAAAGCCCAGCAGCACGGCGAAGTGGTGCGGGTCGCGCACGCTCGCGGTTTCCACCAGGATGTTGGCGTCACAACGCAGGTTGTTGTCCACCAGGGTGCGCTGCACCGCCCCCACCGCCATGGCGGCCGGAATGGGCAGGGTGTCGGCACTGATGTCCCGGTCCGACAGCACCAGCAGCACTGTGCCATTGCGCGCCTTGTCGGCCGCCTCGTTGCAGAGGCGCTCGAGGGCCGCCTGCAGCCCCTCTTCGGGCAGGTAGTTGAGGCTCAGCACCGCATGGCGGTAGTGCTCCCCTTCCAGTGCCAGCAGCTGATGGAAGTCGGAGTAGAGCAGGATAGGCGACTGGAACAGCACCCGGTGGGCGTGGCCGAAGGTCTCGTTGAATACGTTCTGCTCGCGGCCGATACAGGTGGCCAGCGACATGACGTGGTTTTCCCGCAGCGGATCTATGGGCGGGTTGGTCACCTGGGCGAACATCTGGCGGAAGTAGTCGTACAGGGTACGCTGGCTGGAGGAGAGCACCGCCATCGGGGTGTCATCCCCCATGGAGCCCACCGCCTCCTGGCCATTCTCGCCGAGCACGCGGATGATTTGATCCAGCTCCTCATAGGAGTAGCCGAACAGCTTCTGATAGGTCTTTAGCTGATCGTCCGGGAATTCGCGTGCACCTGTGCTGGCGTCATCCATCTGCTCGAACGGCACCAGTCGCTTGCAGTGCTTGTCCATCCACTGCTTGTAGGTGTGGCGGCTCTTGAGATCGTCATCGATCTCGAAGCTGGTCCAGATCTTGCCGTTGCTGGTATCCACCACGAACAGCTCGCCCGGGCCGACCCGGCCCTTCTCCAGCACTTCGTCCGGGGTGTAGTCCCAGGTACCCACTTCGGAGGCCAGCGTGATGAACTTGTCCTTGGTGATGACGTAACGGGCCGGGCGCAGGCCGTTGCGGTCCAGGGCGCAGGTGGCATAGCGGCCGTCGGTCATGACGATGCCGGCCGGGCCGTCCCAGGGCTCCATGTGCATGGAGTTGAAGTCATAGAAGGCGCGCAGGTCGTCATCCATGTTCGGGTGTTTTTGCCATGCAGGCGGGATCAGCAAGCGCATGGCGCGGAACAGGTCCATACCACCTGCCAGGAAGAGATCCAGCATGTTGTCGAGGCTGGAGGAATCCGACCCTGTGGTGTTGACGAAGGGGGCGGCCTCTTGCAGATCCGGGATCAGCGGAGTGGCGAACTTGTAGCTGCGCGCCTTGGCCCACTGGCGGTTGCCAGCGATGGTGTTGATCTCGCCGTTGTGGGCGAGGTAGCGGAATGGCTGCGCCAGCGGCCAGCGCGGGCTGGTGTTGGTGGAGAAACGCTGGTGGAACACGCAGATGGCTGCCTGCATGCGGATGTCGGCGAGATCCAGATAGAAACGCGGCAAATCCACCGGCATGCACAGTCCTTTATAGACGGTGACCAGGTTGGAGAGGCTGACCACATAGAAGTAGTCATCGCTGATGCGTTTCTCGATACGGCGGCGCACGATGTAGAGGCGGCGCTCGAGATCCTTGTCGACCCAGCCTGGCGGCGCGTTGACAAAGACCTGTTCGATGCTGGGCAGGGAGGCCTTGGCGATGGGACCGAGCACATTGGTATCGATGGGCACCTTGCGCCATCCGACCAGACTCAGGGTCTCTCTTTCCAGCTCCTCGTCGATGATGTCGCGGGTCTGCTGGGCCAATACGGGATCCGGGTTGAGGAACAGCATGCCCACCGCATAGTTGCGGCCCAGGTGCCATCCCTTCTCTTCGGCGACAGCGCGATAGAAGCTGTCGGGTTTTTGCAGCAACAGGCCGCAGCCGTCGCCGGTCTTGCCGTCGGCGGAGATGCCGCCGCGGTGCTGCATGCGAGCCAAGGCTGACATCGCGAGACGGACAAGCTTGTGGCTGGCTTCCCCTTCCATGTGGGCCAACAGGCCGAAGCCACAGTTATCCCTCTCCAGCTTTGGATCATATAGTGACATTGCATTTCTCCCTTGCTCGGCCTTCCATCGCACTGTCATCAACAGATTGCATAAATTGCGATTGGCTCTTGTGGTTCCGTCCGCCTGAGGTGGCGAATCTCCAAACTAATGGGATTTTCGAGCAAGGTCAATTGGACATCCCGCTTGTTTGCAATGTTACACTGCCATAACAAAATGCGGGTTTCAGAGATACAATTCGATTTTATCTATATAAAAATCTATTTATTTTATTTTTTAAAGTTTATTAGTCTGGTAATGGAGGGTTTGGTGGTTGACTGCTTCGCGTCACTGAACTGTAGTAATTTTACCAATCCATTCCGTCAGGGGTGGGCGGGGATCACATTTCAGGATCCTGCATCTTGCATTTATTTGTATGCGGGCTATGGGATATTTTTTCAGTACTAACAGCCGGTTAGAGGGGATGAATTGCTTCCGTTTTCCCTCTTTGTATGAGGCCTGTGGTTTCCAAAAGTAACCTTAAAATCCTGTCTGTGGGTATTTATCGCACGCAATGTGAATATTTATATGGTTTTTGGCGGCGGGACAGCTTGATCCAGCTCAGTCTGGCGTGGGGCCCGTGCCAGTACAATGACAGCTCATATTGGAGGTGTCATGCAGTTACACGAACTCATCAATACATTCGGCCAGGATCTCAAGCAGCGCCACGGTCAGAAGATCCACAAACTCTCCATCCACGGCGCCTTCACCTGTCCTAACCGGGATGGCACCCTGGGTCGCGGTGGCTGCACCTTCTGCAATGTTTCCTCTTTTGCCGACGAGTCGGCCCAGCAGCTCTCGGTGGTGCAGCAATTGCTGGCCCGCCGGGACGAAGTGACCCGCGCCAAGCGTTATCTCGCCTACTTTCAGGCCTATACCAGCACCTATGCCGAGGTGGAGTACCTGCAACGCATGTATGAGGAGGCGCTGTCGGTCAGCGACATGGTGGGGCTCTGCGTGGGCACCAGGCCAGACTGTGTGCCGGATGCGGTGCTGGATCTGCTGGCGGGCTATCAGGCCCGTGGCTACGAGGTATGGCTTGAGTTGGGGCTGCAGAGCGCCAATGACAAGACATTGCAACGGATCAACCGGGGTCACGGCTACGCCGCCTATGAAGACGCGGTTAGCCGGGCCCACGCAAGGGGCATCAAGGTCTGTGCCCATCTGATTGTCGGCTTGCCCGGTGAGGTGCCGATGGACAGTCTCGATACTCTGCATCGCATCGTTGCGACCGGGGTCGAGGGGATCAAGCTGCATCCGCTCCATGTGGTGGAGGGGAGCATCCTTGGCAAGGCGTGGCAGGCGGGGCGGCTCGACGTCTTGAGCCTGGAGCAATATGTCGAAGCGGCGGTTGCCATGATCCAGCAGACTCCGCCCGAAGTGGTTTATCACAGGATCTCGGCGTCGGCCCGCCGTCCGACCCTGCTGGCGCCTGCCTGGTGCGAGAATCGCTGGACCGCCATGGCTGAGATTGCCACTGAGCTGGCTCGAACAGGCCCACAGGGGAGTGCGTTGGGCCGACCCTTCTCACTCGCTTGTGCTCATCAGTGACGACTCTAATTTCATTAAAAAAACAGAGGGTTATTAGATGAAATTCAGTCTTTGCAGTATAGTTTCGTTCAAGTCGCCTTGATAAGATGGTCGGCTTGAAAAAGACATTGTTATCAATAACTCTTTAGTAATTAATGTACCCGGCAGGATATCTCGCCCCCCTTGCCGTTATTAAATGACGTGCTTGGCTCCTTTCGTTCCGGCTTGACGATGTGCGAGTCTGGCGATGATATTCGATGTCACTGCTCAGTGCGCTAATTGGGTTGTCGGTTCGCGATGATGGAAGCTGCTCTGCGTTCACAGGTCGCCACCGGGTTCCGGGTGATGTATTCCCTGCGACAACCGTCTGAATCATGTTTTGACAGGATGCTATGCAAGCAGAAACCAGCCATATAGATGAGCTACTGGAGTGCCCAGGGTGAGAGCGTGAAC
>NZ_CDBZ01000076.1 GCF_000819985.1 Aeromonas media | reverse complement strand
CCGGCGTTTATCGGCGGGGTCTGCTGGACGACGATGGCAATGGGTTGCAACCCAGACAATCAAGGCGCCTGTGTAGCGCCTTGATTGTTTTACGCGATCTGCATCGTTAAACGACTATGCCGTCGGCGCCGTTTCCTCTATGGCAATCGTGCCGGGCTCTTCCAGAGCCTCGACGATCAATGACAACCGATCCTGTTCGAAGTCCATATGCATGGCGTCCAGTTGCGGCAGTGTCTTGCTGGCCTTCGCCGAGAGTTTGTTGAATCTCTCCACTTTGCCATACAGCCCTTGCTTGCCCACCAGCGCCTTGACCGTGTTGTTGTAGTGATTGCTGGCGGTGTTGAGCGTGCCGCCCAAGCTGCTCAGACGTTCGGCAACAAGGCAGACCTGGTTGTAGATGTCGCCGGCTTTTTCACTGATCTCGCGGGCCTCCGTATTGCTGCGTTCGATCATCCACAGATTTGATACCGTGCGCAGGATGGGGATCAGGGTCGTATGTGAGACCAGTACGATGCCCTTGTTGTATCCATACTCGAACAAATCCTTGTTGTGCTTCAACGCTTCGATATAGGCGGGTTCAATCGGCATGAACATCAGCACAAAGCTGGGGCTGTGCATGCCAATCAAGTTGATGTAATCCTTCGATGCCAGATCGTCGATATGCTTGCGCACCGCTTTGAGATGCTCTGCCATCGCCAGCTGATACGCCTCTGGGCTCTCGGCCGCTACCGCCCGATCATAAGCCACCAAAGAAACCTTGCTGTCGATGATGATGTGTTTGCCATCCGGCAGTTTGATCAGATAGTCGGTCTGCTTGTGCTTGCCTTCCGCATCCTTGAAGCTGCTCTGCACTTCGTAGTGGGCCGCTTCAATCAGGCCACTCATCTCCAGTGTGCGGCGCAGTTGCGCTTCCCCCCAGGCTCCGCGCTGCTGGGAATCGCCCTTGAGGGCCGACGTGAGGTTGTTGGCCTCCTTGCTCATATTCAGACCAATTTCCAGCACCTTCCGGATCTCGGCATTGAGCTGAGCGCTGCCTTGCACCGAGACATCGTGCACCTCGTTGATCCGTTTCTGGAATCCTTCGATCTGCTCGCGAAATGGCTTGAGCAGGCTATCGATCCCGATCTGGCTGCTCTGAGTGAACGCCTTGCCCTTCTCGTCGAAAATCTTGTTGGCGAGGTTTTCAAACTCCTGTGCCAGTGTCTTCTTGGCATCGGCAAGTTGACCCAGCTGCTCCTGGAAGTGCTCTTCCCGCTTTTGCAGCGTGGTCTTGAGCTCGGTGTGTTCGTTATCAACCTGATGCAACCGCTCCTGCAGGCCGAGAATGGCGTTCTCACGCTCTTTCAGGGTCTGTTTGACATCCACCAGTTGTTCACGGACTTCGCGCTCCGCGCTCTGCAGGGATTGCGCATGTTTGCCTTCATTGGCCAACTTATCCTTGAGCTGGCTGATCTCATCATGGGCTGCTCGGTTTTGCCCATCAGCCAGATTCAAGCGTTCACGCAAGTCAGCGATCTGCTCTTTCTGACCACGGTTTTCGGCCTGTGCCGTCTCCAGACGCTTCTCCGCGTCATGTTGCTGCTCCTTGGCCGCGCTCAACTGCTGCTGCAAGGCCTCGCTGGCAGCCTTACGTTCGCTCAATTGCGTCGCCAACTCTTGCAGCTGCTCTTTGGCACCCTCTAGCTGGGTCTGCACCTTGCCGGCCTCCACCTGCTGCCCATGACATTTTTGTTCCGCCGCCTTGAGCTGCTCCTGAGCCTGTGCCAATTGCTGTGTCAGCAAGCCCTGTGCCTGCTGTGCCTGCCCCAGTTGGCTAGTGAGCTGACCGAGTCGGTTGCCGTGGCGCAGCGCCGCCACAAAGTAGCCAATCACGCAGCAAGCGACTGCAATGATGACGCTGATGACAATGATCTCCGTAGTCCACTGGCTGATTTGCATGAATACTCCTTAAGCGTGCTTGAAAGGCAGATGTAAGTGGTGCGAATAGTGCTTTTGCCCGGCGATAACCACGATAATCGCGTCAATGCCTATGCTGGCCACTACTGTGCAACAGGCTAACACGCCCGATTTCATGGAAACCAATGGTGACTCACACTCCCGCCTGCTGATGCTCAACTGAGCAGAATGTTTATTAAAAATCCCGTTGGATGGCGACGTTCACAGGCTTGTCGGCCGCACCTTTGACATGGCGTCGAGCTTGTCGACGGGCTGGGATGGTATGCGGTCCCCGGGGTTGGCTCATCTTCCTATTCGACGTCTTCTTCGTCCGCTCGCGCGTGGCTCATGGCGCGGCCTTGGGCCGCAAACTCATTGCGACGCGCCCAGCTGAAATCCGCCAACACCAGATCCGGGTAATAGGCGCTGTTAGTGCCCATCATGACGCTGACCACAAAGTCCTGTATCACCTTCAAATACTGAATGAGGCCGTCCAGCGTGGGAGATGGCGCATGGATAAAGGCCAGGATCACCTCGGATACCTGAATGCCGACGGCAGCCAGCCCCTCACTGAGCGTGAAGGCGAGATCTTCCCCTGGGTGCCACCCCTCATCCAACTCGAAGTAATGGATGAGGGCCTTGCCAAGTTGCTCCGCCGTGCGCCACGCCTCCAGGCCGTGCACCTCCCCGGTCTGCCTGCTGATCGCACGCGTTACCCGTTTATTTTCCTCCACAACATCGGCAACGCTTCGCGCTGGGATGCCCTCGATATGCGGCGCCACCCCCTTGCAGAGCAGACAATGGAAGAAGGGAAACAGCAATTCATGCACGACGCTGGGCGAGCCGAAATAACCCGCTTGGGACGCCGTTTGCAGCATCTGCGCAAAGCCATCGGCGGGGACTTGCCCGGCGGCATAAAAGGCAATTTCGCTTTCGATGATCGATTTGGCCTCCTCCAAAGACCAGCCGAAATGATCAGGATCCAGCGACAACCGCATTCTCGATGCCAGCCACCAACCTTCACTGTCACGAACAAAGAGCACTTCCGCCGCCTTGCTCCCCGTCCAGCTCCGGTATAGGTGGAGAGTTTCTCCTTCGAAATAGCAGAACCATTTGTACTCCATCGCCGGAGGGATAAATCCCTGTCGGATGTT
>NZ_CDBZ01000075.1 GCF_000819985.1 Aeromonas media | reverse complement strand
ATCCCTGCTCATCTGCGCCCGCATGGCGGACAGATTCGGGCGGCGGCGGATCATGCTGTGGACGCTGACCTGCGCCATCCTGCTCTCCCTGTGCATTCCCTGGGTGACCCGCTTCGATCTGCTGGTGTGCCTGCGCGTACTGCAAGGGGCGCTCCTGGCCGGGCTGCCTGCCACCGCCATCGCCTACATGGGAGAAGAGTTCAGCAAGCGCGCCCTGCTCTCGGCGGTGGGGGTCTATATCGCCGCCAACTCCCTCGGCGGCATCGCTGGCCGTGTGGTCGGTGGCCTGCTGGCAGGCTGGTTCGGCGACTGGCAACATACCTTCCTCGGGATCGGGTTCATCAGTCTCGCCCTGCTGCCGCTGGTCATCTGGCTGCTGCCGGCCCAGACCCGCTTCGTGGCCGTCGAGGCCGCCCCGGGGCAACTGCGCCGCGCCATCCAGAGCCACCTCGGCAATCCCTTGCTGCTGGGGGCCTATCTCATCGGCGGGCTCAACTTCATGGTCTTCCTGAACCAGTACAGCTACCTCACCTTCCTGCTGGCCAAGGCCCCCTTCTCCCTGCCGACCCAGTGGCTCGGCATGCTGTTTCTGACCTACCTCACCGGCACCCTCGCCTCCTCCCTGAGCGGCCGCTGTGCCCATCGCTTTGGGGCGCAGCGCCTGCTGCTGGCGGGGATCGCCCTGATGGCGCTCGGCAGCCTCGCCCTGCTGCAGGGGACTCTTGCCGCCATCATAGGGGGTCTGCTGATCTCGAGTTTCGGCTTCTTCCTCGCCCACGCCTGCGCCAGCGCCTGGGTCGGTCAGCACGTTGAGCACAACAGGGCATTGGCCTCATCGCTCTATCTGGTGGGGTATTACCTGGGGGCCAGTCTGGGGGGGCTTTACTTGCATCC
>NZ_CDBZ01000074.1 GCF_000819985.1 Aeromonas media | reverse complement strand
GGGCCTGCTCCCCCATCTGGCGGCGGGCGCCCGCATCGGCGAGCAAGGTGTTCACCTTGTCGCCGAGCGTCTCGGCATCCGCCACTAGGGCGGCGCCCCCCTGAGCCACCAGCTGGCGGGTGATGTCGCTGAAGTTGAAGTAGGCGGGGCCGGTCAGACAGGGTTTGCCGAGCGCCGCCGGCTCCAGCAGGTTGTGGCCACCAATCTTCACTAGGCTGCCACCGACAAAGGCGAGATCCGCCGCCGCCAGCATCAGCGGCAGCTCGCCCATGGTGTCGCCCAGATAGATTTTGTCGCTCTCGCCGACCGCACTGCCCGCCGTGCGCCGCACGCAGCCGTAGGGGGCGCACAGCTCAGCCACCCGGGCAAAGCGCTCGGGGTGGCGCGGCACCAGGATAAGCAAGGCAGACGGATGTGCCCTGAGCACCCGATCGAAGGCGGCCAGCACCTGCTCGTCCTCCCCCTGATGGGTGCTGGCGGCGATCCAGACCGGCCGCTCCTGTCCAAGCTGCTGGCGCAGGGCGCGGCCCCGAGCCTGTACCTCGTCGCCAAACTGGATGTCGAACTTGATGGAGCCGGTCACCGCCAACCGCTCGCGGCCGATCCCCAGACGATGAAAGCGATCCGCGTCGTCCTGGTGCTGGCACAGCAGGTGAGTCAGCGGGCGACTGAGGGCATCGAAGGCGCCCTGGAAGCGGGCATAGCGCTGGCAGGATCGCTCGGAGAGCCGGGCATTGAGTATGGTCACCGGCAGGTGGCACGCCTCGCAGGCCGCCAGCCAGTTCGGCCACAGCTCGGTTTCCATCACCCAAAGGGCCCGGGGCTTGAAGGTGGCCAGAAACGCCGAGACGGCCCAGGGGTAGTCCAGGGGCGCATAGCGGTGCACCACCAGATCCCCGAGCTTGGCCGCCTGCTCGGCGCCGGTACGGGTGGTGGTGGTGAGCAGTATGGGCAAGGAGGGCTGCTCCGCCTTGAGGGCGCGGATGAAGGGGCTGATGGCCAGCGTCTCCCCCACGCTCACCGCATGGATCCAGAGTGGCGCCTCCTGCCCGGTGGCAGGAGCCCGTCCCAGGTGCTCGGCCCAGCGCTTGCCGAAGCCGGGCTTGCCTTTTTTAGGCTTGTAGAGCGCCAGCAGCGCCAGCGGCAGGCCCAGGTGGATCAGCAGGTTGTAAAGCAGCCGATAGATCATGCTACTGGCCTTCGGCGCCGGTCGCGGGGCCCGCCACCGGTTGCAGCGCGATCACCAGATCTTCCGACTCGCTGCGCTCCAGTCGCTTGCCCGCCTCGATGACCTGCTCCGGCATCAGCTCGATCAGGCACTTGAGGTGGCCGAACTTGCAGGTGCGCTTGAAGCAGGGGCGGCATTCGATGTCGGTGTGGACGATCTCGACCCTGTCCGCCAGGGGCGGCGTGTAGAGCGGCGAGGTGGAGCCGTAGACGCCGATCAGCGGCCGGTTGAGGGCGGCGGCGACGTGCATCAGGCCCGAATCGTTGGCGATGACCCGACCGGCCAGGGCCATCAGATCGATCGCCTCGTGCAGGCTGGTCTTGCCCGCCAGCACGTGGCAGTTGGGGCGCGACAGGGGGTTGATCCGGTCCCGTATGGTGTTGGCCACCTCCACATCCTTGCCGGAGCCGAAGATCCACACCTGCCAGCCTTCATCCAGATGCTTCTGGGCCACCACGGCGTAGTGCCCCTCGGGCCAGCGCTTGGCCGGGCCGAACTCGGCCCCGGGGCAGAGCACCAGCACGGGGCGGGCGCGATTCAGGCCGAGCCGCTCCAGGGCCTTGTCCTGATTGACGAGATCCACGTGCAGGGACGGATGGGGAATGGACGGGATGTCGCTCCGGCTCTTCATCTGTGCCTTGGGGTAGGCCAGCGCCAGATAGGCCTCCACCATCAGCGGGAAGGCCTGCTTGTTGCTGCGCATGTCGTTGAGCAGGCCGAAGCGGTGCTCCCCCTTCCAGCCGGTACGCACCGGGATCCTGGCAAACCAGGGGATGAGCGCCGACTTCATGGAGTTGGGCTGGATGATCGCCTGATCATACCGCTCGGCGGCCAGCTGCTTGCCGAGCCGGCGGCGGGCCCCCAGCTTGAAGTCGCCGTGGCCGAGCGGCATGGGGATGGCCTTGTCCACCTCGGGCATCCGCTCCAGCAGGGCCACGCACCAGGCCGGCGCCATCACATGCAGCTCGCTGCCCGGGTGGTTGGCCTTGAGTGCCTTGTAGAGGCTCTGGGACATCACCATGTCGCCGACCCAGGAGGGGCCGATCACCAATATCTTCATCGCGCGTCTTCTCTCGGGACTGGCCCGGTAGTTAATCGTTACTGGGCGAGATTATGCCCCAAGAAAGGCCGAAGAAATAACAGAAGATACCTGTCTGATGCGCAAGAGGCCTTAAAGACCGCGCTGCGGGAAGTGGATGCTCCCTCTTGTCAGCACCGGCGCCCTGTCCCCCATCGAAAGCGGCTCGACATGGCCTGCGGCCCCATGCCCCCGCCGGGGTTTTAGGCTAGAATGGGCGCCAATCCGAGCATGACCCGCCCGCCGGGCGCCAACAAGAGTCCAGAACCCGTGAAAAAACCGACCCTGGCGGCCGTCCTGATCGTCAAGAACGAAGCCGACAACCTGCGCGCCTGCCTCGCCTCCCTCGATGGCCTGGTGGACGAAATCGTCATCCTGGACTCCGGCAGTCAGGATGAGACCCCCGCCATCGCCGCCGAATTCGGCGCCCGTTTCTTCGTCAACACGGCCTGGCCTGGCTTCGGTCGCCAGCGCCGCCTCGCCCAGTCCCATGTCCAGTCGGAATGGGTGCTGTGGCTGGATGCAGACGAGCGACTCACGCCTGAACTGAAGGCGGCCATCACCGCCGTCATGGCCAGTCCGGCCAGCGACACCATCTACTCCATCCCCCGCCTCTCCTGGGTGTTCGGCCGCTTCATCCGCCACAGCGGCTGGTACCCGGATCGGGTGCTGCGCATCTACCCCAAGGCGCTCACCGGCTACAACGAAGCGCTGGTGCACGAGAAGGTGGAGGTGCGCGCCAACATGAAGATCGTCAACCTGCACGGCGACCTGCTCCACTTCACCTACCGGGATCTGGAGCACTATCTAGTCAAATCCGCCGGCTACGCCAGAGCCTGGGCCGATCAGCGCACCGCCCGCGGCAAGAAGGGCTCCCTCGGCCAGGGACTGGTGCACGCCATCGGCTGCTTCCTCAAGATGTACCTGCTCAAGGCCGGCTTCCTCGATGGCAAGCAGGGGCTGCTGCTGGCCATCCTCTCCGCCCACTCCACCTTCGCGAAGTACGCGGACCTCTGGATCCGCCAGCAACCCCAGGCACCGGACCAGGCACCCAAATAAGCCGACATGGTGACATCCCCATGACGAGACAGGGCCCCGAGGGGCCCTGTTTCCATTCTCAGCTTTCTGTCCGCCAGAACGGCGGTGCCCAGCGGGCGATCGCCGCCGCCATGGTCTTGGGATCGAGCTGGCTCATGTCTTCCGGGTGATCGCTGTCTTCCGGCGGGCTGAAGGCCAGATGACGCCCCTCGCTGTTGAGCGGGCGCCAGCGCAGCGGCGTGGCGGAGCGGTGCGCCGGGAAGAAGCCGATGGTGGGCACGTCCAGCGCCGCGGCTATGTGCAGCGGCCCCGTGCTGCCCGCCACGAACAAGGCGGCATTGGCCATCACCTGGCAGAACTTCGGCAGCCCCTCGTCGGAGCGGTAGATCCAGCCGTTGCCGCCGTGGGCCAGCAGCTCGGCCGCCAGCTGTTCCGCCTTGCCCTCCTCCCCGGGCCCCGCCGTCAGCACGCACTGCAATTCAGGGCAGGCCTGGTTGAGCTTGATGATGAGGCGCGAGTACTGCTCGATGGAGAGGTTGTTGGCCGAGCCGCCGCTGCCGGCGTGCACCATCAACCAGGGGCGGCCCGCATCCAGCTTCAACCGGCTGGCGACTTGCTCGCGCACCTGTTGCAGGCTCTCGGGATCGAAGCGGAGATAAGGTCCCTGAGGCTCCACCACGCTCAGTTGCTGGTCGGCGAGGAAGCGGCGCACCAGATCCAGGTTGTATTCGTACTCCGGCTTCTGGGAGCGGGAGCGACGCTGTACCAGCCGCTGGTTGTAGAGCACCTGGGCCAGCTTGGTGGCCGGGGCCAGCCGGTAGGGAATGTGTGCCTTCCACACCAGCTTGGCGTTACGGGTGTTGGAGAAGAGGCAGATGGAAGCATCGAAGGCGGCCGCCTTGATGCGGGCCAGCAAGGCGCGTTGCTGCTCCTTGTCGGCCCGGGCACCCGGGTCCAGGATGATCTCGTCGATCCAGGGGCAGAGGCGGGCCAGCGGCGCCGTGTAGGAGGGCACCAGGGCAGTCACATGACACTCCATGGAGCGCTTGAGCATGGCAAAACTCGGCCAGGCCAGCATGAAGTCACCAATCTTGTCATTGCGGACTACCAGAATACGTTTCATAAAAAATCCCTTTGCTCCCTGTCACCAATGCAGGGAGGCTTGATGCGCGGTGCGGGTATTCTTGCCTGATGCCGGGCTATTCTCAAGCGAAGACGCCAAGGGGCCCTGATTTGGGCGATCCAACCTGGGGCGTCGCGCCAGAAATCCGCGCCATCCCGGTCGCGACAAACCACCAACAGACCCTATAATGCGACCAATTTTCCCGGTTGCAGGAATCAGCAGCATGACCAACAAGGTAATCTATCCCGGCACCTTCGACCCCATCACCAACGGCCACACCGACCTGATTGGCCGGGCCGCCAGGCTGTTTGACGAGGTGGTGGTCGGGGTCGCCAACAGCCCGAGCAAGCGGCCGCTGTTCGATCTGGCGGAGCGCGTCCTGCTGGCTCAGCAGGTGACCGCCCATCTGCCCAACGTCAAGGTGGTGGGCTTCTCCGGCCTGCTGGTGGATTTTGCCAGGGAGCAGCAGGCCAACGTGCTGATCCGCGGCCTGCGTGCCGTCTCCGACTTCGAGTACGAATTCCAGCTGGCCAACATGAACCGCCGCCTGATGCCGGAGCTGGAGAGCGTCTTCCTCACCCCGGCGGAAGAGAACTCCTTCATCTCCTCCACCCTGGTGAAGGAAGTGGCCCTGCACGGTGGTGACATCCACCAGTTCGTCGATCCCCTGGTGGCCCAGGCCATCTCCGCCAAACAGGGGAAGTGACAACGCAAACAGGCTACCCCAGGGTAACCTGTTTGTCGGGGCGGCCTGACACAGCCCCGGCCTCCCGTCCCGGCCGTCAGCCCGGCGCGCGGTGCAGCGCCTGCTGACAGTTGAGCGCCAGCTCGTCCAGCCATGCGTAGCGACGCCGGTACATGGCTCGCTTCTTGGCGGCCACCTCCTCCAGCGGCTTGCGTACCACGGGTTGCAACCGCACGAAGTTGGCATCCTGATCCAAGGCACCGAACTCCTGCCACAGCTCGTCATAATCCGCCTGCAGGCAGGCTTTTTTCTTCTTGCTGTAGCGTCTGGCCTGGAAGATGTGCGCCTTCATTCGCACGGCCGAGACACGGCTGGCCCCCATGGCCGCGGCCAGCGCCATCACCAGCATCACCACCAGCGACTTGGGTCTCAGGCCATGGCCCGCCTTGGTCAGGGCCCGTACCTGCTCCTGGGGCTGCTCGACACCGGGCTCGGGCCCCTGCACCGAGCCTATCACCAGCGCCAGCTCATGCTCGCTGCCCGCCAGCGAGAAGGCGCAGCTGTAGAGCCGTTCCCCCTGATCGTTGACGATGGAGAGGGCCAGTTCGGCCTCCCGGCGGAAGGTGCCGTCGTGGCGCAGCACCAGGCGACAGCCACCCTCGGGGTAACGGCCGAGTTCGATCCCTTCCCCCAGATAGAGCGGGTCGATGAGATCCGGATAACGGGCCAGCATCAGCCGGTAGTGATCCTCTACCATCCTGACTCGCTGGTTCACGGTCGAACAGGCGAAGCGATAGGGCCGCATCGGCTTGTCGAGCAGCTCGGGATAGTGGGCAGGCAGGGCCCTCAGGGGTTCTGTCTGAAACAGCTCGAACACCCGGTTCAACTGCGACCGGTAGAGCAGACTGCGCAGCACGAACTTGCCGCGATTGAAGGTCTTGCGGGCGCTGTCATCGGGATAAAGGAAGCGGGCCATTTTCTGGGCGCAATAGTGCCCCTGCCGGGATAAATGATCCCAGTCTATTGATTCTGCTGTCATTTTTATTACCTCGCAGCCTGAACTGGCGAGATAGTAGTCATGGACGAAAGCGGCATCAACAGACTGGCAATACTCTCTTACAACTTGGCAGGATATGGCCCAAAAAACGGTAATTCAGCGTTGGCAGTGGGAGCAGAACACAGTGGTTCTCTGGCCCATCCTCACCTCGGTCAGCAGGGTATGGCAGTGGAAACAGGGCTGGCCGCCCCGGCCATAGACCTGCAACTGCTGCACGAAATAGCCCGGCTTGCCGTCGGCACTGGTGAAATCCTTGAGGGTGGTGCCTCCCTGGCGAATGGCCTCGGCCAGCACCCGCTTGATCTCTGCCACCAGGGTCCCCAACCGCTCGCCGCTGATGTTGCCCGCCGCCCGCTTGGGGTGAATGCCGGCGGCATAGAGCGCCTCGTTGGCGTAGATGTTGCCCACCCCGACCACCACCTGGTTGTCCATCAGGAACTGCTTGATGGCGGTGCTGCGCCCCTTGGCTCGCCCCCGCAGATAGTCGGCGCTGAAGGCGTCGGTGAGCGGCTCAGGCCCCAGCTTGGCGAGCAGGGCGTGCGCCTCGGCGGGTTCGCGGGTCCACAGCAGGGCACCGAAACGGCGCGGATCGTTGAGCCGCAGCAGCTTGCCGTTGGCGAGCTCGATGTCCACGTGATCGTGCTTCTCGGCCGGGGTGCCTATGTCCAGCACCCGCAGGCTGCCGGACATGCCAAGGTGCAGGATGGCGGTGCCAAAATCGGTCTCCAGCAGCAGGTACTTGGCGCGGCGGCTGACCCTGTGGATGACGAGATCCACCAGCTCCTGGATCTCGCCAGGCACGGGCCAGCGCAGCCGGCCATCCCTGACCACCACTCGGGTCACCTTGATGCCGGTGAGCCAGGGAGAGATCCCCTGGCGGCTGACTTCGACTTCCGGTAATTCAGGCATAGACAGGCCTCTCGCTCACGGCAGGGTTCAGGGGGTGGGACGCAACAGGTCGCGGTACTGCTCCTGGCTCAGGGTGAGCCAGGTCGAGGGGGGTAGCAGGGCGGCAAACTTGCCGTCATCCTGATAGAGCCCGACTTCCACCGGATCGCTCTGGCCGGCGACCCATATCTTGAGGGTGACAGGGGTGCCGCGCACGGCCCCGCCCGGGGGCAACAGCCAGCCTTGCCATGTCTCGATGCGGGCGGCCAGCTGGGCGCTGCTGAGCCCCAGATCCGGCCCGCTGCGCCAACCCTGGCCGATCCGCTCTATCTGCCAGCTCGGCCCCTGCCAGGTCAACACCACGGCAGACTCGGGCAGCAGGGGACGGGACCGCTGGGCGCTGTTCTCCTGCTGGGCTTGCTCCAGCCGGTGCAGCAGGGTGATCACTATCAGCACCACCACTATGATCACATTATTCCAGCCTTTACGGCTCAATTTGAACATGGCAAGCCTCCCTTTGAAGCGGCAGTGTACTGAATTCCATCCATAAAAAAACCCGGCACTAAGCCGGGTTTTTTGGGAATGCAGCATCAAGTGATTACTTGATTTTGCCTTCCTTGTAGATCACATGCTGACGAATAACGGGATCAAATTTCTTGATCTCCATTTTTTCGGGCATGGTGCGCTTGTTCTTGGTAGTGGTATAGAAGTGACCAGTACCGGCGCTGGAGTTCAGGCGAATCTTATCGCGAATACCTTTAGCCATGATCTAATTCCTTATACCTTAACGCCGCTGGCACGCAGTTCAGCCAGAACCACTTCAACGCCGCGCTTGTCGATGATACGCATGCCTTTTGCGGATACGCGCAGGCTTACGAAGCGTTTTTCACTCTCAACCCAAAAACGGTGAGTGTGCAGGTTCGGCAGGAAACGACGCTTGGTAGCGTTGTTAGCGTGCGAACGGTTGTTACCAACTGCCGGGCGCTTGCCGGTTACTTGGCATACTCTAGACATGTCAGTCTCTCCAAATCTTACTTCATTGCTCGAGCAAATATCTGCCCCGCTGGCCTTCGATTGCGGGGCAAACAGAAGGCGGCATTTTATACAGCATCCGTGATCAAAGATCAACTAATACAGTGCCAGAGCCCAGTCATAACCAACCACGCTCTGCGAAAGAAACCGTGATGCCGTCACCGATCACCAAGTGATCCAGCACTCTGATATCGACCAAGGCCAGGGCGGCCAGGATCCGATCCGTGATCTGGCGGTCGGCCCGACTGGGCTCGGCTACGCCGGACGGGTGATTATGCGCCAGAATCACGGCGGCTGCATTATGTTTGAGCGCGATCTGCACGATTTCCCTGGGCCAGACGCTCGCCGAATCCAGGGTGCCGTAGAAAAGTTCAACAAATTGAATCACTCTGTGCTGGTTATCGAGCAATAACAGCGCAAACACCTCCCGCGGCCTGTCCCGTAGTTGAGCCTGCAAATACTCCCGGGTCAGCTGGGGGGACGTGAGGGCCTCCCCCCGTTGCAACTGCTCGGCAAGATGCCGTCTGCCCATCTCCAGCACCGCCTGCAACTGGGCATATTTGGCCGGCCCCAACCCGTGAGCGCCGCAAAAAGCCTGTTGCTCGGCACCGAGCAATGCCCGCAGGGATCCGAACTGCTGCAATAGCTGGCGGGAAAGATCCACCGCACTCAGGCCGCTGACCCCGGTGCGCAGGAAGATCGCCAGCAATTCCGCATCGGACAGCACCCCAGCTCCACGGCGCAACAACTTCTCTCGGGGGCGCTCATCTTCCGGCCACTCCTTGATGCTCATTTGTCTCTCCCCCATGGCTATTGAGAGAAAACATAGCAAAAAATCGCGGGAGCCCGACCACAACTCCCCCATGTCAGCCTCTGTCGTCGTCCATCGCCTGTGCTATCTTAGCCGACCAGTCAGAGTGAGCCGAAAGAGAAGCAGCAGATGAGATTGGCCGATAAACGCATCCTGTTGGGTGTCAGTGGCGGGATCGCCGCCTACAAGAGTGCCGAGCTGGTACGCCGTCTGAAAGATCAGGGGGCCGAGGTGCGGGTGGTGATGACCCGCTCCGCCAAGGAGTTCATCACTCCCCTGACCCTGCAGGCCGTCTCCGGCCACCCGGTCGCCGACAGCCTGCTGGACCCGGCCGCCGAGGCGGGCATGGGCCACATCGAGCTGGCAAAGTGGGCCGATCTGGTGCTGATCACGCCCGCCAGCGCCAACCTGATGGCGCGCCTGGCCGCCGGCATGGCGGATGAACTGCTGACCACCCTCTGCCTGGCCACCCCGGCAACCGTCGCACTGGCTCCGGCCATGAACCAGCAGATGTTCCGCAACGCCGCCACCCAGGCCAATCTCGATACCCTGGCCAGCCGTGGCATCCTGCTGTGGGGGCCGGACTCCGGCAGCCAGGCCTGCGGCGACGTGGGCCCGGGCCGGATGCTGGATCCCCTCGAACTGGTGGAGCGCTGCTGCCAGCAGCTGACTGCCGAGCCATTGCTGGCGGGGGTCAAACTGCTGCTCACCGCAGGGCCGACCCGCGAGGCGCTGGATCCGGTGCGCTACATCAGCAACCACAGCTCAGGTAAGATGGGTTACGCCATCGCTCGCGCCGCCCGTGAGGCGGGTGCCGAGGTGACCCTGGTGAGCGGCCCGGTCGCCCTTGCCGCCCCCCAGGGAGTTGAGCGGGTCGACGTGGAGAGCGCCCTGCAGATGCATAAGGCGGTGATGAGCAGGATCGGTGACTGCGATCTCTTTATCGGCTGCGCCGCCGTGGCGGACTATCGCCCTGCCCAGGTCGCCAGCCAGAAGATCAAGAAGACCGGCGACAACGACCAGATGACGCTGACCCTGGTCAAGAATCCCGACATCATCGCCGCCGTGGGAGCCTTGTCAGACAAACCCTTCACCGTCGGATTTGCCGCCGAAACTGTGGATGTGGAACAATACGCCCTCGACAAACTGCGACGTAAGCGGCTGGATATGATCGCCGCCAACGACGTGTCCCGTGCAGGTCAAGGCTTCAACGCCGATGACAATGCCCTGACCGTCTTCTGGCAAGGGGGTCAAGCTGCCCTGCCCCTGGCCGATAAGCTGACGCTGGCTCGTCACCTTGTGGCCCTGATTGCACGCCATTATCGACCCTGAGCCCTGGGCCATTTCCACAGACGAAAGCGTCGTGGCGACACGGATCGTATTGAACATGCGAGTGCCCACACAAGCACTCGCTGAACCACTCGATCGCCCCTGGCGATCCAACTGAAAAACGATTTATGAACACACAAATTGAACTGAAAATCCTGGATGCCCGCATCGGCACAGAATTCCCGCTGCCTGCCTACGCCACCCCGGGTTCCGCCGGTATGGATCTGCGCGCCCTGCTGGATGCACCGATCACGCTGGCGCCGGGCGACACCACGCTAGTGCCGACCGGGCTCGCCATCCACATTCAGGATCCGGGTCTGTGCGCCACCATCTTGCCCCGCTCCGGCCTGGGTCATAAGCACGGCATCGTGCTGGGCAACCTGGTCGTTATACGTCATTAATGAAGCTGTCTCATTCGTTGCATAGTAGAGAATATTGTCCTTTCAATGGTTCACATGAATTTATAAGCCGCATGGATAGAATGTCTCAATAGTCTCATCATCTGGAGCTGAGCGATGGCTGAACTGTTTTACTTTGATAAGGGCGTCTTTGATCAGCTGCCCCCAGTAGAAAGAACCAAGTTCAGGGCTCTTCTTAAGACAAACATGATTCCAAATGGTCGGCCCTTTTTTTTAGATGACAATGGCCTGCCAGACCAGATACTCGATGGTTTTTGTAAATACCTACTCTGTCCTCAACGTGCGAGTATTCAGACTTGGAAGACATACGCCAATCAGGTCTCCATCTTCATTCGGTTTATGACTGCCCAAGGAAAATCTTGGCAACAGGCAACAAAATGTGACTTAGGGAAGGTGCGAATAAGCGGGGAAATTCTTCTCGGCTGACTCAGTCATTTCATTTCTTCATGTTTGAGCCGTTTTTTCTCCCGTAAATGCCTTGAATCAGCCTA
>NZ_CDBZ01000073.1 GCF_000819985.1 Aeromonas media | reverse complement strand
ATAACGCCTTAAATGGCGAAGAAACGGTCTAAATAGGCTGATTCAAGGCATTTACGGGAGAAAAAATCGGCTCAAACATGAAGAAATGAAATGACTGAGTCAGCCGAGAAGAATTTCCCCGCTTATTCGCACCTTCCTAAGGTTCGAATCTGGCTTCCTCAGCCTCATGTGATGAGAGCTAATCATCACGCAAGTAAGATACAAGGTTCGAATAGCGAAGCGTATTCCGACTATCGCGTATAACCCAGCCAAGATATAAGCAAGGATCGGAAGATCGCCTTGCGAGCCGCTGCAGCTGATCCATTGCGCGCTGGCCAATCATACCTCTGGCTCGAATATATCGAGCAACTCTCACCCGACTACGCCATCTATGCCCCCACCCTGCGCCACTTTGGCGAGGCGAGCACAAAAAATCTGGGACACCCTCTCACATCCTATAGGGCTAAGCCGCATCCAGACACTTGCTGCCACAGTGCAATGCGCTGATTCTACAGCCCTATCCGCCATGGGGATTTTATCCCCCCTGCCGCTAGCCTATAGTGAGCACCTTTCACACCCCCTTTGCGAGCAGCACCATGTATATCGGCGAATTTGCCCGGCTGGCGGGCACCACTCCAAAGGCAGTCCGTCTCTACGAGCAGCTCGGGCTGCTGCCCGAGCCCAGACGGCGCGGCAAGTATCGCGTCTACCGGGCAGAGGATCTGGAGTGGGTCGGCTTTATCCGCGAGGCCCAGCGGCTTGGCTGCAAGCTCGGGGAGCTGGTTCCCCTGCTCGCGGACGTCACCAGCCTCGACCACTTCCCTTGGCAGAAGGTGGAGCAGCTTATCGCGGGCAAGCTGGCGCAGATCGAGGCGGAGATCGCCAAGCTGCAACGCCAGCATCAATCCCTGACCCAGTGCGCCGCCCTGCTGGCGCTGCACCCCTGCCGCTATGGCGCACCCGTCCCACACGACCCCGAATCGCAGCTTCATCAGAGGGATGCAGGGCAGGTGCACAAGGTGGCTTGACTCTGTCCCATGGGACAAGGGGTGTAATGGGGGCTCACTTCATCAGGAGCCACGCCATGACACCCAAGCTGCTTATCATCAACGGCAACCCCAAACCCGACAGCCTTTGCCATGCCCTGGCCCGGGAGTACGCCCGCAGCGCCGAGGAGGGCGGCGCAGAGGTCACCCTGCATCACGTGGGGGAGCTCGCCTTCGAACCGGATCTGCACCATGGCTATGACGAGGCGCAGCCCCTCGAGCCCGATCTGCAGGTATTGCAGCAGAGCCTGAAGCAGGCTCACCATCTGGTGATCGTGGCCCCCCTCTGGTGGGGCCACCTGCCGGCCCGGCTCAAGGGGTTGCTGGACAGAACGCTGCTCTCGGGATTTGCCTTTCGCTATCAGAAGGGCAAGGCGCTTCCCGAGCGCCTGCTCGCCGGCAAGACGGCGCGCCTGCTGCTCACCATGGACAGCCCTGTCTGGTACTACCGCTGGTGGCTGGGCTCCCCCGTCGAGCGCACCCTCGCCAAGCCGGTGCTGGGGCTCTGCGGCATCCAGCTGACCCACCGCCAGCATCTGGGGCCCGTCCACACCTCGGATGAAAAGGCGCGCCAGCGCTGGCTCACGCAAGCCGGGGCCGCCGCTCGCCAGGATGCGCAGCAGTTGGCGCGGCGACGACCCTGAGCCAGGGCGTCGGCGACCCTGACCAGGGTTGTCGGCAGCGCTGCCCAAAGGGGCGGGCAAGGGAGCCTGGGGTGAAAAAGTCCTCGGCGGCCCGGCGCCCTTGTGCTGTAGTAAGCGGGAATCCCCTCTTGCTGGAGCCTTTTCGATGACCAAGATGTTGCTGGGCACCCTCGCCTTGATGCCGCTGCTGGCCAGTGCCGCCACCCCTTCCTTTGACTGCACCAAGGCCCACAGCGCGGCCGAGCAGCTTGTCTGCCAGGACGCCGGGCTGGCGGCGCTGGATAACGAGCTTGCTGCCCTCTACCCCAAGGCGATGAACCAGCTGTCGGCGGAGCAGCAGAAGACGGAGAAGGCGATGCAGCGCGGCTGGATCAAGGGGCGCAACGAGTGCTGGAAAGAGAGCGACTCGCGCCAATGCGTGGAGGAGAGCTACCAGTTACGCATCACAGAGCTGCAGATAAAGGGGGCCCAGCTGAGGGTGCCAAGCCCGGTCGACTACCAGTGCGACGGCGGGATCCGGCTCTCGACCTACTTCTATAACGAGGCCAAGCGGCCCGCTGCCGTTATCAACCTGAGCGAGGGGGCGCAGCAGTCGCAGGTGCTCGCCTTTGAAGCCCCCAGCGCCAGCGGCGCCCGTTACGAGGGGCAGAATCTCACGCTGCTGACCAAGGGGAACGAAGCCAGGCTGGAGCGTTATGACCAAGCCGCCCGGCAGTGCCGGGTCAGCGGCCAATAAGCCCGCCTCGCCATGAAAAAAGCCCCGCATTTGCGGGGCTTTTTGTTGGCGGTCACCGGGGTTATTTCACCGCGATCGCCTCGGCCATGGGGGTCTGAAACTCCCGCTCGGCATCGGCAAAGCGATCCAGCATGGCCTTGGAGGGGGCCTTGCCCAGCAGGCTGAACAGCACTATGGCCAGGGTGGCGAAGACGAAGCCCGGGATGATTTCATACAGACCCAGCCAGCCGAACTGCTTCCAGACGATGACGGTCATGGCACCGGTCAGCATGCCTGCCAGGGCGCCGTTGCGGGTCATGCGCGACCAGAGCACGGAGAGCAGTACCACAGGACCGAAGGCGGCACCGAAGCCAGCCCAGGCGTAGCTCACCAGCCCCAGTACCCGGTTCTCCGGGTTCACGGCGACAGCGATGGCCACCACGGCGATCAGCAGCACCATGGCACGGCCGACCCACACCAGCTCTTTCTGGGAGGCGTTCTTGCGCAGGAAGGGCTTGTAGAGATCCTCGGTGATGGCGCTGGAGCAGACCAGCAGCTGACAGCTCAGGGTGCTCATCACCGCCGCCAGAATGGCGGAGAGCAGCACGCCGGCAATCCAGGGGTTGAACAGTATCTTGGAGAGCTCGATGAAGACCCGCTCCGGGTTGCCGGTGACGCCGGCGGCCTGCTCGGTGAAGGTGGAGAAGTAGGAGAGGCCGAAGAAGCCGATGGCCACGGCGCCGCCGAGGCAGAACACCATCCAGGTCATGCTGATACGGCGGGCATTGACCATGGAGTGGTGGGAGTCCGCCGCCATGAAGCGCGCCAGTATGTGGGGCTGGCCGAAGTAGCCCAGGCCCCAGGCCATCAGCGAGATGATGGCGATGAAGTCCAGGTTCTTGAACATGTCGAGGTTGCTGGCGTTCTGTGCCGCTACCTGCACCATGGCGGTGTCGATGCCGCCGACGGCGATGATGACGAATACCGGGGTGAGGATCAGGGCGAAGATCATCAGGGTCGCCTGCACCGTATCTGTCCAGCTCACCGCGAGGAAGCCGCCGAAGAAGGTGTAGGTGATGGTGGCCGCGGCACCGACCCAGAGGGCGGTGTCATAGCTCATGCCGAAGGTGCTCTCGAACAGGCGGGCACCGGCCACCACGCCGGAGGCGCAGTAGATGGTGAAGAACAGCAGGATCACCAGGGCGGAGAGGATGCGCAGCACCCGGCTCTTGTCCTCGAAACGGTAGGTGAAGTAGTCCGGCAGGGTCAGGGCGTTGCGGTTCTTCTCGGTGTGAACCCGCAGCCGACCGGCTACCCAGCGCCAGTTGAAGTAGGCACCTATGGTGAGGCCGATGGCGATCCAGCTCTCGGAGATGCCGCCGATGAAGACGGCGCCCGGCAGGCCCATCAGGAGCCAGCCGCTCATGTCGGAGGCCCCGGCGGAGAGGGCGGTGACCCAGCTCCCCATGCGGCGGCCGCCGAGAATGTAGTCGTCAAAGTTTTGGGTGGCGCGATAGGCGATGAAGCCGATCAACACCATCCCGAGGATGTACACCAAAAAGGTGATGAGCATTGGGGTGCTAGCTGTCATTCAAAACTCCGTTATGTGACGTCTGTGTTCGTTCTTGCGACGAACTCTTCCTTAAAAAAACCGGCCTAGAGTAATCAGCAGATCGCCTGATCACAACCACTTTTAACAAATAAAAAACACAGAGAAAACGTTTCACACCTAATCAAGTAACCAATCAAGAGCGGTTAGGCCGGATTATATCCCGGCGGTGCAAAGACTTATCCGTGGGATCCCCTCCCCTGCATCATAAAAAAGCCCCGACCTTGGCCGGGGCTCGATATCGAGGGCAACCGGATCAGCGGTTGATGGCGATGGGCATGCCGCTGCGCTGTTCCAGAGCCTGCTTGACCAACTGGGAATCGCTGTCGGCGTGGGCGATGAAGCGGGTCACCGCAGTGGACATGGGCAAGGGTGCCGGCAGGCTGGAGTTGAACTCCTCCTGGCTGCGGGAGAGCGGCTGGTGCACTTCCAGGTAGCGGCTGCCATCCGGCTCGACCGAGGCCTTGATCGGCTGGTTCACGAACTGGACGCGGGTGCCGACCGGTACCTGCTTGAACAGATACTCGATGTCGTCGTTACGCAGGCGCACACAACCGTGGCTCACCCGCAGACCGATGCCGAACTGGGCATTGGTGCCGTGGATGGCGTACATCTTGCCGATGTAGAGCGCAAACAGCCCCATGGGGTTGTCCGGCCCAGCCGGCCAGACCGCAGGCAGGGTCTCGCCGCGGGCGGCGTATTCGGCATGCATCTTGGCGGTCGGGGTCCAGGTCGGGCCCGCCTTCTTGCGCTGCACGCTGGTCACCCAGTCTTCCGGGGTGTCGGTGCCGAGCTGGCCGATGCCGATCGGCAGCACTTCCACTACCTTCTTGCCCTTCGGGTAGTAATAGAGGCGCATCTCGGCGACGTTCAGCACTATGCCCTCGCGGGGGGCATCCGGCAGGATCAGCTGGTGCGGCACGACCAGCTTCTCACCCGCCTGCAGCAACAGGGGATCCGCCTTGGGGTTCGCTTCCAGCATGTTGGTCAATCCCAGCTGGAACTTGGCCGCAGCCGCTTCCAGGGGCTGGCCTGCCTCTTCGGCCGGCACCACGTATTCCAGGTTCTCGCCCACCAGGCGGCTGTTGGCCGCAGGCAGGGCATATTCGACGGCAAGCACGGGCGTGGCGGTCAGGAGCAGGCTGCAGCACAGTGCAGCAGCCGTGTTGTGGAGGAGCTTCATAACTTTCCTGTGATATTGGGGTGATTCAGGACTCTGGCCAGGCCGGGGCTTGCGCGCCCGGGGCGAAGAGAAGGCCGCCATTTTTCTCCTCTGC
Source organism: Aeromonas media (assembly GCF_000819985.1). Classification (GTDB taxonomy): domain Bacteria; phylum Pseudomonadota; class Gammaproteobacteria; order Enterobacterales; family Aeromonadaceae; genus Aeromonas; species Aeromonas media. The sequence continues at coordinate 13,011 of NZ_CDBZ01000073.1, read as the reverse complement.
ACCGCAAATTTCAACCGACACGTGGTGACGGGTCGATGATTAATATGGCGTTTTCCCCTGGCCTCATCCTGTAACAAGGATCAAATCACCCGTTCTTCCAGGCATGCATGTCATAACCGGTTGGCGATTGATGCAATCGCAGATGAAATTGCCCGATAATGGCGAATATGTGGTCGAAAATATCGGCCTGGATCCCTTCGTAATCGGCCCAGGCGGTGGTCGCCGTGAAGCAGTAGATCTCCAGGGGCAGGCCGTCGGAGGTCGGTGCCAGCTGGCGCACCATCAGGGTCATGTCCTTGCGAATACCGGAATGGGCGTGCAAATAGGCATCCAGGTAGGCGCGCAGGGTGCCGAGGTTGGTGAGGTGACGGCCATTGATGGGGCAACTGATGGCGTCGCTGAGCTGCTGGTTGTAGCTGCTCAGCTCCTGCTCCTTGCGGCTCAGATAGGGGGCCAGCAATTTGGCCTGCTTGAGTGTCAGCTGCTCCTCGGCGGTCAGGAAGCGCACGCTGGTCATGTCGATGTTGACGCTGCGCTTGATGCGCCGGCCACCGGATTCCGTCATCCCCTGCCAGTTCTTGAAGGAATCGGAGATGAGGGCATAGGTGGGAATGGTGGTGATGGTCTTGTCCCAGTTCGACACCTTGACCGTGGTGAGGCCAATGTCGGTCACCTCGCCATCGGCGCCGTACTTGTCCATTTGCAGCCAGTCACCGACGCTCAGCATGCGGTTGGCGGAGAGCTGGATCCCGGCCACCAGACCGAGGATGGGGTCCTTGAACACCAACATCAGCACCGCAGTCATGGCCCCCAGGCCGCTGAACAGGAAGAGCGGCGACTTGCCGAGCAGCAGGGCTATCATCAGGATGCCGACCAGTATGCTGGCCACCAGTTTCACCCCCTGGAAGATGCCGCGCAGGGGCAGGTCCCGTCCGAGCCGGGTATAGCGGCTCACCGACAGCAGACAGTCGAGCAGGGCGAACAGGGCAAGCAGCAGGAACAGCAGGATCCAGAGCTGGGCCAGCATCTCGATAAGCTGCAGGCTGTCGGATGCCTTGGGCAGCCAGATCTCCGCCTGACCGAGCAGCACGGCCCCTTGCAGTACCAGGGCGAGCCGGTAGAAGAGCCGCTGCTGCAACTGGGGCGGCAGCCACACCTGCTTGGTCTTGCCGAGCAGCCCCACCAGGCGCACCAGCAGGATGCGGTGCAGCACCAGGTGCAGTGCCAACGCGGTCAGCACGATGAAGCTCAGGGCGATCACCAGCGCCATCATGGCGGTGACCTCCACCCCGAGACCGGACAACCAGTTGAAAAATATCTCCTTCATCTCTACCTCTGCGACGTGAAACTGCCGTCAGGGTACGTATCTGGCCCCTCATGTCAAATGACAGCTTGCTCAATGTGCCGCTGAAACGACAACGCCCGGCACAGGCCGGGCGTTGTTTCGGTGCGAGGGGGCCTTAGCCGACCAGGCTCAGGGCATCGCGGGCGATGACCAGCTCTTCGTTGGTGGGCATCACCAGGGCCAGGCGGCTGCCTTCGGCCGTGATGGGGCCTTCACCGCCCAGCACGGCGGCGTTGTTGGCCTCTTTATCGACCTTGAAGCCGAACAGGGCCAGCCGCGCCAGCACCATCTCACGCACCATGGCGGCGTTCTCGCCGATCCCACCGGTGAACACCAGGGCGTCCAGGCGACCGTCCATGGCGGCGGCATAGGCACCGACATACTTGGCAACTCTGTAAGTGAACACATCCAGCGCCCGCTTGGCGCCCGCGTCGGTGGCGTAGTTGGTGGTGACATAGCGGCAGTCGCTGCTCACCTCTGTCATCCCCAGCAGACCGGACTCGCGGGTCAGCACATGGTTGATCTCGTCCACGCTGTAGCCGAGCTGGTCGTGCATGAAGAAGACCACGGCGGGGTCGATGTCGCCGGAGCGGGTGCCCATCGCCAGCCCTTCCAGCGGAGTCAAACCCATGGAGGTATCGACGGACTCGCCGTTCTTGATGGCGCAGACGGAGGCACCGTTGCCCAGGTGGCAGTTGATGATGTTGAGCTCGGACAGCGGCTTGCCCAGCGCCTTGGCGGTCTCTTCGGCGATGAAGCGGTGGGAGGTGCCGTGGGCGCCATAACGACGGATGCCGTTCTCCTGGTAGAGCTTGTAGGGCAGCGCGTAGAGGTAGGCTTCCTGCGGCAAGGTCTGGTGGAAGGCGGTGTCGAACACGGCCACGTTTTTCTCGGCCAGGGCCGGGAAGACCTTGAGGGCGGCACGGATGCCGATGAGGTGCGCCGGGTTGTGCAGGGGGGCGAACGGAATGGCGGCCTCGATGCCGGCGATCACGCCATCATCGATGCGAACGGAGCGGGAGAACTGCTCGCCACCGTGCACGATGCGATGGCCGATGGCGACCAGCTGCTCGGCGAGTGTCGGATCCTGGGGCAGGATGTGGCCCACTATGTGGTCAAGGGCGGCCTGGTGCGCGGCACCGGCGCCCAGCATGGCTTCGCCCTTGACTCCGTGGAGTTTCCATTTGATACGTGCGTCATCCAGATTGAAGCATTCGGCCAGGCCGGACAGCATGTCCTCACCTGTTTCGGCGTCCATTACGGCAAATTTCAGGGAAGAGCTACCGCAGTTAAGGATCAATACCAACTTGCTCATGTTCTACATCTTCCTGTGCTTCGGCTTTATGCCGACAGTGTCGTGTCATCCAACATGGATGGGATTCCCCTGCCGGGGGCGTTATGGTCGCAGGAAAGTGCGCCCAATTTTTCAAACTGTCTGGCGCCGACCGCCAACTCTGGGCCAGGCGCGCTTATCCTTTCAAACTCTTTGGCGCCGACCCATAGTCTGGCGCGCTTATCCTTTCAAACTATCTGGCGCCGACCCATAGTCTGGCGCGCTCATCATTCTCAAACTCTCTGGCGCCGACCGCCAACTCTGGTCCAGGCGCGCTTATCCTTTCAAACTCTCTAACGCCGACCGCCAACTCTGGGCCTGGCGCGCTTATCCTTTCAAACTTTCTGGCGCCGACCCATGGTCTGGCGCGCTCATCTTTCTCAAACTCTCTGGTGCAGACCCCGAGGCTCGCACACTCATCGAATCGTCAATGCGGGACAGGCCAGCGCCCATTCGACGCGGCCCTGTCCTGGCGGGTGCCCGGGCACCCGGCGCTGCGGCTCAGACCGAGGTCAGCAGCGACTGGTGAACCTTGACAACCAGCTTCTTCACCAAGCCTGGGGTAGTCAGGGTACAGAGAGGGCGATGCAGTTCTCCCGGCCAGAAGATGGCAAAGTCGCCGGGCTGCAACGCCAGATAACTGGTCTGGTCGTCATCGACGAACCAGAGATCGGGGTGGGGATGATCGGCGCCGTCGCTCACATAGGCATGGGGCCCTACGCCGATCCACTCCTCCCCCCGCAGCAGCAGCTGGATATCCAGATACTGCTCATGAAACTCGCCGCGGCGATCCGCGACCGGCTCGGTCAGATCCTCGCTCACCAGGCAAAACAGCTTGAGGCCGTCTATGTCCTGCTTGCCAAGGGGCGCCTCACGCCAGTGGGCAAGGCTCTTCACCACCTCGGCCATGATGCGGGCCAGCGGCGCGGGCAAGGGGGTGCGTTGCAAGGTATCCAGACTGCCGGTGATCATGGGGTTCGCATCCTTAGGTATATCTGCCGTCTATCTTTGTCCATCAATGAAAAAGGACCCCTAAAGGTCCTTATCCAGCGTCGTCTGCCATCCGTGCAGACTCGAAAAGCGCCTGGTTCATCTTGTTGGCGCCAGGTCACTGTTGCACAGTCGCCCGCCCCTTGCCAAGAGTTACCCGCTCATTCACCCAATGATCGTACCAGTTGAAACAATATTATTCACTAGTCCATTGCCACCGACTTTGACCAGACGCAAAAACGGGAGCATCTGCTCCCGTTTTTTTCACCGAATCGGCGTCATTCAAACCTTGCTGGCGTTCTCCACCGGCTTGGCATACATGGCACGCCAGATGGCCTTGTGTTCTTCCGGCACTTCCGACTGACGGGTCAGGAAGGCTGTCTGCTCTATGGTGCTGGCCTTGCCGGGCACATCTGCGGCCAGGTAGTTGCCCGGGAAGAGGCGATAGCTGCTCCAGATCGCCTTGTCGATGAGCGCGGCCAGTTCGTCCGGATCGCTGAAGCCCTCTGTGATGGGGGCGCCGAAGGAGACATGTACCCGCCCCTTCTGGCCGACGATGCCGGCGACTATGCTCTCGATGTCCTCGAACTCGCCCTTCTCGTAGCTGCCGTTGACCGACTTCTCGTACAGCTCGCGCGCCTTGGCCTTGTCGGTGGGATCCACCTCGTAGCTGATGCTGACCGGCACTATGTTGAGGCTGCGCATGTAATCGACGAAGTCGATCTTCTGCTTCTTGCCGTCCACATAGAACATCTTGAGGATGGCCGGATCCGTCTTGTCGTCCCCGTTCTTGGCGCGCCCTTCCTTCTGGGCGATCCAGATGGAGTGCCCCTCGTGGACCGACTGGCCTATGTAGGCCGACAGCTCGCCGAGGGCCTTCATCATCTCCCGCGGCCCCTTGGCGGAGCGCTTGACGATGAAGCTCTTGTTGAGCTTCATCAGCTCGGTGGCACAGGGCTTGCGCAGCAGGTTGTCACCGATGGCGATGCGCACCGTATCGAAGCCATGGGTGTGCAGCCCCCAGTTGACGAACGCCGGATCCATGGCGATGTCCCTGTGGTTGGAGACGAACAGGTAGCCCTGCTCCTTCTTCAGATGCTCGAGCCCGGAGAAGCTCACCCCCTGGGTGGAGGTGGCTATCATGCGACTCATGTAACGGGTCACCCCCATCTGCACCTGATGGATGGTGCTGACCTTGGCCCACTTGTGGCGCAGGAACTGGCGGATCAGCGGGCGAATGGCCCAGCCCAGCCAGCTCATCAGGGAACCGAAACGGTATTTGGCGATGGCGCCGATAAACTCGTCATCCTGGATCAGCCGCTCGATGGCAGCCGGCACTTCGTCATCGCGATAGGGGCGAATGTCCGCGAATCTATCTACTTCTGTCACAATGTCAGCCTTGCATGTATGGAGTCGCGACCAGCTGCTGCTGGCCGGGAAAATTCAGGGCGCAATTTTACACGCTTTTGGGGTCAGGGGTATGAGAGGCATACAGATAGTGCGATCTTGCCGTGAAAAAGCCGCCAAATCATGGGGAGCCAGGATCCGGGACGGCCTGCGCCGACGGCTTGGCGAGGATTGGCCCTGTACGGGAAAACCACATGCTCCTCAACCAGCCGGATTGAGCAGCGCGGTGAGGACGTGGTCCTCCCAGCGGCCGTTGATCATCAGGTAGTCCCGGGCATAGCCTTCCTGCTCGAACCCGAGACGCGCCAGCAGGGTGCCACTGCGCCGGTTCACCGGCATGTAGCTTGCCATGATGCGGTGCAGGTCACGCTCCCGAAACAGGTAGTCGATGCCGGCGGCCACCACCTCCTGCATCAGCCCCTGCCCCTCATGATCCTGATCGATGGCATAACCCAGATGGCATGCCTTGAACATGCCCATCATGATGTGGGTGAAGTTGCAGGTGGCGAGCACCCGCTCCCCTTTGGGATCGAGCGCCACCAGTTGCACGGCGCTGCCGTCGAAAAACTGGCCATAACCGTCGCGCAGCCGCCCCTGCCAGTGACCCAGGGTATAGAAGCTCTCGTCGCGTTTCGGCTCCCAAGGCTGCAGATGGGTGCGGTTGCGCCGGTAGAAATCCAGCATCAGCTCGGCCCGCTCCGGGGGCAGAACGGTCAGCCGGGTGAGGGCCGTGGTGATATGGGGCAGGGTCAGCACTGTGCCTCCCCATACTGGCCATGCAGGATGCCAGCGACCGGGCTGGGCCGGCACGCCATCAGTGATCCCTTTCCCGCAGCCTGAGCCAGTCATCTCGCAGCAGACCATAGTGGACATGATCCACCACCCTGTCAGCCAGCCGCTCCGCCCGCCGGGTGATCCCCTCCTGCTGCATGCCGAGCCGCTCGCACACAGCCCGGCTGGGCTCGTTCTCCAGCGCGGCGCTGATCTCCACCTTCTCCATCCCCATCTCCTCGAAGGCGTGATGGATCAGGGCCTGACAGGCCCGGGTGATGATGCCATTGCCCTGCCAGCGCTCCGCCAGCCAGTAGCCGATGCTGACCTTGGCCAGCCCCTGATCGATCTGGTTGTAACCGATGACACCGACCACCTCCCCCTGATACTCGATGGCGGTGGTCAGCCCCTCGCCTCGGGCAAATTTCTCGATGGCGTGGCGAATGAAGGTGGCGCTGTCGGAGGGCTGCTGGATATGGGGCACCCAGGGCAGCCACTGGGAGAGATAGTCGCGATTGCGCTGACAGAGGCGAAAGAGTTCGCTGGCCATGTCGGGCTGCAGAAACAGGAGCGCCAGCTCGTCATCCAGTTGCCATGAAAACATTGCTCCTCCCCCGCCTTTGGTCCGGCATCCGCCGTCATGGGAGCCAATGTAGTCAATCAATCCCTTGTTTGCCAAGGACTTTCGGCGCCTGCCACCGGCAGGCAATCCCCATATGGATGTGCCCATTTGGGCACTTTTTGGGGCCTTGCAGCAATCAGCCCTTCCCTTGGCACAAGTCACCACATTCATAACGAATTTCAGCAGACAAGGATGACAACAGTCAGATCTGCTACGCCTTTATGCTGCTCTGTCACATATGACAGGCAGTTATTTCAGACCGCCGCACTAGTGTAAGAGCGCCGGGCAACGGACCCGGCGTGCAATCTTCATCGACTAAGGAAAGACGAGATGAACAAAGTCTATTTGGCCGTGGTACTGGCCTGCTGGGGAAGCGCCGCCATGGCGGCAGAACAGGTGGAAGTGAACCAGGTCTCAGACCTGACCGGCGCTGTGAGCGGCGCCGCCAGGATAGGCGCCCTCGCCACAGGGGATGGCGAGTTTCGCCAGGTACGGGTCGTCAAGCTGCCCAACGGCCAGCAGCGAGTTCGTTATGAGCAGACCTGGCAAGGCATCCCGGTGTGGGGCCAGGTGCTGGTGGCCGATCAGGCCCTGGGGGGCCAGGTCAACCAGGTGTCCGGCACCATGCTGCGCAAGATAGATGCCGACCTGACGGGCCCGACCGCCACCCTCTCCCCTGCCGATGCTGCCCTCAAAGCCCGCGCCGGAGCCAAGGGCAGCAACGAGCAGGTCAAGCTGTTCGTGATGCAAGATGAGACCGGTCAGGCCCGCCTGGTCTACCTGGTCTCCTGGCTCGCTGCGAGCAAGGAGCCGAGCCGTCCCTTCGTGATGATAGATGCCCAAAGCGGCAGCGAGCTCAAGCGCTGGGAGGGGATCAATCACCAGGACGCCACTGGCCCTGGCGGCAACCTCAAGACCGGCAAGTACTTCTATGGCGCCGATTTTGGTCCCCTCAAGGTGGATGAAAGCTGCCGCATGAGCAGCAGCAACGTGGACACCATCAACCTCAATCACGCCACCAGTGGGGGCGCAGTGCACCAGTTCACCTGCCCGGAGAACACGGTCAAGGAGATCAACGGCGCCTACTCGCCGCTCAACGATGCCCACTACTTCGGCAACGTGGTGTTCGACATGTACCGCAACTGGTACAACACGGCACCGCTCAGCTTCAAACTGAAGATGCGGGTGCACTACAGCCGCAACTACGAGAACGCCTTCTGGGACGGCAGCCAGATGACCTTCGGTGACGGTGCCACCACCTTCTACCCCCTGGTGAGCCTGGACGTGGCGGCCCATGAGGTGAGCCACGGCTTCACCGAACAGAACTCGGGCCTGGTCTACTCCGGTCAGTCGGGCGGTATCAACGAGGCCTTCTCCGACATGGCGGGTGAAGCGGCCGAGAACTACATGAAGGGCAGCAACGACTGGCTGGTGGGGGCCCAGATCTTCAAGGGCAACGGCTCCTTGCGCTACTTCGAGGATCCGACCCAGGATGGCAGCTCCATCGGCCATGCCAGCGACTACTACGACGGTATCGACGTGCACCACAGCTCGGGGGTCTACAACCGCGCCTTCTACCTGCTGGCCAACACCGGCGGCTGGAATACCCGCAAGGCGTTCGAGGTGTTTGTGCTGGCCAACCGCCTCTACTGGGGCGCCAACACCACCTACGATCAGGGCGCCTGTGGCGTGACCAGGGCGGCTACCGATCTGGGCTACAGCCTGACCGATGTGGCGGCGGCCTTCAACACGGTCGGCGTCAACGCCAGCTGCGGCGCCACGCCACCGGCCGGCACTGTGCTGCAAAACGGCGTGCCGGTGACCGGCCTCGCAGCCGCCAAGGGGGGCAAGCTGAGCTACACCATCGAGGTGCCGGCCGGCAAGAGCCAACTGGTGGTCGCCAGCAGCGGTGGCAGCGGGGATGCTGATCTCTATGTGAAGTTTGGCTCGGCACCGACCAGCACCAGCTACGACTGCCGTCCCTACAAGAGCGGCAACACCGAAACCTGCACCCTGAATGCCCCCAAAGCGGGCACCTGGCACGTGCAGCTCAGCGGGTTCAGCGCCTTCTCGGGGGTGACCCTCAAGGCCAGCTACTGAGCCTGAACGGGAATAAAGGAGAGCGCCGGACTTGTCCGGCGCTTTTTTATGCGGGCTTCCCTGACCAGCGCCTGGCCAGGGTGCGCGCCGCTTCCAACACCCGCTCCTTGGCGGGATTGGGCCGCTTGCCGCTACGCCAGGCCATCATCACATCCCAGTGATCCGGCGGCAGATCCGTCACATCCAGTCTCACCAGGCGGCCGAACTCCAGATCCCGGGTAATGGCGAGCGCCGGCATCAGGGTGATGAAGCCATGCTCCAATGCCAGCTCCCTCGCCGCACTGGCTGGCTGGATGGCGTGCAGCGGGCTCGTCACCTGGCGCAGCAGCCGTAACTGCAGGATCAGCTCGTCACACCCGGTGCCCCACTGCTGGGGGGCCAGCCGCTCGTTGGCAATGTCCTGCAGGGTCAACCCCTGCCGACCGGCCAGCGGGTGGGTAGCGCAGGCCACGGCGATGATGGGAGAGCGATAGAGCAATTCGAGCTGGATACCGGCGATGGCGGGACACTTGAGGATAAAGCCGACGTCGGTCTCGCCGGTCAGCAGCTCCTGCATGATGATGCCGGAGTGATCCGTGTTGCAGCGGATCTCGAAAGCTTCATCCACCAGGGCCAGCAGCAAGGGGCCGAATACCGCCGTGGTCAGGGAAGGGAGACAGGCAAGCTTGATACGTGGCAGGGCGGGCGCTCCCTGCATCGCCAACCGCCCCCCCTCCAGGGCGCTCAGGGCTGCGCTCGCGGCAGGCAGAAACTGCTCGCAGGCCGGGGTCGGGGTAGCCCCCCGCCGATGGCGACGAAACAGGGACTGACCCAGCTCCTGCTCCAGCACGGCGATCCGCTGGCTGACCATGGGTTGTGACCAGCCGCGAATGGCCGCCACCTTGCTGAAGCTGCCACGGTTGGCCACGTCCAGCAGCAATTGCAAATCATCGAGTGTCACAGCCATAACCAAATCCAATATGAAATATAGCCAGTTGTCGGCTACCACTATATCTGGCGCCCCACCAGAATAGCAGCATCAATCGTCATGAAATGGCAGAACGCCAGCGAGTCAGGGACTTATCGTCGCCCTTGGCTCTGTTTGGTGACGGCGCCATTCGGACAATGAGTACACAACAAATAATGTCATCGAAGCAAGCAGGGGTATAAGGGTCATGGTGGAGCGGGCGAGGCGGTTGGGGCGGTGGTTCTTGGCATTGGATTCCCTCTTGGTGATCCTGGGGTTCTTCGTGGTGATGCCCATGATAAGCCTGCGTTTCGTGGATCAACTTGGCTGGGCCGCCGGTGTGGTCGGGCTGGCGCTGGGGCTGCGCCAGCTGACCCAGCAGGGGCTGGGGGTCTTCGGCGGCTCGCTCGCCGACAAGTTCGGGGCTCGCCCCCTCATCGTCTGCGGCATGTTGCTGCGGGCGCTGGGCTTTGCCAGCCTGGCCTATGCCCAGAGCGGGCTGGAACTCATTCTCTCCTGCATCATCTCGGGACTCGGCGGCTGTCTGTTCGATCCGCCCCGGGCCGCTCTGGTGATCAAGTTCACCCGCCTGCGGGAGCGCGGCCGCTACATCTCCCTGCTGATGATGCTGGAGAGCGCCGGCGCCGTGATGGGCGCCCTGCTCGGCAGCTGGCTGCTGAACTTCGATTTTGAATATGTCTGCCTGCTGGGAGCCGGCCTGTTTGTCTGCGCGGCCCTGTGCAACCTGCTGATCCTGCCCCCCTACAAGCTCTCCCTGCGGCCGACCCCGATCCGGACCGGCCTCGGCCAGGTGCTGGCGGACAAGGCCTTCTGCCGGCTGGTACTGATCCTGAGCGGCTACTACGCGCTCTGGGTGCAGGTGATGCTGATCTTCCCCATCCTGGTCAAGCAGATGGCGGGCAGCACCACGGCGGTGGGATGGATGTACACCCTGGAGACCGCCATTTCGCTGGCGCTGCTCTATCCGTTGGCGCGCTATGGCGAACGGCACTTCAAGCTGGAGAGCCGGTTGATGGCGGGGGTATTGCTGATGACGGCAGGCATCGGGCTGGTAGCCTTTGCCACCACCTTGCCAACGGTATTCATGCTGCTTGCCTGCTTCTATCTGGGGATCGTCATCGCGGAACCGGCGCGGGAGACGCTGATGACCAAGCTGGCGCAGCCGGGGGCGCGCGGCAGCTACATGGGCTTCAGTCGCCTTGGTCTGGCGCTGGGCGGCATGACCGGTTACGTCGGTGGCGGCGCCCTGCACGACTACGCCAATGCCCAGGGACAGCCCTGGTTGCCCTGGCTGGTGCTCGGCACCGTCGGCGTCACCACCCTGCTGCTGCTGGTGAACTGCTTTCAGCGCGATTCCCGTCTGGCCCATGTCAATGCCTGATCCCTGAGCACACATGCAGTCGACATAGTCCCCCGGGCGCCCCTCATTCGAGTCGGCGCCCTTCTTTTATCCCGCAACACAGGATCGACGACCAGCCTCTCCATGCTGGTCCCTGGTCCCTATTTTCCTCACTTCACTGACCGAATCGCGCACATAAAAAAAGCGGCAGATTGCTCTGCCGCTTTGTGTCCATCTGGCTGGGTTACTTGTCGATATCCAGCATGTGATTGTTCGGATTTAACATGTAATCGATCACCTGGTTGGCCGTAGTCCCCGACCCCCCCGTCAGGGTGTCGAAGGTGTGGTTCATAAGCACTATCTCCTGGGTTACCGGTGCAGTACCGCTCTCCTTGACCTGCAGATGCACCCCCTCGCTGTCCTGGAACACCGAGAGCAGGCTCTTCAAGGAACTCTCGTTCTTGTTACCATCGCTGTCGAGCAGATCGCTGAGATCCAGCTTGTCCTCTTCCGACTTGCTGAAGTCGACGATGTAGTCCTTGGCCACCTTGCCGACTTCGGTATCCCCCTTAAGCCAGATGAAGGTATCGGATCCCGCATCCCCCTTGAGGATGTCATTGCCAAGCCCGCCGACCAGGATGTCATTGCCCAGACCACCGCTCAGGGTATCGTCGCCGATACCGCCCAACAGGGTGTCGTTGCCGCTGCCACCGTACAGAGTATCGTTGCCGCTCTCGCCGTACAGGGTGTCGTTGCCGGCACCACCGAACAGGATGTCGTTGCCAGCCCCGCCGAACAGGAAGTCATCGCCCCCCTGGCCGAACAGGATGTCATTGCCATCCCCACCGTAGAGGGTGTCACCCTTGTCATTGGCCGACGACTGATCGAACTCGCTGGCATGATCCGTGATGTAGGAATGCACCTGGGCATCGGTCACCGACCCTGCGCCCAGCTTGCCGGCCACATACTGCTTGATGGCCGCATACCCTTCCCCGCTGATGCCGGTGAAGCGTACCGCGTCGCCAAACAGTATGTCGTCGCCGGCACCGCCATCCAGCCTGTCAGCGCCGGGCAGGTTGCTGACCGGCGTCCCCAGGATGGCATTGGCGAGATCGGAGGCATTGACCCCTGTCTTGATAACACCATCAGAGTCGTAGGACTTGAGATCGTTATAGGAGATATTCGCTCCCAGTCCGATCGCCTCGACGGTCACTCCCATGCCGGTCAGCAGCCCGAAGCCGGCTACCGAGTTGGTGATGGTTGTGTCAGAGGAGTCCCGCCCATTGCCGCCAAGAGACCAGTATACGTAACCGCCTTTACCATCTGGTCTCATGGCACCGATGGTGCTCTGGGTACCCCGCCAGTCGTAGGAGTAGACCCTGCCCTGAGCATCAATGATGGTCTTCCCATCATTGTTATAGATTTTGCCCGCCACATAGCTGCCCTTAAGCACCGTGTTAAGACGAACATCATCATCCCAGAACTTATCATTGACGATCGGATTGCCTCCCTGACTATCCAGATAGAAGGTCGGCTTACCATCGGTAATGAAATAGGTCAGGTTCTTGGCATTCGTATTACCTTGTGCGGTTGAACTGTTGAACCAGTTGGCCGTGGTCTGGAACACATCTTCATAGTTGGTACCGCCGCCGTCTTCTTCGCTGCCATTCATGTCCGCGAGGATCGTCTTCAGCTTGGTCAACGCATCCGAGTCATTGAGATTCACGCTCACTGACTTGTTGGCCAGCGTATCGAAGTCCACCAGGAAGACGTTGACCTTGCCAGCGCCGACCGCCCCGGCGCTGATCTTGAGGCTGTCAAAGACCTTCTCCAGTTGTGTGCGGATCACCTTCATTGCCTCGTCACCGATACTGCCGGAGCTGTCGACCATAAAGGCGAGGTTGTAGTTCTGACCCGGCAGCACCACGCTGCCATCCAGATCCCCCACCACGATATTGTGCTCGCTGCCATAGGTCCGGTTCTGGTCCCCCGGCTCCCCTTCGGTGGCGTTGAAGTAGCTCAGGCGGATGCTGTCGTCATCGGTCGCGGTACTGGTCAGATCGGTCCCGACCTCCTTGGCGATGACATCGACCTTGAGATTGACCAGGCCCGCCTTGTCGTAACTGTTCACCCAGAT
>NZ_CDBZ01000072.1 GCF_000819985.1 Aeromonas media | reverse complement strand
CCATCGACATGGACAAAAAAAGGGAGCTCGCAGGCTCCCTTTTTTATTGAGCTTTTCCCACGACCATCCCAGAATGCAGCCTCAATGCATCGTCTACCCGAATTCCATGGCCATGACCCCCTCCTCCCCTCTCCGCCCCCATGTCGGTCGCTTCGCCCCCTCCCCGTCCGGTCCGCTCCACTTCGGCTCCCTGGTCGCCGCCCTTGGCAGCTTCTTGCAGGCGAGATCGCAGCAGGGGCGCTGGCTGGTGCGCATCGAGGACATAGATCCACCGCGGGAGATGGCCGGGGCCAGCGAGCTCATCCTCCAGACTCTGGAGGCCCATGGCCTCGGCTGGGATGGAGAGGTGATGTACCAGAGCCGGCGCCATGGGCGCTATGACGAGATCATCGAGGGGCTCTACCGGGCCGGAGATCTCTACTGGTGCCGCTGCACCCGGCGCGAGATCATGGCGGCGGGCGGCTTCTACAACGGCCACTGCCGCACACTGGGGCTGACCGCAGAGGGCTGCGCCGCCCGCCTGCGCCAGCACCATCCGGTCTACCACTTCGAGGATCAGCTACAGGGCCATATTGCGGTGCCTGCGGCGCTCGCCGAGGAGGACTTCATCGTGCGTCGCCGGGACGGGCTCTACGCCTACAACCTGGCGGTGGTGGTGGATGACATGGACAGCGGCATCACGGAGATAGTGCGCGGCGCCGATCTGCTGGAGCCCACGGTGCGCCAGATTGCCCTCTACCAGACCCTGGGTGCGGACGTCCCCGCCTGGGTACACCTGCCGCTGGCGGTGCTGGCGGATGGCAACAAGCTGTCGAAACAGAACCACGCACCGGCGCTGGCACAGGATGATGTCAGGCCCGCCCTGTGGCAGGCCCTCACTTTCCTCGGCCAGTGCCCGCCGCCTTGCCTGAGAGAGAATACCGTCGACGAGATCATCGCCTGGGGCATTGCCCACTGGCAGTTGGCCCGGGTTCCCCGCCAGCAGAAGATAGTGCTGGGGGCCAGGTAAACCGGCACGCAGAGCAAACGCAGGCCGCCGCGTCATTTATGTCACCGGGCCCGAATCGGGGAAGCAGACCGCAGCGTTTCTCATTTGGTCGGGCCTGAGCTATGATAGGCCGCTATTTTTTGGCCTCCCGTCAATTTGAAGTCATGAAGAGGTGTACCATTTTTTCCCAGATCGCAAACTTTTGCCGCAAGGTGCTCGGCAAGGAAGACGGCGAGCAGTCGATAGAGTCTCCCATTCCAGCCCGTGTCGCAGGTCAACGCCGAACCTTGAGCCGTGACCAGCACCCCATCTCGCGCAAAGAGATCAGCGAGAATGCGCTCAAGGTGCTCTACCGCCTGAACAAGGGTGGCTACGAAGCCTACCTGGTGGGTGGCGGCGTCCGGGATATTCTGCTCGGGAAGACGCCAAAGGATTTCGACATCGCCACCGATGCGACGCCGGAGCAGATAAAGGCCTTGTTCAGCAACTGCCGCCTGATCGGCCGTCGTTTCCGCCTGGCCCACATCGTCTTTGGTCGTGACGTGATCGAAGTGGCTACCTTCCGTGGTCACCACCATCAGGTCAATACCAGCAAGCACGTGTCGGCCCAGTCGGATGAAGGCATGCTGCTGCGCGACAACGTCTACGGCACCATCGAAGAAGATGCCGAACGTCGCGACTTTACCGTCAACGCCCTCTATTACAGCGCCAAGGATTTCACCCTGCATGACTTCGAGGGTGGCATCGAGGATCTCGCCGAGCGCAAGCTGGAGCTGATCGGTGACCCCGAGACCCGCTACCGGGAAGATCCGGTGCGGATGCTGCGCGCCGTGCGCTTCGCCGCCAAGCTGGAGATGACCATCAGCCCGCGCACCGCAGCCCCCATCCGGGAGCTGGCACCGCTGCTGCAGGACATTCCGGCCGCCCGTCTGTTCGAGGAGACCCTCAAGCTGTTCCTGGCCGGCGACGGTCTCGCCACCTACAAGCTGCTGCGCGAATACGGGCTGTTCCAGCCCCTGTTCCCCCAGGTCGCCGCCCTGTTTACGCCCAACGGCAACTCGCCCTACGAGCAGTTCATCGAGCTGGCGCTGATGGACACCGATACCCGGGTCCGTGAAGACAAGCGCGTCACCCCGGCCTTCCTCTATGCCACCCTGCTGTGGGGCGCCGTCGAGGCCCGTGCCCGGGTGCTGGAAAACGAGAGCGGCCTGCCCTGGCACGACGCCTTCATGCTGGCCATCAACGAGGTGCTGGATGCCCAGGTGCGGATCATCGCCGTGCCGCGCCGCTTCACCACGGATGTGCGCGACATCTGGGCCCTGCAACAGCGCCTGACCCGTCGCCAGGGCCGTCACCCCGAGCGCGCCATGGAGCATCCGAAGTTCCGCGCTGCCTTTGACTTCCTGTTGCTGCGCAACCGGGTCGAGCGTGGCCTCGGCGAGCTGGCCAGCTGGTGGGAGCGCTATGTGGCCTCCAACCCGGATGTGCGTCCGCAACTGCAACGGGAAGCAACCCGCCGCCCGGCGAGCGGTGAACGTGCCCCGGCGGCCGAGCCGCGCGGAGACGGTGAGAAACGTGGCAGCAACAGCCGCAACCGCCGTCGCCCCCGTCGTCGCAAGCCGAAAGCGGCAGAATAAAGGCCACCCGATGATCGAGGTCTTCGTTGCCATCGGATCCAACCTGGGCAATCCCGTTGCCCAGGCCAGACAGGCCGTCGCCGCCCTGGACAGGCTGCCGGAATCCGCATTGCAACAGGTCTCGCAGCTTTACGGCAGCCGCCCCATGGGCCCTGCGGATCAGCCCGACTACGTCAATGCCGTGGTGCGGCTTCATACCCGGCTCAGCCCCCTGGCTTTGCTGGACCAACTGCAGAAAATCGAGCGGGAACAGGGACGTGTGCGCAAGGACGAGCGTTGGGGTCCAAGAACCCTGGATCTGGATCTGCTGCTGTACGGCGAGCAAGTCATCCAGCATGAACGCCTGATCGTTCCCCACTACGGCATGAAGGAGCGGGAGTTCGTCCTGCTGCCCCTTGCCGAAATCGCCCCCGCCCTGGTGCTGCCCTGCGGCACCCCGCTCACCGAACTGGTTGCCCGCTGCCCGCGCAATGGTCTCGAGATCCTTGCCGATGCCACGGGTGAGTAGACGAGTAGGAGCAACGTAATGAGCAAGATCACCATCACCGACCTGCAGAAGATGAAGCAGGACGGACAAAAAATCACCGCCATCACCGCCTATGACGCCACCTTCGCCAAACTGTTCGACGACGAAGGTGCCCAGGTGCTGCTCATCGGTGATTCCCTCGGCATGGTGCTGCAGGGAGGGGACGACACCCTGGCCGTCAGCATGGATGAGATGGTCTATCACACCCGCTGCGTGGTACGCGGCGCCAGCAAGGCGCTGGTGGTCACCGACATGCCGTTCATGAGCTATGCCACTCCCGAACAGACCTACCAGAACGCCGCCCGGCTGATGGCCGCCGGCGCCCGCATGGTGAAGATGGAAGGGGGCGACTGGCTCTGCGAGAGCATTCGCCACCTCACCCGCAACGGCGTGCCTGTCTGTGGTCACCTCGGCCTCACCCCGCAATCCGTCCACGTGTTTGGCGGCTTCAAGGTGCAGGGGCGCGACGAGTTCCACGCCCAAGAGATTTACCGCCAGGCCCTCGAGCTGCAGGCAGCTGGCATCCAGCTGCTGGTGCTCGAATGCGTGCCGGTCGCCCTGGCCGAGCGCATCAGCAAGGCCCTGCGCATCCCTGTCATCGGCATAGGCGCGGGCCCGGCCACCGATGGCCAGATCCTGGTGATGCACGACGCCTTTGGCATCACCTCCGGCTATGTGCCCAAGTTCACCAAGAACTTCCTGGCCGAGACCGGTGACATGCGCGCCGCCATCCGCCTCTATGTGCAGCAGGTGAGCGAGGGTACCTTCCCCGGTCCCGAGCACTGCTTCAACTGATTACTGGCCTCATGAACGGCAACGGGGGCTCGGCCCCCGTTTCGCATTCCTCTCTGGCCCATGCAATCCCTGTTTCTTTGACCCATTCGAAGGTGAACCGCTGATGATGTTGCTCGTGAACTATCCCGTGCCATCCACCCGGGTCCTTTCAATCCCTGTTTCCTTGACCCATCCGAAGGTGAACTGTTGATGATGTTGCTCGTGAACTATCCCGTGCCATCCACTCGGGTCCTTTCAATCCCTGTTTCCTTGACCTATCCGAAGGTGAACTGTTGATGTTGGTTGTGAATAATCCTGCCGCTCTGCGTGAACAGATCGGCCAGTGGCGCCGCGAAAGCCGCGCCATCGCATTCGTGCCCACCATGGGCAATCTGCACCAGGGCCATCTCACCCTGGTCGATGAGGCCCGCAGCCACGGCGAGAAGGTGGTCGTCAGCATCTTCGTCAACCCCTTGCAGTTCGACAAGGCCGAGGATCTCGCCAACTATCCCCGCACCCTGGAGCAGGATTGCGCCGCCCTCGAGGCCGCCGGCGTGGATCTGGTGTTCACCCCGACCCCGGAGCTGATGTATCCCCACGGGCTGGCCAGCCAGACCTTCGTCGAGGTGCCGGGTCTCTCCAGCCTGCTGGAAGGAGCGCTGCGCCCTGGCCACTTCCGCGGTGTCAGCACCGTCGTCACCAAGCTGTTCAACCTGGTTCAACCCGACGTGGCCTGCTTCGGCCAGAAGGATTACCAGCAGCTGGCGCTCATTCGCAAGATGGTGGCCGACATGGCCATCCCGGTCGAGATCGTCGGCGTGCCCACGGTGCGGGCCGAGGACGGGCTGGCCCTCTCCTCGCGCAACGGCTACCTGACAGCCGCCGAGCGGGCCCTGGCCCCCGAGCTCGCGCGCACCA
This sequence comes from Aeromonas media, assembly GCF_000819985.1. GTDB lineage: Bacteria > Pseudomonadota > Gammaproteobacteria > Enterobacterales > Aeromonadaceae > Aeromonas > Aeromonas media. Next base: position 16,452 of record NZ_CDBZ01000072.1, on the reverse strand, counting down.
TGAACTGGATAGCCGAGCAGATAGAGGCGGGGAGCCATCACCTGCCCTCCCTGGTGGCTCAGGCCAGTCAGCGTCTCGACAACGCCGGATTCAGGACCGACGCCATCGACATCGTCGACGCCGACACCCTAGAATCTTCCAGCGCCGCCAGCAAGCGGCTGGTGATCCTGATGGCCGCGTATCTGGGCAAGGCCCGTCTTATCGACAATCGTGTCGTCACCCTTCAGGGTTGAGACACGGCAAGGAGACAAAGATGTCCAAGAAGGTTTATTGCATCGCCCAGTTCCTGCCCAAGCCGGGCAAGGAGCAGGCTCTGTTCCAGGTCTTGCAGGGGCTGGAGCCCAACACCTTGAGGGAAGACGGCTGCCTGCAGTACAGAGTCACCCGCCACATTGCCAGCCCGTTTGCCGAGGGGGAGAGCTTCCCCATCGTCTTCAACGAGATCTGGCAAGACATGGCCAGCTTCGAGGCGCACTGCCAGCGCGCGGAGATCAAGGCCTTCTTCGAGCGTTACTGTCTGGCCGAGGATGGCCTGGCGGCCAAGTGGAACGTCTGCGTCTACAGCGACGAGCCGGCGGACTATGACGCCCCTGCCCTCTGAGGCAAACCTGGAACAAAGAAAAGGCGCCTTTCGGCGCCTTTTTCATGGGTAAACCCTCAGTGCCGCAGCCCGGTGCCGCGGGAGATGAGCCACCAGGCCAGTCCGTAGAGGGCGACGATGAAGCCGATGATGATGAGGTAGGCGGTGCCGAGCGGCACGTCGGAGATACCGAGGAAGCCGTAGCGGAACGCATTCACCATGTAGATGATGGGGTTCACTTGGGAGACTCCCTGCCAGAACGGCGGCAGCAGGCTGATGGAGTAGAAGACCCCCCCCAGATAGGTGAGCGGCGTCAGGATGAAGGTCGGAATGATGCTGATGTCATCGAACGACTTCGCGAACACGGCGTTGATCAGCCCGCCCAGGGAGAACAGGATCGAGGTCAGCAGCACGGTGAAGCAGACGCTGAACAGGTGGTGGATCTGCAGCGGCACGAAGAACAGCGACACCAGAGTGACGATGAGGCCGACACAGAGGCCCCGGGCCACGCCGCCGCCCACATAGCCGGCGATGATGATGTAGTTCGGTACCGGCGCCACCAGCAGCTCCTCCACGTTGCGTTGGAACTTGGCGCTGTAGAAGGAGGAGGCGACGTTGGAGTAGGAGTTGGTGATGACCGACATCATGATGAGACCGGGCACGATGAACTCCATGTAGCTGAAGCCCCCCATCTCACCGATGCGCGAGCCGATGAGGTTGCCGAAGATGACGAAGTAGAGGCTCATGGTGATGGCCGGCGGCACCAGGGTCTGGATCCAGATCCGGGTAAAGCGGCTCACTTCCTTGGCCAGTATGCTCTTGAAGGCGATGTAATAGGTCATGGGGTTCATGCTTTGCGACCCTCCTCTACCAGGTTGACGAACAGCTCTTCCAGCCGGTTTGCCTTGTTGCGCATGCTCAGCACCTTCACCCCCTGGGCGGAGAGCTGCTCGAACAGGCTGTTGAGGGACTGGCTCTTGTCCAGCTCCACCTCCAGGGTGTGCTCATCCTGCATGCGGCCGTTGAACTCGGGCAGGCTCGGCACGGCAGAGCCTGGCACCAGATCCAGCAGGAAGGTCTCGCGGCCCAGTTTGCCGAGCAGGCTCTTCATGCTGGTGTTCTCGATGAGGCGCCCCTTGTCGATGATGCCGATGTTGCGGCACAGCATCTCCGCCTCTTCCAGGTAGTGGGTGGTGAGTATGATGGTGACGCCCTGCTCGTTCAGATCCTTGAGGAAACTCCACATGGAGCGACGGATCTCGATGTCCACCCCGGCGGTCGGCTCATCCAGGATCAACAGCCTGGGCTCGTGCATCAGGGCACGGGCTATCATCAACCGGCGCTTCATGCCGCCGGAGAGGGTGCGAGCCGCCATGTCGCGCTTGTCCCACAGATCGAGCTGACGCAGGTATTTCTCGGCGCGCACCTTGGCCTCGGCCCTTGGCACGCCGTAGAAACCGGCCTGGTGAGTCACTATCTGGCTCACCTTCTCGAACATGCTGAAGTTGAACTCCTGGGGCACCAGGCCGAGCTGGGCCTTGGCCAGCTCCAGATCGGTATCGATGTCATGACCGAACACCTTGACCTTGCCGGCACTCTTGTTCACCAGCGAGCTGATCACGCCGATGGTGGTGGACTTGCCCGCCCCGTTCGGGCCGAGCAGAGCGAAGAAATCTCCCTGCTTGACGGTGAGATCTATGCCCTTGAGGGCTTCGACGCCCCCCTGATAGGTCTTCTTCAGACCGCTGATTTCCAATGCGTTCATTGCAACCCCTGTGATGGATGAGCCCATCTCGAGACAGAAAAGGCGGCTTTAGCGCCGCCTGAAGACAGTCGATGGCGGGCGGCCAAGCTGCCCTGCCACGTCCGAGCCTTGCTTACTCTTGCGGAACTACCTTGCCGATGAAGGGCAGATTACGGTACTTCTGGGCGTAGTCGATACCACAGCCCACCACGAACTCGTCCGGGATGGCGAAGCCAATCCAGTCTACCGGCACCTGGACCTCACGACGGGACGGCTTGTCCAGCAGGGTGCAGATCGCCAGGGACTTAGGTTCGCGCAGGGAGAGGATCTCGCGCACCTTGTTGAGGGTGTAGCCGGTATCGATGATGTCCTCGACGATCACCACATCCTTGCCTTTGATGTCGTCATCCAGATCCTTGAGGATGCGCACGTCACGGGTGCTGTGCATGCCGGAGCCATAGCTGGAGGCAGTCATAAAATCCAGGGTGATGGGCAGCTGGCACTGACGGCAGAGATCGGCCAGGAAGACGCAGGAGCCGCGCAAGAGGCCAATCATCACGACTTCATCGGAGCCCTGGTAACGGGCGGTGATCTCTTCACCCAGTTTGGCGATCCGGGCGGCGACCTCGGCCTCGGAGATCATCACCTCGACGTTGTGTTTCATCACATACTCCAATAATGGCCAAAGGGTTATTGGCCGTTCATTAACATCAAAACCGATGATTCTACCACTCCAACCGGAAGGCGTCAGGCATACGTGATGCTTTTATCGGCTTATTTTAATTGATAGAGTTAGCAAGCCTTCGGGCATTATCGGTGACAATACTATAAACACCATAATCAATAACTATTAGATGAAAAAACTATGGAACCACGCGCAGAAATAAGACGTCGGACCCGGCTGTCGCCGGAGGCTCGTCGTGATCAATTGATGGAATGTGCCATCGAGGTATTTTCCCGTCGTGGCATTGGCCGCGCGGGACATGCCGAAATTGCCGAGCAGGCCAAAGTCTCGGTTGCCACCGTCTTCAATTATTTCAACACCCGTGAAGATCTGGTCGATGAAGTGCTGACCGAAATTGAAGGCTTTGTACAGCAGATCCTCGAGCAGGCTTATAACGGTCAGGGCTCGGTCAGGGACAGCATCCACCGCCATGTGAAGCTATTCGTTGACGCCGCCTACGACAAACCGGACCACGCCAGTATCTGGCTGGAATGGAGTTCATCGGTACGGGAAGAGGTCTGGCCCCGTTACACCCGCCTGCTGGACAAGGCGTTGGAGCGCATCGCCCCCCACCTGCAAGCGGCCATGGACAGCGGCGAGATCCAGAGCGTGCTGTCGGCGCAGGATCTCGCCCGTTCCCTGACCGGATTTGGCTACGTCATGATGCAGATGATCAATCAGCCACAGCGCCCAAGCCGGGAAGAAGTGACTGATTTCCTGTTCAAGTACGTGACGGCCCCCCTTCAGGTGGCCTGATCCTCTTGCCAATAAAAACGGCGCCGACTGTTCAGGTCGGCGCCGTTTTTTTGTCTGTCTTCCACCTCACTGACTCAGTGCCTGGCATAGCCCCAGCGGCGGGTCAGCTCGTGTTCGACGCCCAGATGATCCAGGATCCGCGCCACCATGAAGTCCACCAGATCCTCGATGCTCTTCGGCTCATGGTAGAACCCCGGCGCGGCGGGCATGATGGTCACCCCAAGCCGCGCCAGTTTCAGCATGTTCTCCAGATGGATCGCCGAGAAGGGGCTCTCGCGGGGCACTAGGATCAATTGGCCACGCTCCTTGATCACCACATCCGCCGCCCGTTCCAGCAGGTTGTCGGAGGTGCCGTTGGCAATGGCCGAGACGGTGCCCATTGAGCAGGGGCAGACCACCATCTGCTTGGGCGCCGCCGAGCCGGAGGCCACCGGCGAGAACCACTCCTCCTTGCCGCAGGCGACGATCTGCCCATCAATGGCGCCGTACTGGCGACAGAGATAAGCAGAGAGCTCTTTCGGCGACCCCGGCCACTCCTGCTGCTGCTCGGTCTTGAGCACCACCCGGGCGGCCGAGGAGGCGAGCAGGTAGACCCGGTAGTCCGCCTGCACCAGACACTGCAGCAGGCGCAGGGCGTAGGGGGCACCGGAGGCGCCGGTCAGCGCCAAGGTGATCTGCTTGTTCATGATGTGCCTTGCTTGAGGCGGGCGATCAGCTTGTCGTGAATGCCGCCGAAGCCGCCGTTGCTCATGATCAGAATATGATCCCCCGAACGGCTCTCGGCCACTAGGGCACCGATCAGGATCTCCAAATCGTCAAACACCTGCGCCGGACGGCTCATGTGGGCGGTCACCTCGCCGAGATCCCAGCCGATGTTCGCAGGCTGGAAGAAGAACACCTCGTCGGCGCCGTCGAAGCAGCCGGCCAGCTCCTCCTTGTGCACCCCCAGCTTCATGGTGTTGGAGCGCGGCTCCAGCACCGCCAGGATGCGGGCCTGCCCTCCCACGGCATCAACCCTGGCGCGCAGGCCGCCGAGGGTGGTCTCGATGGCGGTGGGGTGGTGGGCGAAGTCGTCATAGACGCTGATGCCTGCCACCTCGCCCTTGAGCTCCATCCGCCGCTTGGGGGACTTGAACTGGCAGAGGGCGGCTATGCCGTGCTCCACCATGACACCGGCATGGCGGGCGGCAGCGATGGCCATCAGACCGTTGTTGACGTTGTGCTCGCCGATGCACTCCCAGTGCACCTCCCCCTGCTTGACGCCATCCAGCCACACCTCGAAGGCGGAGCCGTCGTCGGTCAGCTTGACCGCCTTCCACTTGGCGTCGTCCTGACCCACCAGCTCCACCTCGCTCCAGCAGCCCATTTTGCGCACGGCGGTGAGGTTGTCATCGGCCTGGGGGAACAGCACCCGGCCGTTGCTCGGCACGGTACGCATCAGGTGATGGAACTGGCGCTGGATGGCGGCGAGATCCGGGAAAATATCCGCGTGGTCGAACTCCAGGTTGTTCATCACCAAGGTACGCGGGTGGTAGTGAACGAACTTGGAGCGCTTGTCGAAGAAGGCGCAATCATACTCGTCCGCCTCGATGACGAAGAAGGGGGCGGAGCCGAGGCGAGCAGAAACCGGGAAGTTGCCGGGCACACCGCCGATGAGGAAACCGGGCTCGAGTTTGGCATATTCCAGTACCCAGGCCAGCATGCTGGCGGTGGTGGTCTTGCCATGGGTGCCCGCGACGGCCAGTACCCAGCGATCCTGCAACACGTGTTCCAGCAGCCACTGGGGGCCAGAGATATAGGGCAGGTTGCGATCCAGCACATACTCCACACAAGGGTTGCCACGGCTCATGGCATTGCCGATCACCACCAGATCCGGCGCCGGATCGAGCTGGGACGGATCATAGCCCTCGGTCAACTCGATGCCTTGCTGCTCGAGCTGGGTGCTCATGGGGGGATAGACGTTGGCATCGGAGCCGGTGACTCGATAACCCAGCTGTTTTGCCAACACCGCCAGACCACCCATAAAGGTGCCGCAGATCCCGAGAATGTGAATATGCATACCGCTTCCTTTCGCAGTAAAGGGAAGTGCGCATTCTAGGGTCTGTTGACCCGGTGGCACAAGCCGCGACCATGGCAAGAGCGCTGTCGAGTCCGGCAAGGCGACAGAAATCGGACGGCACCAGGTGGCACGGCATCCGCCAGCACACTCCCCTGCCCGCGAAATATGGTCATTTGACGGGACATCGCTATAATGTCGGCCTGCAAACTTGACTCCAACACGCAAAGGAAACGTCATGAGCCTGAACCTGGTACCGGCTGGCAAGAGCCTGCCTGACGACATCTACGTCATCATCGAAATCCCGCAGAATGCCGACCCGATCAAATACGAAGTCGACAAGGACAGCGGTGCCATCTTCGTTGATCGCTTCATGTCCACCCCGATGTTCTACCCGTGCAACTACGGTTACGTGAACGCCACCCTGTCCCTGGACGGTGACCCCGTCGACGTGCTGGTGCCGACTCCCTACCCGCTGCTGGCCGGCTCCGTCATTCGCTGCCGTCCGGTTGGCGTGCTGAAGATGACCGACGAATCTGGCGAAGATGCCAAGATCGTGGCCGTTCCCCACTCCAAGCTGACCAAGCAGTACGATCACATCCAGGATGTGAACGATCTGCCCGAGCTGCTGAAAGCCCAGATCCAGCACTTCTTCGAGCGTTACAAAGAGCTGGAAGCTGGCAAGTGGGTCAAGGTGGAAGGGTGGGGCGACAAGGCCGCTGCCGAAGCCGAAATCCTGACTTCTGCCGAGCGTTACGCTGCCAAGTAAGCGTCTCTCTCGCAAAAAAAGGCGCCTTATGGCGCCTTTTTTATTGGCCGTTGCGGGGACAGCCCTGGCGGATCCCCCTGGATATAGAGGTCGCGCCCGTTCTGTCGATAGGGGCGGTAATAGTTGTCCCCACAGCGATATTCCTGCCCGGCTCCCCCCACCAGATCGCAGTTGACCGGCAGTACCTCCAGCCACTTGATGGCCTGCTGGAACCGCAGCCACTCCTGCCATTCATGTTCTCGCGCCAGTTGATCCCGCAGGGCAAAGGTATCCGCCGTGGACATGCCCTGATTGACGATCACCTGGCCCGCCAGTGTCGGCAACGAGAGCAGCATCAGCAAAAACAATGAAACAGGCTTCATGGTTATTTCCGACATGACTTATTTCCCTGACTAAATTTACCGCTGGATCAGATAATTACCAATATCGTCATCACTAAACCAATCCAAATCCCGTCGGCTCACCTAGTTGTTTAGTATCACCCAGGCAGGATGCACACCATGAAACTGGCACAATGCCTGCTGTGGAGTCTACTCTTCGGCTCTGCGGCTATGGCCAACGAGGTCAACATGAGCTGGCAGTGGCAATCCGCCGACGGCCAGCGCAAGCACCTGCAACTGACCACGGACGAGCGGGTCCTCTCTGCCAGCCGCCACGAGATGACGCAGCTCGACACCGCACTCAACTACCCGCTGGAGACCCTCTACTCCTACATCAGCCCCCGGCTCTACAACAGCATCAACCAGATCAACCACTACAGCCCCGAGACAGCCACCAAGTTTCGTGACCTGGAGCAGGCCTTTACCCTGCACGACAGCAGCCTCGAGTCCATCCAGTTCTGGCAAGCCTACCAGCAATACCAGGAGGATGCCTTCTACGAGATGCGGGTCTTGCCCTGCGTGCACCCGGCCAATCGCAAGCTGCCCTGCGTGAGGCCCAACTACTCTCAGCTGTTCTACCAGTTCAAAGGGGATCTCAAACCCCTGGCCAGGCAATTTTCGGCCAAGGATCTGGCCACCAGCGTCAACCTGCTGCAGGAGTGGTTGAGCGGCATCCCTACCCCGTCCGAGCAGATGGATCACTTCGCTCCTCCCTTGCAGGCCCTGCAAGAAAACAAGGCTGACAGTGACGAGAAGGCGCTGCTGATGGCGAGCCTCCTGGCCGAGTTGGCACCGCAATACAACCTCAGCATCATCTATCCGGACATCAGCATCGGCAGCGTCTCGCCAGCCTGGCTCGCCATCACGGCCGACAGCGGGCTGGAAGGGGATACCCTGGTGATCGGCAACCAGCGCCACGTGCTGCTGACCGGCTCCCCCCTGCTGGCTCAGCAGATGACCATGGCCCAGATCCCCCTGATCAGCGAACCGCTCTATTGAGTCCACTGCCTCAGCACAAGGGCAATCAGTTGATTTTTATCGGCCTCATGCCATCTTTGCCGCCGTCATTCGCAGGTTCAAGGCAGATTGATTCTGCGACCGGATAAATCCTCGCGTTTATTTAACACTTTTTAAACAGATCCGATCAGTTTAGGATGTTCAGGGTCCCATTCCCTCGATCCCAAAATCGTTATAACATCACAAAGGAGTGTCATACGGATGAAACATCTCGTACTTACCCTGGCGCTGCTGCCAACCCTGGTTCTGGCCCACAACATCAAGGAGTCGGCCCAGGTGCCGCTGGTCAACATCGGCGACAAGGGTGAGCTGGTGCTGAAGGATAAAGAGGTCAGCTATCAGCCCTGGCAAAGCAAGGTACTGACCGGCAAAGTCTTTCTGATACAGCATATCGCGGGTCGCTCCAGTGCCAAGGAGCTGAACGCCCCCATGATCGAGGCGATCAAGGCGGCCAAACTGCCCCATGACAAGTACCAGACGGTCACCATCATCAACAGCAATGACGCCATCTGGGGCACCTCCGGCTTTGTGAAGAGCAGCACCGAAGACAGCAAGAAAGAGTTCCCTTGGTCCGCCATGGTGCTGGATGCCAAGGGCATGGCCCGCAACGCCTGGGATCTGGCGCCGGAAAGTTCGGCCATCATAGTGCTGGATAAAGAGGGCAAGGTGCTGTTTGCCAAAGATGGCCAGCTCGCTGCCACCGAGATAACCAAGGTGATGGGGCTCATTCAGTCCCATCTCTGAATCAGAGAGAAGGGCGCTGATGGCGCCCTTTCCATAAGGGTCTATGGGTCGTACCACGTTGACAATCTGGATCTTGCTGCTGGGCTGGTTGTGGATGCAACCGGCGCTGGCACAGCATCCGCTTGAAGCCGACCTGCCCGAACATAACCATGCCTGCACCCTCTGCGCCCTGCATCTGGATGGCAAGCTGGCACTCACCCCGACCCCCCTTGTCCCGACCCAGCCCTCTGTCATCGACCTGTTTATCGGCACCACCTTGCCAACCGTCACCACCACGACGTCAGGCCATAGCCGCATCAGAGCCCCGCCATACCTTCATTGTTCCTTCCGTTGAATCAGTTTCTTATCAATTTTTCAAAAGGATTAACGATGAAAGCAGTCACCCTGTTACTGGCGGCCGCCGCCTTCGGCGTACAAGCCAATCACGACGACCATGAGAGCCATGGCCACGGGGCCCACGAACATGGCCACGGCCACCTCAATCTGGTGCTCGATGGCAACCAGCTGATGATCGAGCTGCAGGCACCTGCCGCCGATCTGGTGGGCTTCGAGCATGCCGCCAGAAGCGATGAGGAGAAGGCGCAGTACGCCAAGGCGCTGGCCCGGCTCCAGCAGCCGGATGCCCTGTTCCGCCTCGATCCTGCCGCCGGTTGCACCCTGACCCGGCAGGAGATCAATGCCGCCAAGGAAGAACACGACCACGATCATGACCATGAAAAGGCGGACGGCGATCAGGATGAGCACCACCATGATGAGGCGGGTCACGCCGACATGGGCGCCATGTACACCTACACCTGCGAGACCCCGGCCAAACTCACGGGTCTTGAGGCCACCCTGTTTGCCGTCTATCCGAGCCTGGAGAAGCTGAGCGTGCAGGGCATCTTGCCCAACGGCCAGACCGCGGCCGAGTTGACCCCGTCCGCCTACCAACTGAGCTGGTGACACCATGAAGAACGCCGTGGTTGAGATCCGCGATCTGGCCTTTGCCTGGCCAGGTGGCGAAACTGTGCTCGATCTGCCCGCCCTGTGCATCCAGCAGGGGGAGCGGGTCTTCATCAAGGGGCCCTCGGGCTCCGGCAAGTCCACCCTGCTCGGCTTGCTGGCCGGGATCCAGACCGCCAACCACGGCACCCTGGAGGTGCTGGGCCAGCCATTGGCCCAGCTCTCTGGCCGCGCCCGTGATCACTTCCGGGCCGCCAATCTGGGTTACATCTTCCAGCAGTTCAACCTGCTGCCGTTTTTATCCGTGCTGGACAATGTCACCGCCGCCCTCAGCTTCTCGCCCCAGAAGCGAGCCCGCCTGCAAGGGAGCCCCGAGCAGGAGGCACGTCGGCTGCTGGGGGAGCTGCAACTGCCAAACGAGGCGCTGCACAGACCCGTTCACGCCCTGAGCATCGGCCAGCAGCAGCGGGTCGCCGCCGCCCGCGCCCTGATCGGCTCGCCACCTCTGGTGATCGCCGACGAACCCACCTCGGCCCTCGATACCGACAACAGGGCCGCCTTCATCAAGTTGCTGTTCGAGGAATGCGACAAGCAGGGCAGCACCCTCATCTTCGTCAGTCACGACCCCTATCTCGAGCCGCTCTTCCCCCGGGTAGAGAATCTGCAACAGCTCAACCGGAGGGCCGCATGATGACGCCACATGATCACCGCCGCCCGACCGTATCCGCCCCGGCGGACCAGTCCTCCTCCAGGATCTGGAGGCCGTCATGCTGAAACTTGCCCTGCAGAGCCTCTGGGCCCGTCGACTCACCGCCGGGCTCACCCTGCTGGCCGTGGCCATCAGCGTCACCCTGCTGCTCGGGGTGGAGCGGGTGCGTATGCAAGCCCGCGAGAGCTTCTCCAATACCGTCTCCGGCACCGATCTCATCGTCGGCGCCCGCTCCGGCCAAGTGAACCTGCTGCTCTACTCGGTATTTCGCATCGGCAACCCCACCAACAACGTCGGCTGGGATACCTATCAGACCATCAAGCAGAGACCGGGAATCGCCTGGACCATTCCCCTCTCCCTCGGCGACTCCCACAAGGGATTCCGGGTGCTCGGCACCAACGGGGACTACTTCCTCCACCTGAAATATGGCCAGCAACAGTCGCTGCAACTGCGTGAGGGGCGGGCATTCGAGACGCCATTCGAGGCGGTACTCGGCGCCCAGGTGGCCGAGAAGCTGGGCTACAAGCTGAACCAGTCCATCGTCATCGCCCATGGCGCTGGCAACACCTCCTTCAGCCAGCATGACAACCTGCCGTTCAAGGTGGTGGGGATATTGGCACCGACCGGCACGCCCATCGATCGCACCGTGCATGTGCCACTCGCCGGGATTGAGGCCATTCACCTCGGCTGGGACAGCGGCCGTCACAGCAAGAACGTCACCGCCGAGCAGGCGCTGGCACAGGATCTCACCCCCAAGACCATCACCGCCTTTATGGTGGGCCTCAGCAATCGAATATTGGCGTTCCAGCTGCAACGGGGCATCAACACCTACCCCGGTGAGCCGCTGATGGCCATTCTGCCGGGCGCCGCCCTGCAGGAGCTGTGGGGTCTGATGAGCGTGGCCGAGACGGCGCTCTCGGTGATCGCCGGCTTCGTGGTGGTGGCGGGCCTCATCGGCATGCTGACCACCCTGTTGGCAGGGCTCAACGAGAGGCGCCGGGAGCTCGCCATACTGCGCTCCCTCGGCGCGGGCCCATCCCACCTGTTCCTGCTGCTGGCGCTGGAGGCGATGGCGCTCACCACGATCGGGATCGCCCTCGGGGTGGCGGTGCTCTACCTGGGGCAGGGGCTTGCCACGCCCTGGCTGCTCGGCCACTATGGCCTGCAATTAAGCCTGGGGCTGCCGAGCGCCTATGAGTGGCAGCTGCTGGGGCTGGTCTGGCTGGCCGGCATGGTGATCGGCCTGCTGCCCGCGGCCCGCGCCTACCGCTACAGCCTGAGTGATGGCATGAGTATCCGGATATGAGGATGACGAGGTGGATGAGGCCAATGCTGTGGCTAGCCCGCTACCGGCGGCCCGCGTCCACCATGCGCTACCGCCTGAGCGATGGCATGAACATTCGCGTCTAGTGACCACACCGGAATAAACACAGAAGGACAGATGATGAAGTGGAAGATAATGGCGCTGCTGGCCAGCCTGCTGGTGCTGCCGGCCCTGGCCGCCGACTACAAGACCATCGACTGGGACATTTTGATCCCGGAAGGTGAAAAACTGCTGCCGCCCCCCCAGGTCAGCCACGATGGCAACCTGGCCTCGGTGCCGCAGCCGGTCGGCGGCGTCAACAAGAAGCTGGATCAACAGGATGTGCGCATCCCGGGCTTCGTGGTGCCGCTGGAGGGCGACGCCAAGACCATCACCGCCTTCCTGCTGGTGCCCTACTTCGGGGCCTGCATCCATGTGCCGCCCCCGCCCACCAACCAGGTGATCTATGTGAGCTATCCCAAGGGCGCCCCCGTGGATGATCTCTGGGACGCCATCTGGGTGAAGGGCAAGATGCGCACCATCAGTTCAAGCCACGAGATGGCCACCGCCTCCTACTCCATGGACGCGGTCGAAGTCAGCGTCTACGAAGAAGAGTGAGTCTGGCCATAAACCGGCGAAAGTGGTCGGGGCCACGCCAACCAAGCAGTTGTGGCGCTGACAATAGACAACATCGCCATGATGGCCTCCCGCGGGAGGCCATTTTTTATCCCTGTGATCGCCACCATGACGGGCCCCTGCCTGAGGGATTGTTCGCCCGCCCGGTTGGAGTAACATTCAATACCAGCCCTATTCAACCCCTGGATCATGGAGCCAGCATGGCCGATCTGCCGCCACCCAAGAAAGAGAGTTCCATCCTGAGCAGCCAGGAGCAGACCCTGCGCCTGGCCCGCAGCCGTGGCATAGACGGCATGCTGACCCGCAACAGCGACAGCACCTTCGAGCAGCGCGCCACCTTCCGCCAGCTGGCGGATCAGGCCGCCCGCCAGCGCAACCTGGAAGCCATCATGGTGATGGCGTCCCGCCACTGCGAGGAGACGGCCGCCGGCGGCGAGATGGACAGCGACTGGCTGACCCGCTTCCTGCAACTGGCCGAAGACATCAGCATGGTGCCCATGCAGCAGCTGTGGGGGCGGATCTTCGCGCTGGAGGTGGCGACCCCGGGTCGCTTCTCCATCCGGGCCCTCAGCACCCTCAAGGAGATGACCCAGCGCGAGGCCCAGCTGTTCCAGCGCATCTGCGCCCTCTGCTGCCACTATGAGGGTAGCGAAGAGCAGCGTCTGCTGCTGGGCATGCACAAGGGCGCCAGCCTGCTCAGCCGGGCCAAAGTCACCCGCATGGGGCTTGGCAAATACCGGGTCCCCTACAGCGCCCTGCTGCTGCTGTTCGATCTGGGCCTGCTGCACCGGGGCGAGCTCGAATCCGGCCCGCTGCCCGCAGACGGCGTCGAGCTCGCCTTCGGCAATCAGCGCTGGCGCCTGCGTCAGCGCCAGGGCAACCTCACCCTGCTCTACTACCGCCTCACCCCGGTCGGCAACGAACTCGCCCTGCTGTTGCAAGAGCCTCCGCTGGAGGAGTACCTGCAAGACCTGAAGACCCTGCTGGCGACGAACCTGCAGATCGAGACCCTGATGCTGGCCCCGACCGGCGAGCCTGAGCCCCACCTCTGACGCCGACAGGAGCCCACCTGGGCTCCTGTGGTTCCCCTTGCCAAATTGCGACTGAGCCCCCCTCATTCCCAAAACGGCTCCCAAAAAGCGAATCGATTCAGCAACCCGCCGACGGCCATTCCATTCCCCCTCACCGAGCGGCCGGCTTTCCTCGAACAAAGCCCGCCCATATCGCTATTTTGACGCCGACCGCGACTCTGGTGCAGGGTTTGCAGACGGGACTCATCGCCACTAGCCCCAGCCGGAACATGCCATGAGAGTCAACCATCCCGTTACCCAGCGTGAGCGCCTCTACCCTGAGCACCAGAACCTGATCTCCACCACGGATCTGGAGAGCCGGATCACGGATGCCAACGAGGAGTTCTGCCAGATCGCCGGCTTCGGACTGGAGGAGTTGCAGGGGGCGCCGCACAATCTGGTGCGCCATCCCGACATGCCGCCCCAGGCCTTCGCCGACATGTGGGCACACCTGCGCCAGAACAAGAGCTGGATGGGACCGGTCAAGAACCGCTGCAAGAACGGCGATCACTACTGGGTCAACGCCTTCGTCACCCCCATTCAGGATGCCCACGGCAAGGTGGTGGAGTATCAATCCGTGCGCACCGCGCCGGATGGGGAGCTGAAACAGCGGGCGGAACGGGTCTATGCCCGGCTCAGGGAAGACAAACAGCCCCTGGCCCTGCGCCTGCAGGCCTTCTCCCACACCCTCGTGCTCAACCTCTGCCTGCTACTTGGTCTGGTGGCCATGCTGGCGCTGGGCTATCGCCATGAGTCGGGTTGGCTGCTGGCCGCAGCCGTCCTGCCGCTGGCGGGTGCTGCCCTTATCGTCAACGCCCTCTCCCGGCGCCTCGGCAAACTCGGCAAGTTGGCCCGCAACCGCTTCGACAACCCGCTGATGCAGCTGCTCTACACGGGCCGGGTCGACAACCTGGCCGCCGTCGAGCTCGCCATGCGAATGAATCAGGCCGAATTCAACGCCGTGCTGGCCCGCACCCAGCAAACCTGCCAGCAGATCTTGCACTCCGCGCAGACGGACTTGCACAACGCCGAGGCCATCACCGACAACCTGCAGCAGCAACAGGCGCAAACCAACCAGGTCGCCACCGCCATCACCGAAATGGCGTAATCCATCCGCGAGGTCTCCCACAGCTCGACCGCCTCCTCCGATCGCTTGGACGAGACCGCCGATCTGTTCAAGGAGGGCAACCGCAGCGTGCTGGAGACCATGACCGCGGTGGAAGGGATGCACAGCGAGCTGGTCACCTCCAAGGGGGTGATCAACACCCTCGCCAGCCAGTGCCGGGCCATCGACGGCATCCTGGATGTGATCAACAACATCGCCAACCAGACCAACCTGCTGGCCCTCAACGCCGCCATCGAGGCCGCCCGGGCCGGTGAGGCAGGCCGTGGCTTCTCGGTGGTGGCGGATGAGATCCGCTCCCTTGCCATCAAGACCCAGTCCTCCACCGGCGAGATCCAGAAGATGATCAGCCTGCTGCAAGGCAGTGCCGGGGATGCGGAGCAGGCCATGGAGAAGGGGGAGCAGCTCTCCGCCAGTTGCCGCCTCAAGGCCTCCGCCACCGGCGACGTGCTGCAGCAGATCAGCGACCGCTTGCTGCAGGTGGCCGCCGGCAGCAGCCAGATTGCCCAGGCGGTGCAGGAACAATCCCAGGTCACCATGGACATCAACCGCAACGTGCTCAGCATCAAGAGCCTCGCTGATGACCCCAGTCTGGGCAGCCAGCACGCGATGCAGGGCGTCATCGCGCTGGTGCGTCAGTTGAACGAACTGGAGCGGCTGGTGCGCCAGTTCCAGCAACGCCCCGCCCCCCATGCAACCAGTGAACCGCAGCCCAGTGGTCGAGCCCTGCTCGCCCGCTAAGCCTTCAAGGAGGAAACCAGACCTAAGACCGTGCGCTAACAACAAAAAGGACCCCTGTCGTCACCGGCAGCGGGCCCATTTCTATTTTGTGGAAAATGCGATGCTAATCGTATGGAGACGCCCACGCCATCATTACCCCAGCCTTGATGCCCTCACCATGACGTCTGCACTACACCTCACTCAACAGAGAGACAGCCCCGCAGTTCATTCCCCCGCTAAAGTACGCTGAGAACATTGAGCAAGTCAGTGTATTGAGATACTCCCACCGCCGACCACAACCCCATGGCAGTTCAATTTATTGATCTTGCCCGAGAAATCACCCACTCCCCCTTCCCTAACCAGCTTCGTTCGATAACATAGCCATCAGACCACCTCTCGTCGGAGTCAGCCATGTACCAGACCAGAGCAACACCGCAGGGAAAGCGCAGCAAACTGGAGGCTGGAATTCAGGGGCGGTAGCGTTGCTTGATGAAACAGATACGCTCGTGATGGAGTCATATACCCTCCTCAATATTTCAACATTCATATTCTTATTGTTATTGTTATTGTTATTGTTATTGTTATTGTTATTGTTATTGTTATTGTTATTGTTATTGTTATTGTTATTGTTAATTAATAAGGAAGGATAAAATAATGGCTATTAACAATGAAAAAGATTTAGGAAAAGCTCTTAACGAAGATCAAGATACCATTGAGATAGAAGGCAGCTTAAAAGATAAAGTAATAAAAATTAAAGCAACTGGTAAGGTTGCGTGGGTTATTGCAATCGGAGCAATAGGAGTTGCTGTGGTTGCGATTCTTTACCCCGTACCAGAACCGGCAACTCAGACAGGCGCAAAAGGTATCGCTGCATTAACAGGAGGAGCTGCCGTCGGGATCTTAGGTGCTGGAACAGCTATGAGCGCGATAGCTATCTCTGTTGCATCTGGAGGTGTTGCAGCACTTAACAAACTCAGAGGTTATAAAATAATTAGCAATTCAGGTGACAAGCTCGTTCTAAAGAAAAGCTAAAAATAGCCAACAAGTCGTACCACTGGGCTGCAAATCGTTACAACGTTGCTTTCGGGTTATGCAGCACGTTCAATTACTCATCTCCAGCAAGTACCATTTAATGTCAAAAAATAAGACTTATAGTGATCCTAGGGAAGGTGCGAACAA
>NZ_CDBZ01000071.1 GCF_000819985.1 Aeromonas media | reverse complement strand
CCGATTCAAGGGCGCTTACAGAAAACCAATCGTCTTTGTTCTCGAGAACTCGCTTTTTCCCAATTTTTTGAACTCATTTCTTCAGGCCGGCCCGCGACAGCGAGACTGGCCTCATTTTTATCCCTTCCTATTCCTTTCTTGTAATAAATTTTCAGTTTTGTTGATGCTCGGTATTATTTCCGGCTTGTCTGGCGGGAAAAATGAAAACGGTGTCAAGGAGGGGGGAAGTTAATTTTCACAACAGCCTAATCTTCTATCTCTCTGATTAAAAAGACTTATAAGCTATAGGGATGGGTTGTAACAGAAGGGGACGTGGGGGCTGGCCCGGGCAGGAGAAAACTGAAAGTCTTTCAATCAGCGGAGGGCCAACTCCGCTCATTGCAGCAAGAAGAGGAGCGGTTTACTCCTCGATCTGGTGGTCTTCTTCTGTGTCGGTCTGAGTGGTTTCGGCATTGGATAGATACCAGCCGCTCAGAGTCTGGGCCAACTTCTCGACACCTATGTTGTTGAGGGAGGAGAAGGCTTCAACCTGGATCTGCGGACCCAGTTCGGCTACTGCCTGGCGCACCTTTATCACCTGATTGTTGCGGGGACCCGGGCTCAGTTTGTCTGCCTTGGTCAGCAGCAGCATCACCGGCAACTCGCGGTGTGAGCTCCATTCCAGCATGTTCATGTCGGTCTCTTTGAGCGGATGGCGAATGTCCATCAGGATCACCAGACCTTTCAAGGATTCGCGGCGCTGCAGGTATTCAGCCAGTGACTTCTGCCACTTGAGCTTCATTTCCAGCGGAACCTGCGCATAACCGTAGCCCGGCAAGTCGACCAGGCGCTTGCCCGGCTCCAGTTCAAACAGGTTGATCAGCTGGGTACGACCCGGTGTCTTACTGGTCCGTGCCAGGTTCTTGTGTTTGGTCAAGGTATTCAATGCAGATGATTTACCGGCGTTGGAACGCCCGGCAAACGCAATCTCGACACCCCCATCATTTGGCAGGTGACGGATGTCGGGTGCGCTGGTCACAAAATGCACCTTATTGAAATTCAGAGTTTGTGTATCCAACGTAAATTCCCCATAGAGATAGAGGGTTATAGAGTTACTTTTTTGTGAAATCGTGTAAAATGGCGTCGCTTAAACGCGTTTATTTTAACATGCCTTCAGCGGCATGGGATCTGGAAGTCTAATAACGAGAAAGTTGGAACGCCATGAAGAACCTAGTCATTACACTTGCTCTGATGGTTGGCGTAACTGGGATGGCACAAGCCAAGGGCGATGCCGCTGCGGGACAAACCAAGGCTGCCGTCTGTGCGGCCTGTCATGGACCGGACGGCAACAGCCCAGTCGACATGTATCCCAAGATTGCTGGTCAGCACGCATCATATATCAAAAAACAATTAGTTGAACTGAAGGCTGCAGCTTCTGGCCAAACTGGTCGGGTTGCTCCCATCATGGGACCCATGGCGTTGCCTCTGTCCGATCAGGACATGGACGACCTGGCCGCCTACTTCTCCAGCCAGAAGGTGACTCCGGTTGCCGTGCCCGATGACGTGGTTGCCGCAGGCAAGGCGCTCTATATGGGAGGCGACATGGAACGTGGTCTGGCCGCTTGTACCGCCTGCCATGGTCCACGCGGTTCCGGCGTCGAGCAGGCCAAGTATCCCAGCTTGTCCGGGCAGCACCCTGCGTATATCAAGGCGCAGCTCACTGCCTTCCGTGCGGCAGCCCGTGACAATGACCCCAATGGCATGATGCGGGATGTGGCCAAGAAGCTGACGGATCAGGACATCGAGGCGCTCTCCAAATACGTGGCGGGTCTGCACTGATAGGGTCCTGAATCTATCTTGTTGAAAAGAACAGGGAACTATCAAGGTTCCCTGTTCTTTTTTGGGGCTTCCGGCGCCATGTCTGCAAATGCCCTGCATTGTTGTAAGAGATCCCCCATTTCCGAGTCCGGTCGGGGCTGAAACAGTGTTAAGCCTTCGATACAGAAGCTATAACTTTCAATACGTTAAAAATGAGATGGCCACTTATCTTCGTTTGAAAGAATGCCGAGTGGATTGAGCCCTACTGCGAAATTGTTACAGTGAACTTAATGGAATAGCCGGGCGAGCTGTTGGCGTTCGGGTGGACAGGGAGTCGGCTCAGCAGGCAAGTGATGAGCAGGAAAGTCAAAGACCAGGATGGTGACCGCCAGGGATGAGCGGGGCTGCGGGAGGCAACCACCCCAGAAATATGACCGGATGTTGTCAGCATGGGTTAGACAAGCACACGCACATTCAGGATCGAGCAACAAGGGTCAGGAAGACCCAACGACATGATGCGCAGAGGTACGCCAAGGGATAAAGCGATTTGCAGCCAGGGAATGGGACTCGCATGACAGGATCAAGGCAGCTTAGGCTGCCTTTTTTCTGTTGAGTCATTAACCCGCCAAGGCATTCTGTGTCAAAATACCAGCAACATGCCCAGAGGATGCCGATCCTGCGGTGTTCAGCGACCCAATATGGTCGAATTGGTGCGGGATCCCACTCTTGTTCCAGATTTACTGTTCCCCGCTTCAGCATCCTCCCCGGACGAAACAATCCCGGGGGTTTCAATCCAGTTATTTGTCGGAGTCATTCATGTCGGCCAAACAACCCACCCGCAAGCCTACCGGCAAGCGCAAAGAATCAGATGCCAGTGCCCTGGAAGGCCGTGAGCGCAAACGCGCCGCCAAGCGCAAGGGCTTGAAGGCGGGCTCCCGTCAGCAGGTCGAGCAGGGCAACAAGGGCGGCAATGGCAAGCAGGCCAAGGATCCGCGTATCGGCTCCCGCAAGCCGGTTGTGCTGATCGTGGAAGAGAAGCAGAGCAAGCCGGTGGCGCCCAAGCCGCAAAAAGAGAAGAAGTTGGTGATGACACCCGAGCAGGAGCTGGCCTCCATCGAGAATGATGATCGCCTGAACGATCTGCTGGATCGACTGGATGCCGGTGAAACCCTGGAAGCGGCCGAGCAGGCCTGGGTCGATCAGCGTGTCGATCGCTATCAGGAGCTGATGGACGAGCTCGGCATCATAGACACCGACGAAGATGACGACGGTGATTTTGATGACGTCGAGTATGAAGAGCCGAGACAGCCGGCCTCCGAGGAGGAGCTGTGGGAGCGCTTCAGCCAGGTTGACTATCAGCCTGAACCCAAGCCCGAGCCGAAGAAGAAGTGATGAGTGGATGGATGCTGGCCGCCCTGCTGGGGGGCCTTGTCTTGCTGGGGCTGGCTGTCTATGCCGGTACCCTGCTGGCGCGTCTCAAGCGTCAGCACGACATGCAGCTGCAAGCCATTACGGCCCGCAACGAGCGCATCCTCGACAGCGTCAGGGTGATCGCCCATGCGGTACGGGATGGTCAGTGCGACTACTCGGAGGGGGCCATCCGGCTGACCAACCTGCTGGATGCCTTGCAGATCAAGGGAGGGCGAGCCTTCGCCAGTGAATTCCCCGGTCTCTATGGCCTCTACGAGAAGGTGAAGGAGATGCCGACTCACGAGGCGAGGCGAGCCCTCAAGCGCAACGAAGTGATGAAGATGGATCTCGAGCGCAGCGGCTACGAGGCCGAGCTGGAGGCGCAGATCCTCAAGGATGTCGCCCGACTGAAGGACTTTCAGCTAAGCCGGTGAGCCCTGGATAACAAAGAAAGAGGAAGCAAGCGTGCAAGCAGAACAGATTGTGTGGGATCAGGCCCTGATTGAGAAATATAACTACAGTGGCCCGCGTTACACCTCCTATCCTACCGCACTGGAGTTCAACGAGGGCTTCGGTTATCCGGACTTCGTCCAGGCCGCGGGCCAGTATCCGGCGCGCAATCTGTCGCTCTACGTGCACATCCCCTTTTGCCACAAGCTGTGCTACTACTGCGGCTGCAACAAGGTGATCACCCGTCACCAGCACAAGGCCGATCAATACCTCGATTACCTCGAGCAGGAGATCAAGGCACAGGCACCCCTGTTCAAGGACCGGCTGGTGACTCAGCTGCACTGGGGTGGCGGTACCCCCACCTACCTGAACGAGGTGCAGACTCGTCGCCTGATGGCCATCTTGCGGGAGCACTTCCAGTTTGCGGACGCAGGGGAGATCAGCATCGAGGTCGACCCTCGCGAGATCGAACTCTCCATGCTGGATGTGCTGCGGGAGCTCGGTTTCAATCGCATCAGCCTCGGCGTGCAGGATTTCAACAAGGCAGTCCAGGTCGCGGTCAACCGGGAGCAGGACAACGACTTCATCCGCGCCATGTTGGAGCGCGCCCGATCATTGGGGTTCCGCTCCACCAATCTCGACCTCATCTACGGCCTGCCGCACCAGAACCGGGAGAGCTTCCATCACACTCTGGAGGAAGTACTCAAAACGGATCCGGCCCGCCTCTCCATCTTCAACTATGCCCATCTGCCGAGCCGCTTCGCCGCCCAGCACAAGCTGAAGGAGGAAGACATGCCGGCCCCCCGGGAGAAGCTGGCCATGCTGCAGGACACCATCGCCTTCCTCACCGGTCAGGGTTATCAGTTCATCGGCATGGATCATTTCGCCAAGCCCGATGACGAGCTGGCGGTTGCCCAGCGTGGGGGCAAGTTGCATCGCAACTTCCAGGGCTATACCACCCAGGGGGATTGCGATCTGCTGGGGTTGGGGGTCTCTTCCATCAGCATGATGGGGGATGCCTACTCCCAGAATCAGAAGGATCTCAAGACCTATTACGCCCAGGTGGAGACGCTCGGCCATGCCCAGTGGAAGGGGTGCTCCCTCAACCGGGACGATCTGATCCGCCGCGAGGTGATCAAGCGTCTCATCTGCGACTTCTCCCTGAACTTCGCCGCCGTCGAGCAGGCCCATGGTCTGGTCTTCCGGGAGTACTTCGCCGAGGATCTCAAGCTGCTGCAGACCTTCATCGACGATGGTCTGGTGCGCCTGACAGACGACGGACTGGAGGTGGTCTCCACCGGTCAGCTGCTCATTCGCAACATCTGCATGTGCTTCGACGTCTACCTGCGCAGCAAGGCGCGTCAGCAGCAGTTCTCCCGGGTGATCTGAGCCCTCGGCCAGGTTCTCTACAATAAAAAAACCGCCTTTCGGCGGTTTTTTTATTGGGCTTGCCCCTGCTCAGCGTTGAGCCGCGCGGGCGCTCAGTTCGGCCTTCTCGCCATCGCTCAGGAAGGCCAGGGTCAGGCCGTTCTGCTGGGCGGTGCGGATCTCGCTCGCCGTCATGCCGGCGGCCGGTGCGGCCACCTCGTATTCGTGGGGCAGGTCGATGCCTTCCACTGCGGGATCGTCGGTGTTGAGGCAGGCCAGCACGCCGGCGGCCAGGAACTGGCGGATCGGGTGCTCGGTCAGGCTGGCGACCGTGGTGGTCTGGATGTTGGAGGTGAGGCAGGACTCGATGCCGATGCGGTGCTCCGCCAGATAGGCCATCAGGGCCGGATCCTGGATGGCCTTGACGCCGTGGCCGATGCGCTCGGCGCCAAGATCGCGAATGGCCTGCCACATGCTTTCGGGGCCGGCCGCTTCACCGGCGTGCACCGTCACTCGCATGCCCGCATCCCGCACCTTGCGAAAATGTTCGGTGAAGAGTGTGCCCGGGAAGCCCAGCTCGTCACCGGCCAGATCGATGGCGACCAGCTTGTCGCGGTGGGCCAGACAGGCGGCCAGCTCCTGATTGCACTGTTCGGTGCCGAAGGTGCGGCTCATGATGCCGATCAGGTTGGTCTTGATGCCGAAGTCGCGGCTGCCGGCGGCCACGCCATCTATGATGGCTTCCACCACCCCCTGCGGGTGCAGCTTGTGGGCCATCGCCATGTAGGCGGGGCTGAAGCGCAGCTCGGCATAGTCGATACCGGCACGCAGCAGATCTTCCACATTCTCGTAGGCGACCCGGCGGCAGGCATCGTAATCAGCCAGCACGGCCACGCCCCAGTCCAGCTTCTTCAGGAAGGCCACCAGACTCGGCTCGTTCTCGACGATCTGCACGTGGGGGCGCAGCGCCTCCAGCTCATCGGCTGGCAACTGGATGTTGTGCAGGCGACCCAGCTCGAGAATGGTCTGCGGACGGATGTTGCCATCCAGATGGCGGTGCAGGTCGGTCAGGGGGAGGGATCTGTCAATCATGGTGGCGCCTTCTGCGAGTCGGGTTGGAAAGCCTGCCATTCTAGGCGGGGATCTTGAAAAAGATACCCCGTTTGCGGGCAAACGGGATGTGATTGGTCAGGCTTTCCCTCAAGGCGTGATGGGAATCGTTTTTCCCGAGGACTCAGGGGATATCGAGTTCCTTGAGCTTGCGGGTCAGGGTATTGCGACCCCAGCCGAGCAGGCGGGCGGCCTCCTGCTTGTGGCCATGGGTGTGCTCCAGCGCCGTCTCCAGCATGATCCGCTCGAATTGGGGCATGGCATCGGCCAGGATGTCGGTCTCCCCCAGCGCCAGCTTGGCGCCCACCCAGTCTTGCAGTTGTTGCTGCCAGCCACCGGTCAGCGCGGGCTGGCCGGGCTCCGCCGTGCTGGTGATGGGGGTCAGCAACTCGGTGGGCAGATCGCCGACCAGCACCTCCTGGCCCGACGCCATCACGGTCAGCCAGCGGCAGACGTTCTCCAGCTGGCGCACGTTGCCCGGCCAGGGCAGGCGGCTGATGTAGGTCTGGGTATCCTGGTGCAGGCTCTTGGCCTCCACGTTCAGCTCCTTGGCGGCTCTGAGCAAGAAGTGCTGGGCCAGCTGAGGTATGTCCTCCCGTCGCTCCTTGAGGGCGGGGATATGGATGCGGATGACGTTGAGGCGGTGGAACAGATCCTCCCGAAATTCGCCGTCGGCGACCCGTTTCTCCAGATTCTGGTGGGTGGCGGCGATGATCCGCACATCTACCTGCACCGGTTGATGGCCGCCTACCCGGTAGAACTGGCCGTCCGCCAGCACCCGCAGCAGCCGGGTCTGGACGTCCAGCGGCATGTCACCTATCTCATCGAGAAACAAAGTGCCGCCGTCTGCCTGCTCGAAGCGGCCGTGACGTATGTTGTTGGCGCCGGTGAAGGCCCCCTTCTCATGGCCGAACAGTTCGGATTCGATAAGATCCTTCGGGATGGCGGCCATGTTGAGGGCGATGAAATTCTTGTGGGCGCGCGGGCTGTGCTTGTGCAGAGCATGGGCGACCAGCTCCTTGCCGGTGCCGCTCTGGCCGTTGATCAGCACCGAGATGCTGGAGCGCGACAGCCGGCCGATGGCACGAAACACCTCCTGCATGGCGGGGGCCTCACCGATGATCTCCGGGGTGGTGGTGGCTTCCTGCTGGCGCGCCTTGCGCTTGGTGCGCTGCTCTTTCAGATGATTCTCGGCGCGGCGCACCAGGGTGACCGCCTCGTCGATGTCAAACGGCTTGGGCAGGTATTCGAAGGCGCCGCGCTGGTAGGCGTTGACCGCGCTGTCCAGATCCGAGTGGGCCGTCATGATGATGATGGGCAGATCGGCTTGGCGGCGGTGGATCTGCTCCAACAGGCTGAGGCCATCTATGCCCGGCATGCGGATATCGGAGAGGATCACGTCCGGTGAGCGCATCTCCAGCGAGCTCAGCAGGGCTTCGCCATCGGCAAAGCTCTCGCATTCGAAGCCTTCGCTGCCAAGGGTACGCTCCAGGACCCACCGGATGGAGCTGTCGTCGTCGACGATCCACACTTTTGCTGTCATGAGGTTCCCTTACTTGCGAAGTGGTAGATAGATGGTGAATTCGGTGTGGCCGGGCCAGCTGATGCAGTCGATGCGTCCCTTGTGCTGATCGATCAGATTCTGGGCGATGGAGAGGCCAAGGCCGGTGCCCCCCTCCTTGCCGGTGATCATGGGATAGAAGAGGGTGTCGCGAATGGCATCGGGAATGCCGGGGCCGTTGTCGATGATCTTGATCTCGGCGGCCAGGCGATAGCGCTGACCATGGATGGTGATCTGGAAGGCGGTGCGGGTCTTGATGCGGATGAGCCCGGTCTGATCACCGAGGGCCTCGGCGGCATTGCGGACTATGTTGAGAAACGCCTGCTGCAGCTGGTCCGGCTCCATCTCGAACTCGGGAATGCTGGGGTCGTAATCCCGCTCGATGCGGATCTGGGGCGGCAGTTCCAGATCCACCAGGCGGCGCACCTGCTCCAGTACCGAATGCACATTGTGCATCTGATGGCGTCCCGGCCGCTGGGGGCCGAGCAGCCGATCGACCAGCACCCGCAGGCGGTCGGCCTGTTCGATGATGATACCGGTGTATTCGCGCAGGGCCGGGTCCGGCAGCTCCTTTTGCAGTAGCTGGGCGGCGCCGCGCAGGCCCCCGAGGGGGTTCTTGATCTCGTGGGCCAGCCCGCGCACTAGCTCCTTGGCGGCCTGCTGCTGGGCATGTTGCTGCAGTTCCTGGCTGATCTTCTTCTGCTGATCGATCTTGCGCAGCTCCACCACCATCAACCGCTGCTCGTGGTCGGCCATGGGGCTTACGCTGATCTCCACCAGCCTGGGCTCTCCCTCCACCACCAGGGTGACTTCGCTGTCGGTGAAGCCCTGCCCTGAAATGAGGCACTGTTTGAATCGTTGCAGGTCGAGGGAGATGTGCTCCAGCAGATGGGGCAGTTCGATCCCGATCAGTCGCCGTTCGCTGAGGGACAGCAGCTGTTCGGCCGCCGGGTTGACGAATTGAATGCAGAGCCGTTCATCCATCAGGATGACGGCGGTCAGCAGGTTGTCCAAGAGTGTCTTGGCGTGATCCAGGCGGGTTGGCACAGGTTTCTCCCTAAAACGGTGCTTTACACCTATTATGCACCGATATGGTGCATTGAGTTTACCCGCATCGGTGCGTCACATCACCCCTAATTGGCCTTGGGGGTGGCTTTGGGAGCCTGATTCACAGTCGTTCTATGCAGGTAAAAGGTGGCTGCTTTGGATTTAGCAAGGATCGTACCGTCTTTGGCGAGGAGTTCGAGCCGCGCCTCGTAGGCGCCACGATCCAGGTTCTCCACCCGGATGGCCAGGCTGTTGTGAACGAGGGGAACTGCCTTGTCGTTCAGCAGCAGGCGCACGTCATATTGCACCGGTGCCTGGGGATGGACCTGGGCCTGGAAGACGATGTTGCCCGTGTTGTCGCGCAGTGTGCTGCCCGGCTCGGGGGAGAGCAGCTCTATCTCCAGAGGGGCGGCTTCCAGAGCCTTCCTTGCATCGACACCGGTCAGATGGTTGAAATCATCAACCTGGACCGAATGGGGTGAGGTGCCGATGAGGGGGGAGACCCGCAGGTCTATTTCCCTGGCGTTCTTGCCGGGGGGAGGGGCGTCTGTGTAATGGGTCACCCCTTGGGGGTCTATCCAGGAATAGACTCTGGCCGCCTGGGCGGTGCAGGAGATCATCAGCAAGAGGCCCAGCGTCCATGTCGGGTGTACTTTTTTCATCCATCTCTCCTTGACGGGGTTCACCTTAATCCTATCAGAGAAAAAAATGTCGGGCCTATTGTCGGATGTGCGGTGAAGCATGGGCTCGATGAGCCGGACGACTCTGAGGCATCATGCCATGAGTCATGATATTTCAGCCCCTTAGATAAAAAACCCGCCAGATGGCGGGTTTGTCATGATGAAGCAAGGACACCGGATTAGACGGAGTAGTACAGCTCGAACTCCAGCGGGTGCGGGGTCATGCGGACACGATCCACATCATGCTGCTTCAGCTCCAGGTAGGAGTTGATGAAGTCGTCGCTGAACACGCCGCCACGGGTCAGGAACTCGCGATCAGCATCCAGTGCGGACAGGGCTTCGTCCAGGGAACCGGCAACGGTCGGCACTTCTGCGGCTTCTTCCGGCGGCAGGTCATACAAGTTCTTGTCCATGGCATCGCCCGGATGGATCTTGTTGATGATGCCGTCCAGACCGGCCATCAGCTGGGCTGCGAAGGCCAGGTACGGGTTGGCAGCCGGATCCGGGAAGCGGACTTCGATGCGGCGGGCTTTCGGGCTCGGCACCACCGGGATACGGATGGAGGCAGAGCGGTTGCGGGCAGAGTAGGCCAGCATGACCGGTGCTTCATAACCCGGTACCAGACGCTTGTAGGAGTTGGTGGTCGGGTTGGCGAAGGCGTTGATGGCCTTGGCGTGCTTGATGATGCCGCCGATGTAGTGCAGTGCCATCTCGGACAGACCGCCGTACAGGTCGCCGGCGAACAGGTTGACGCCGTTCTTGGCCAGGGACTGGTGGCAGTGCATGCCGGAGCCGTTGTCACCGAACATGGGTTTCGGCATGAAGGTGACAGTCTTGTTGTAGGCGTGGGCCACGTTGTGGATCACGTACTTCAGGACCTGCACTTCGTCGGCCTTCAGGGTAAGGGTGTTGAAGCGAGTGGCGATCTCGTTCTGACCGGCAGTGGCCACTTCGTGGTGGTGAGCCTCAACGACCTGGCCCATCTCTTCCAGCACCAGACACATGGCGGCACGGATGTCCTGGGAGGAGTCAACCGGCGCAACCGGGAAGTAACCACCCTTGACGAAGGGACGGTGACCCTTGTTGCCGTGCTCGTACTCGGTACCCGAGTTCCAGGCAGCTTCTTCGGATTCGATCTTCACGAAGCTGTGGCCCATGGTGTTGGAGAAGGTGATGTTGTCGAACATGAAGAATTCCGGCTCCGGCCCGAACAGCACGGTGTCAGCGATGCCGCTGGCTTTCAGGAAATCTTCGGCACGCTTGGCGATGGAGCGCGGATCGCGGTCATAGCCTTGCATGGTGGCAGGTTCAAGCACGTCACAGACGATGTTCAGCGTGGTCTCTTCGGTGAACGGGTCCAGTTTGGCGGAGGCCGGATCCGGCATCAGCACCATGTCAGACTCGTTGATGCCCTTCCAGCCGCCGATGGAGGAGCCATCGAACATCTTGCCGTCTTCGAAGAAGTCTTCGTCGACCTGGTGGGAGGGAATGGATACGTGCTGCTCTTTACCCTTGGTGTCGGTAAAACGCAGATCAACAAACTTGACTTCGTGTTCCTGGATCAGGGCCAAAACGTTCTGGGCTGACATGCTAAGTAACCTCCGGTGTTAAAACTCTTTGGGTGAATGCGTCATCACATTCACATAAGCCAGTATCGTGCCAAGTTTGTGACAGCTTGATTTCAGGGCATTTGCACCGTTTCAGGCTGCCGGGACACCCGCTTTCATGCTTGGTTGCGCTTCAAAGTGGTGCAACCTTGGATCGTTTTGGTGCACCATCGTGGTGCGCCAGCACGATCAGCCACCATCTAAGCAGGCTTTCAGCATGGGGTCTATGATCCTGATCCCCTGTTGTGCGCGAATGGTCTGCAATTATGCTAGGCAGATCACAAAGGCGAGAGTACAATTAGCGCCCAATTTTACCCGGTGATTGAGGCGAGAATGTTAGAGAATTTACGCAATATTGCGATTATTGCGCACGTAGACCACGGCAAAACTACCCTGGTTGATAAGCTGCTGCAGCAGTCTGGAACCCTGGACCGTACCACTGATGGTCAAGAGCGTCTGATGGATTCCAACGATCTGGAAAAGGAACGTGGTATTACCATTCTCGCCAAGAACACTGCGATCCGCTGGAATGACTACCGCATCAACATCGTCGATACCCCGGGTCACGCCGACTTCGGTGGTGAAGTCGAGCGCGTCATGTCCATGGTTGACTCCGTGCTGCTGCTGGTCGACGCCGTTGACGGTCCGATGCCGCAAACCCGTTTCGTGACCCAGAAAGCCTTCGCCCAGGGTCTGAAGCCTATCGTTGTCATCAACAAAATCGACCGTCCGGGTGCGCGTCCTGACTGGGTAATGGATCAGGTATTCGACCTGTTCGACAACCTGGGTGCCACCGATGAGCAACTGGACTTCAAGGTTGTTTACGCCTCTGCACTGAACGGTTGGGCCACCCTGGACCAGAGCGTCGAGTCCGATAACATGGAACCCCTGTTCCAGGCCATCGTTGACAACGTCGAGCAGCCGAAGGGTGACCCCGCCGGTGGCTTCCAGATGCAGATCTCCCAGCTGGACTACAACTCCTACGTCGGTGTTATCGGTATCGGCCGCATCACCCGTGGTCGCGTCAAGACCAACCAGCAGGTCACCATCGTCGGTGCCAACGGCAAGAACCGTACCGGCAAGGTTGGTCAGGTGCTGGGTTACCTGGGTCTGTCCCGTACCGAAGTGGCCGACGCGCAAGCGGGCGATATCATCGCCATCACCGGTCTGGGCGAGCTGAAGATCTCCGACACCATCTGTGACAACAATGCCGTCGAAGCCCTGCCGCCGCTCTCTGTTGACGAGCCGACCGTGAACATGACCTTCCAGGTCAACACCTCACCGTTCGCCGGTAAAGAAGGCAAGTTCGTGACCTCCCGCAACATTCTGGAGCGTCTGAACCAGGAGCTGGTCCACAACGTGGCCCTGCGCGTGGAAGAGACTGAAGATCCGGACAAGTTCCGCGTCTCCGGCCGTGGTGAATTGCACCTGTCCATCCTGATCGAAAACATGCGTCGTGAAGGTTACGAGCTGGCGGTATCCCGTCCGGAAGTTATCCTGCGCACCGTTGACGGCGTTCTGCACGAGCCGTTCGAAACCGTTACCGTGGACGTAGAAGAGATCCACCAGGGTTCCGTCATGGAGCAACTCGGCCTGCGTAAGGGCGAGATGACCAACATGACCCCGGATGGCAAGGGTCGTGTCCGTCTCGACTTCATGATCCCGAGCCGTGGCTTGATCGGTTTCCAGACCGAGTTCCTGACCATGACTTCAGGTACCGGTCTGCTGTACCACACCTTCGACCATTACGGTCCGCACAAGGGTGGCAGCATCGGTGAGCGTCAGAACGGCGTGCTGATCTCCAACGCTACCGGCAAGGCCCTGACCTTCGCCCTGTTCGGTCTGCAAGACCGTGGTCGTCTGTTCATCGGTCACGCGACCGAAGTGTACGAAGGCCAGGTGATCGGGATCCACTCCCGCTCCAACGACCTGACCGTCAACTGCCTGAAAGGCAAGCAGCTGACCAACATGCGTGCCTCCGGTACCGACGAAGCCCAGGTGCTGACTCCGCCGATCCGCATGACCCTGGAGCAGGCTCTCGAGTTCATCGACAATGATGAGCTGGTTGAGATCACGCCGAAGGCCATCCGTATCCGCAAGAAACTGCTGACCGAGATGGATCGCAAGCGCGCCGGTCGTGCTTGATTGATAGCTGTTCATCGACAGACCAAAGAGAGGCCTTATGGCCTCTTTTTTTATGGTCGCGTGGTAGCTTCTCGCCTCCGGGATGGCACCGAACCGGCTCATGGGTGGTCAGATGGGCACCCTATCTGACACAATATCTGCATGATGACGCTTACGAGAATCAAGATGCAGCAGCAAATCCGCGGCCGCCTGGCCCACGCACTCTCCTTCTTGCGCCACGATGGTGCCCATTTCGCCCAGTTTGTCTGGGGCCGTTTCCAGCAGGACAGGCTGACGGTCACCGCCGGCTACCTGGCCTATGTGACCCTGCTCTCTCTGGTGCCCATGGTTGCCGTGGTGTTCGGCATGATGTCGGCCTTCCCGGTGTTCCAGACCCTGAAACAGCAGATGGAACAGTTCGTCTATCACAACTTCGTGCCCACCGCCGGCGAGATGCTCAAGGAATACATAGACGGCTTCGTGGCCAATGCCACCAACACCACTGCGGTCGGCATCGGCGCCCTGATAGTGGTGGCCCTGATGTTGATCTCGGCCATCGACAAGAACCTCAACTACATCTGGCGCTCGACCCAGAATCGACCGCTGGCTCAGGCCTTCGCCATGTACTGGATGATCCTGACCCTGGGCCCCGTGCTTATCGGGGCCAGTCTCGCTATCTCCTCCTACATACTGTCGCTGAAGCTGTTTGCCGCTGACAGCCTGTTTGGCGCCGGCTATCTGGTGCTGCGCAGCCTGCCGTTCCTGTTCTCGGTGTTCGGCTTCCTGCTCATCTACACTGTGGTGCCCAACTGCAAGGTGCGGCTGACCCACGCCTTGATCGGCGCCCTGGTGGCGGCCACCCTGTTCGAACTGGCCAAGCGCGGCTTCGCCATCTACATCACCAACTTTCCCTCTTATCAGGCCATCTACGGCGCCCTGGCGACCATCCCCATTCTGTTCGTCTGGGTCTATCTGAGCTGGTTGGTGGTGTTGCTCGGCGCCGAGACCACCGCCTGCCTGGGGGAATACGAGAAACCGGGAGCAGAGGAGCTGGCTTGAGGCCTGCCTTCCATCGTGTGCCGGACCCCGGGTGGGAAAGGCGTTGGCCCGGGCAGGGTATTTATTGGTAGCATCAACGACCGCTCCCGTCATGACGACGGCGGCGGCCGTTCTGTTTTGAGAGGAGAGGGATGTGATTGCATTGATTCAGCGGGTATCCGAGGCCAGCGTGACCGTCGAGGGAGAAGTGACCGGGGCCATAGGACAAGGGCTGCTGGTACTGCTCGGGGTAGAGCAGGGGGACGATGATGCCAAGGCCGACAAGCTGCTGCACAAGGTGAGTGGCTATCGCATCTTCTCCGATGCAGAGGGCAAGATGAACCTCAACGTGGGCCAGGTCGGGGGCAGCTTGCTGGTAGTCTCCCAGTTCACCCTGGCGGCGGATACCGGCAAGGGGATGCGACCCAGCTTCTCCGGCGGTGCCCACCCGAGCGATGCCGAGCGGCTCTACGACTACTTCGTTGCCCGGGCTAGGGAGAGCGGCGTGCCGACCGAGACGGGACGCTTTGCCGCCGACATGAAAGTCAGGCTGCTCAACGACGGCCCCGTGACCTTCTGGCTGCAGGTGTAGGCGTCATTGCTGGCGCCCGGGTTGCGCTAGCTGTTCACCCTGTCGAGGGCTCTCGCGGCGACCCGCCAGCAAGAGTGAGGGGCCCGCAGCAGGTCCTAGGCGCTCAGATTGGTGGCGTGCAGTATGACGTTGCGATAGCCCGGCACCCCGTGGGCCGTGGTGGGGCCTATCCACTCCTCGGCCAGCTTTTTGGCCTGAGCCAGTTCGAGATGGGTCCGTGGCAACAGATTGATGATGAGAGTGCCGTGCAGGCAGTTGGCCAGCGCTTGATAGATGGGAGCCTGGAACAGCAGCAGGGGATTGCCGTCCTGGCTGAACAGGTCCAGCAGCACCAGGTCGTATTGCTCCCGACTCTCCAGCAGGAAGTGCAGTGCATCGGCGTGGTGCAACCGTGGCGCACCCCCAGTTGAGGGCAGGAAAAACTGCTGGAACAGGGTGAGGATCTCGGCGTCCAGATCCACGCAGTCGTGGCGGGCCTCGGGCCAGCGCGCCCCCAGATGACGGGTGAGATCCCCCCCTCCGAGCCCCAGCTCCAGGATCCGGCTCGCCTGTGCGGGCAGCCGCTCGGCGATGCTCTGCTGATGGGGCAGGCAGAGGTGTTCCGGTTGGCTCAGGCTCATGGCGGATTGCACCACGCCGTCCATTTCCAGCCAGCGGTGGCGGGCATTTTCCAGGATGGAGAGGCGGCGTTCGGGTTTGGCGCTGAGGTGCAATAAGTGATCGGCTTGGTACGCTTGCAGATTGAAGTCCATGAATTTGCACGGCAAGATGGCTTTCGACCAGTGTAACTCAAGGATGTCGCTATGTACCGAGTGGTCACCCCTCAAACGCCAGCGGAGCTGGATGCCAGCTACCCGCTGCGCCGGGAGGCATTGTTGCGCAAGCCCTTCAATCTGCCCGTCGGCGCAAACTCAAGGATCTCTTTATGTATCGGGTAGTCACCCCCCAAACGCCAGCGGAGCTGGATGCCTACTACCAGTTGCGCTGGGAACTACTGCGCAAGCCTTTCAATCTGCCCGTGGGCTCCGAGCGTGATGAATACGATACCGTCGCCATTCATCGGCTGATGCTGGCCGAAGACGGCACCCCCATCGCCGTCGGCCGCCTCTTCATCGGGGGTGACGAGGCCCAGATCCGCTTTATGGCGCTGCGCCCTGAGTTTCGCGGTCAGGGGCTGGGAGCCCGCATGGTGGAGGATCTCGAACAGCTGGCCCGGGACGAGAAGGTGAAACGGCTGGTGATGAACGCCCGCCAGGAGGCGGTGGAGTTCTATCGCAGGTGCGGTTTTCTCGAGGTGGGTGAGGGGCCCGTCTCCTTCGGCCGCATTCCCCATCGCCAGATGATCAAATCCATCAGCCCGCTGCAGACCATACAGTATCGCCCCGAGTGGTGTCAGGATCTCACCACCCGCTGGTCGAGGGGGATCCCCATCAGCGAGAAGATGGGGGTGCACATCACCCACTACGATGGCCAGACCTTCCACCTCAAGGCCAACCTGGCGGCCAACCTCAACGTCCACGACACCATGTTTGCCGGCAGCATTTACAGTCAGTGCGTGCTGGCGGGCTGGGGCCTCATCTGGCTGCAACTCAAGGAGGCCGGTCTAGGCGGGGATACGGTGCTGGCGGAGGGCAACATCAAATACTACAGACCGGTGAGCGAGGAGCCTGAGGCCAGGGTCGCCCGGGAGGGGATGCCCGCCGTGCTGGCGCCGCTAAAGAACGGGGAGTCCGCCAAGTTCAGCCTGCGGGTGCAGCTGTTCAGCGGCCGCAAGCTGGCGGTGGAGTTTGTCGGTCAGTACGTGGTGCTGCCCATCAAGCGGGCGGGGCACTGACCCCGTCGTCTGGCATCCGGTAGCAACAAGGCCTCATGATGAGGCCTTGTTCGTTATTGCGCTGCCGGCTTGGGCTGTGGTGGACGCCAGAGCGGGCCGCTGCGCCCCTGGGCCGGGTAGCGTACGCCAGTCTCCCAGTCGCAAGTGGTTTCCCCGCTCGGGAAGCGCCATTCAAGGGTCGGGCTCTCAAGAGGGCCTCGCCAGCGCGCCAGCAGCTCGGCACAGCGCCGCTTGTTCAGCACGCCGAGATCCAGCTGCCACTGGTCGCTGGCGAGATCGACCCCGCCCTGCAACCCGAGCAGGTGGGTGATGGTGGAAGCGCCGCCCTGCTCGATCTGCAGCTTGCCCTGCTCAGCCCTTGCCTTCAGCCTGATGTGGTAGAAGGGGGTATCCCCCTGCTGCATCGCCTGCCACAGGGTCTCGGGAGTCAGGGTGGGCGGGGTCGTCTCCTTGAACCAGTTGTCCAGCAGCGGGTCTATCCCGACCTTGTCCCAGAAGGGATCCCTGGCCTCCAGGCTCAGGCTGCCCTGCAGGGTGCGGCGCCAGTTGCCGGGAGTCTGCTCCGGCTGGGGGGCCAGATCGGCCTGCAGATCCGTCTCCAGATCCACCTTGCCCGCCAGCGAGACAGGTGCATGGAGCAGTTCGCCCCACTTCTCCAGATCCAGCTGCTTGCCCTGCAGTTGCAGGCGGCTCTCCTGTCCGGGCACCTTGCCCCATTGGCCGCTGAGGCTGAGGGAGCCCTCATCCGGCAGCTCGCTGCTGAGCCTGTTGAGCTGCCAGGTGCTGGGGGTCAGCTCCCCGTCCAGCACGCCGTTGCGGGCACTCAAGCCGTCCCACACCAGCTCGAACCACTTGCTCTCGATGCGGGTACGGCCGAGCAGCGGGCCCGGCTGGGTGCCTCGCAGGCTGAGATCGCTCAGATAGAGCTGCCAGCCAGTCAGGGAGAGGGGCAGTGCATCGTCGAAGGAGAGCACCTTGAGCTTGTCGAAGGCCAGCTTGCGCACGTCGATCTGCTGGGGGCGCCAGCCCTGCCACTCCTTCCACCACCCTTCCGGCAGGCTGATGTCCATGCCGCTCAGGGCCATGTCCTTGAGGGTCAGTTTTTGCAGTTGGGTGTCGAGGGCAAACTCGACATTGAACTCCCCTTCGTATGCCTTGCCCTGCAGCTCGGCATCGATCTGCCGGGGGGAGAAGGCGAGCTTGCCCTCGATGGCTTCCAGCTGGAACAGGCCGCGGCCGAGATCCGCTAGGGTGCCGGAGAGATAGCCGCTTGGCTGGCTGCCCGCCTGCCAGTCGAAGGCGGTGAGCTGACCGCTGAAGTTGTTGAGGGAGAGCTCCTGCTCTATGGCATTGATGCTGACTCGATCGAGCTGGCCCCGGTCCAGGGTGATGCGGCGCAAGGGAAACTCACCCTGTGGGAGATCGCCGAGCTCGACCCGCATGCCACGGGCCTTCAAGGTGTGCAGTTGCAGGCCGCGCTCTGGCCAGTTCAGCACCATGCCGGTTTCCAGCAGACCTTCGAACAGGTTGGTGGTCAGCTTGTCCGTGCTCAGCACCTGCCCCTCCAGCCGCCCCTTGAGGCTGAGTCGGGCCAGGGTGAGCTGCGGCGTCTCCAGCTGGTTGATGCCCAGGGTCAGGTTGGCCTGGGGCTGGCGTTTCGGATCGATCAGCTCCCAGTCGCTCAGGGTGGCGCTCAGACCGCGCAGGGTCAGAGTCTCGCTGTACAGGCTCAGGTTGTCTATGGTGCTGTCGCTGATGGTGAGGGAGTGCACCGGCAGGGTCGGCAGCTGGTTCGGCAGCGGCAGCTTGATGACGGGGCGGATGAGATCCAGGTGGGCGATACGCACGTCCCGGTTCAGCCAGTCGATGTTGTCTATCTCTAGATAGATCTTCTCCAGCTGCACCGCATCCCCGTATTGCACCTGCTCCGCCAGCAGGGTGTAGGGGTGAAGCGGGTTGAACACCAGCCGCCCTATGGTGACAGGCACGCCGGTCTGCTGGCTGATCCAGCCGGCGATGGGACCCTTGGCCCGCTCGGCGTCGAACAGACCGAGGCCGACCCAGACGAATAGCAGCAGGAAGGCAAACAGATAGAGCAGGGCGCGTAGCCAGGAATTCATGGATGCTTTCCTCCTGTTTTGGGGTGTGTTGTCAGGCGTTTGAGTAGTGATCCCGCAGGCCGAGCCAGCGGCGGATCAGCGGTTCGACATGGTTGGGATGACGGTCCATAAGGAAGCGCGCCATCTTCTGCACCTGGGGAATGAGCGGTTGATCCCGCACCAGATCGGCGATCTTGAGATCCGCCAACCCGGTCTGGCGGGTGCCGAGCAGTTCCCCCGGGCCGCGCAGCTCGAGATCGCGCTGGGCGATCAGGAAACCGTCGTTGGTCTCCCGCAGCACCCCGAGCCGGCTCTGGGCCGTCTTGGAGAGGGGGGCATGGTAGAGCAGCACGCAGTGGGAGGCCACAGACCCCCGGCCGACCCGGCCGCGCAACTGGTGCAACTGGGCCAGCCCCAGCCGCTCCGGGTTCTCGATGATCATCAGGCTGGCATTGGGCACGTCCACCCCCACCTCGATGACGGTGGTAGCGACCAGCAGTTGCAATATGCCCGCCTTGAACTCCTCCATCACCCGCTGCTTCTCGACCGGGCGCATCCGGCCATGGACCAGGCCTATGTGCAGGCCGGGCAGCCTAGCTTGCAGCTCGGCGGCCGTGTCTTCGGCGGCCTGGCACTCCAGCACCTCGGACTCCTCGATCAGGGTGCAGACCCAGTAGGCCTGCTTGCCCTCCTCGCAGGCGAGTTTGACCCGCTCGATCACATCCTGACGGCGGCTGTCCGGCAGGGCGACCGTGGTGATGGGGGTACGGCCCGGCGGCAGTTCGTCGATGACGGAGGTATCGAGATCCGCATAGGCGGTCATCGCCAGGGTACGAGGAATGGGGGTGGCGGTCATGATGAGCTGGTGGGGATGCACCCCCTCCCGCTCCCCCTTCTCCCGCAGGGCGAGGCGCTGGTGCACCCCGAATCTGTGTTGTTCGTCGATGATCACCAGGGCCAGGCGCTGGAACACCACCTGCTCCTGGAAGATGGCGTGGGTGCCCACCACCATCTTGACGCTGCCGTCGGCAATGGCGGCCAGCGCCTCCTCCCGCGCCTTGCCCTTCTGCTTGCCCGCCAGCCAGCCCACCTTGATGCCGAGGGGTTCCAGCCAGTTGGCGAAGTTGATGGCGTGCTGTTCGGCCAAGAGTTCGGTCGGCGCCATCAGCCCCACCTGGCAGCCGTTGCCTATGGCTTGCAGCGCCGCCAAGGCCGCGACCAGGGTCTTGCCTGAGCCCACGTCCCCCTGCACCAGCCGCATCATGGGATGGCTGCGTTGCAGATCCTGGCTTATCTCCGCCACCACCCGGTTCTGGGCGCCGGTGGGGGTGAAGGGCAGGACGCTTAGCAGCTTTTCCACCAGAGCCGGGGCCGACTTGAGGGTGCGGGCCAGCTGGGTCTGCGCCTGGGCGCGCACCTTGAGGACAGAGAGGTTGTGGGCCAGCAGCTCTTCCAGCACCAGTCGCTGCTGGGCCGGATGCTGGCCGCTCTCCAGCAGGGCCAGCGCCACCGAGGGGGGAGGGCGGTGCAGCAGCTTCAGGGCGGCGGCGAGCTCGATCTGCTGAGGGTAGAGGCCGGCGGGCAGTAACTCCTCGACGCCATAGAGGTCGAGCTGGGCCAGCGCCTGATCCGTGAGGCTGCGCAGGCTGAGCTGGCGCAAGCCTTCGGTGGTCGGGTAGACGGGGGTGAGCGCCTCTTCGGTCTGGCCGGCCTGCTCCTCGCCGAGCAGCTTGTACTCGGGGTGGGCCATCTCCAGTCCGTACTTGCCGGGACGGGCCTCGCCGAAGCAGCGGATCAGGCGGCCCTGGGCCAGGCTGTTTTTCTGGGCGGCGGTGAAATTGAAGAAACGCAGTGTCAGGCTGCCGGTGCCGTCGCTGATGCGGCAGACCAGCATGCGGCGGCGCCCCATGACCAGCTGGGTGTCCTGGATTTCGCCCTCGACGGCGCCGTGCAGCCCGGGGGGCAGATCGCCGATGGGCCACACCTGGGTGCGGTCCTCGTAGCGCAGGGGGAGGTGGAACAGCAGATCCTGTACCGTGGCCAGCCCCAGCCGCTCGAGCTTCTCCAGCATCTTGCTGCCGACGCCCTTGAGGCTATCGAGAGGAATTTTATCCAATTTCATCAATTAGATGCCCGAAAACACTGTAAATATGTCCAGATGATAGGGGTTGTTGCTGCCTCGATGCAAGCCGCGTTGCAGCGGCAAGGGCTCCCCAGGCGGGATGAGAGGGCGCATACGACAAAGGCCTGCCGAACACGGGAGGCCTTTGAATGAATACTGATAGGCGGGGAAACATCTGATGCTTTAAATGCAAACCTAGTCTTTGAAAGCATTATGCCTTTTCAATTTGGTACAGCAATTCTACTAGTTTCACCGCACTTACATTATCCCAGCGAAGATAGCTGTCTAGAGAGCTTGTACCTGAATCATCACCAAGGACTTGCTGGCATATCTGCTTATGATCCGCAGATGCCGATACCCAAACTTTCCCACTTTGCTGACAAAAGTATGTTGAGCCTCTGAGCCCATTTTTTTGAATTCGTTTCTTCCATGTATCTACATCTTGTGTCGAGATGACTAGTGGCATGGCATAGAATCCTCTTTTGCAACCGTCAGTTATTGGCGGTTAGATGATCCGCTTGAGCAGAATATGGGCCTTGACCCTGTGGATCCGGGCCAGCAGCTTGCGCACCTGCTCGGGGTAATCCTTGATCTGCTCAATCTGATCGAAGTGGCTGATGCGACGGGTATGGGCCAGGATGCAGTCCCGCTCCTCCTGGAAGCGCATGCGCAGGTGGTGGTGACGGTCATGGACCAGCAGGCCGTTCTCCAGATCCAGCGCCCAGGCACGGGGGTTGAGGTTGTTGCCGGTGAGCAGGGCCCACTCCTCGTCCACGAAGATCCCCTTGAGGTGATAGGAGTTCTTGTCGCAACACCAGAGCATCAGGTTGAGGCGGCCGCTATCGATGTGATGCTGGTTGCGCTCGGCGAACTTGCGCAGGTTGGTCTCGTACAGATAGGGCAGGCCGCCTATGGTGGAGAATTTCTCCTCCGGCGGGATGAAGAAGTCGTTGGCGGTCTTGTCGCCCACCACTATGGTCACCTTGCAACCGCGCTTGAGCAGGGCTTCTACGTCCTTGTTCAACTCTTTGGGGGGGTTGAAGTAGGGGGTGCAGATGAAGATCTCCCGCTCGGTGGCCCGCACCAGGTTGCGGATCATCCGGTTGAGCTGGTTGCCGCGCTTGCCCAGGCCCACCATGGGGGTGATGGCGATCTCCTGGCTGTTGGCCGGTATGCTCTCGAATCGGTACTGGCTGGTGCGCAGGTTGTGCTTGAAGCGGCGGATCTGTCCCTTGAGCTGCTTGGCGCCCGGGATACCGGGGCGATCCAGCCGCTGCACGGCTTCGCTCTTGAGGAAGACGTCATCCACGTAGTTGACCATGCTGCGGGTCAGCGCCTGGCTGTGGATCTGGTGATAGCGATCGAAGCGGTAGCGCTCCTGCTGGTGCAGGTAGATGTCGTTGAGGCTGGCACCTGAGTAGAGCAGGATGTCGTCGAAGATGAAGCCCTTGAGGTGCAGGACGCCGAGCAGCTCGCGGCCCTTGACCGGCACGCCATAGATCTCGATCTGGTGTTCATGGCGGGCGGCCATGGCTTGATACATCAGGTGGTTGCCCCCCTGTTTGCCCTTGCCGATCAGGCCGCGCTGGGCACGGTGGAAGTCGACGAAGACCTTGATGTCGAGGGCGGGGTTGCGCTGCTTGGCGGCGTAGAGGGCGGAGAGGATTTCCCGTCCCGCCTCGTCATCTTGCAGGTAGAGGGCGATCAGATAGATACGCTGGGTCGCGCCCGCGATGAGCGAGAGGATACGGCTCTTGAAATCTTTGGCGCTGTTGAGTACCTGGAACTGATCTGCGGCAACCGCGATCTGGGGTAAACGTGCCAGCAACTGTCGATAATGTGCCGATGAATGCATAGAGAAGCCTGAAATCACGGGATGAAGCGTTCCACTCGGGGCGATGAATAGGCAATTCTAGCAATCTGTGGCGACGGGCCCAAGCAAGAATCCGTAAAAATGTCGATGTGACGCCATATCGGGGCCGCCGGATGGGGCCCCGAGATGGGGGTGTTAGAAGACGATGCTTGCCATGGCAACGATGAGGAAGGCGATGGTACCGAGCAGTGTCTCCATCACGGTCCAGGTCTTGAGGGTGGTCTTCTCGTCCATGTTGAGGAAGCGGCTGACCAGCCAGAAACCGGAGTCGTTGAAGTGGGAGAGCACAGTCGCCCCACCGGCGATGGCGATGACGATGAAGGTCAGGTCCAGATCGCTCAGCCCGGCCGTGGCCGCGACCGTCGGCGCCATCAGGGCGGCCGTGGTGGTCAGCGCCACTGTGGCAGAGCCCTGGGCCACCCGCAGCGCGGTGGAGACCAGGAAGGCGGCCAGGATCACCGGCATGCCGGTGTCGGAGAGCACGTCGGCCAGGGCCGTGCCGATACCGCTGGCACGCAGCACGCCGCCGAACATGCCACCGGCACCCGTCACCAGGATGACGGCGCAGACGGGAGCCAGCGCATCGTTGCAGAACTTCTCGAGCTGCACCTTGCCCTGGGTCTGGCGGAACAGCCAGAGGGCATAGAGCACAGTGATGAGCAGGGCCACCGGCGTCTTGCCGACCATGCGCAGCACGTTGACCCAGTCCGCACCCTTGTCGATGACACCCATGACGCCTAGGGTGTTGAGGCCGGTATCCATGAAGATGAGCACCAGCGGCAGCAGCAGGATGGAGATCACCTGGCCGAAGCTCGGCGCCTTGTCGGAGAGTCGCTCGGCGGTCTCGGTGAAGCTCGGGGGCAGGGGTAGCTCAAACTTCTTGCCGGACCAGAGCCCGAACAGATAGGCACCCAGATACCAGGTCGGCAGCGCGACCAGCAGACCCACTATGGTGAGCAGCCCTATGTTGGCACCCAGCAGTTCGCTGGCGGCCACCGGGCCCGGGTGGGGCGGCAGGAAGGCGTGCATCACCGCGAACGCACCGGCGGAGGGCAGGGCATATTTGAGGACTGAGCCGCCGAACTGCTTGGCCACGCTGAAGATGATGGGCAGCATGACGATGAGGCCGGCATCGAAGAAGATCGGGAAGCCGAACAGCAAGGAGGCGACCCCGAGCGCGAAGGGGGCGCGGTGGGAGCCAAAGCGGTTGATCAGGGTGTCGGCAAGTACCTTGGCGCCCCCCGTCATCTCCAGGATCCTGCCTATCATGGCCCCGAGGCCGACCAGCAGAGCGACCGAGGCCAGGGTGCCGCCGAAACCGGTCAGCATGGTGGGGATCACCTGGTCATAGGTGACCCCGGTGGCCAGGGCCGTCAGCATGCTGACCAGGGTCAATGCCACGAAGGCATGTACCTTGAATCGCATGATCAGCACCAGCAGCATGACGATAGCCCCAGCGGCTACCGAGAGCAGATAGGCGACATCGGGTGTGTTCATCGCTCCGTCCATAAAATGTCCTCAAATGGTTCTAGTAGTTGTTCTGCACATTTCTGTGCTCCACTTCACATTGCGCAACGTTACCGGTAACATGTTACCGGTAACGTGCTAACTTAGAACCCATCAGACAAACGTTTTTTGAAAAGTGAGAGAGAGGTCAAATAATGGCGGGCAAGAGCATTATCGTGATGGGTGTGTGTGGCAGTGGCAAGTCCAGCATAGGCCTCAAGGTGGCCAGCGCCCTGGGCGCCAAGTTCATCGACGGTGATGATCTGCACCCCCGCGCCAACATCCAGAAGATGGCGGGCGGCAACCCTCTCAACGATGAAGACAGGGCGCCCTGGCTGGAGCGGATCCGCGATGCGGCCTACAGCCTGGAGCAGAAGAACGAGCTGGGCGTCATCGTCTGCTCTGCCCTCAAGAAGCAGTACCGCGACCAGATCCGCGAGGGCAACGAATCGGTGCACTTCCTGTTTCTGGACGGCAGCCAGTCCCTCATTCTCGACCGGATGCGGGCACGCCAGGGTCACTTCATGCGGGAAGGCATGGTAAAAAGTCAGTTTGAGACCCTGGAGCGGCCGGATGGCGAGGCCGGTGTGTTTCGCGTCGACATAGATGGCACCTTCGAGCAGGTGGTCGACCGCGCCGTCACCGCCCTGGCACAGGTGCAATGAGCCATTTCGCGCGCCCGGCCCCTGTCGATCGCGTCCGTATTTCCGTGTTGGAGACAATCCTATGACCCATCCCGTGATCACCGAAGTGACCAACCGCATCCGCGAGCGCAGTGTCGCTCGCCGCCAGGCCTTCCTGGCCCGCATCCAGCGCCAGGCCGA
Organism: Aeromonas media; assembly: GCF_000819985.1. Classification (GTDB taxonomy): domain Bacteria; phylum Pseudomonadota; class Gammaproteobacteria; order Enterobacterales; family Aeromonadaceae; genus Aeromonas; species Aeromonas media. The sequence continues at coordinate 33,427 of NZ_CDBZ01000071.1, read as the reverse complement.
GCAGGGCAAGACCCGCGCCTCCCTCTCCTGCGGCAACCTGGCCCACGCCGTGGCCGCTTCCAGCTGTGATGACAAGGGGCGCATCCTCGACATGACCCGCGCCAACGTGGCCATCGTCACCGCCTACAACGACATGCTGAGCGCCCATCAGCCCTATCAGGGCTACCCGGACATCATCAAGGGGGCGCTGGCCGGACTCGGCCACAGCGCCCAGGTCGCCGGCGGCGTGCCCGCCATGTGCGACGGCGTGACCCAGGGCCAGCCGGGGATGGACATGTCCCTGTTCTCCCGGGATCTCATCGCCCAGGCCACCGCCGTCTCCCTCTCCCACAACACCTTCGACGCCACTCTGCTGCTCGGCATCTGTGACAAGATAGCCCCGGGCCAGATCATGGGGGCCCTCTCCCACGCTCACCTGCCCACCGCCTTCGTGCCCGCCGGCCCCATGGCGAGCGGCATAGGCAACGACGAGAAGGTCAAGGTGCGCCAGCAGTACGCCGCCGGCGAAGTGGGCCGCGATGCCCTGCTCAAGATGGAGTGCGGCGCCTACCATTCGGCTGGCACCTGCACCTTCTACGGCACCGCCAACACCAACCAGCTGGTGTTCGAGGCCATGGGACTGATGCTACCGGGCTCCGCCTTCGTCCACCCCCACAGCGAGCTGCGCCACGCCCTCACCGAGGAGGCGGCCCACCGCATCAGCGCCATGATCCCGGGCTCCCCGGCCTACCGCCCCCTGAGCCAGGTGCTGGACGAGCACGCCCTGGTCAACGGCCTGGTGGCCCTGCTCGCCTCCGGCGGCAGCACCAACCACAGCATCCACATGGTGGCGCTGGCCCGTGCCGCCGGCCTGGAGCTGACCTGGGACGACTTGAGCGATCTCTCAGACGTGGTGCCGCTGCTGGTGCGCATGTACCCGAACGGCCCGGCTGACGTGAACGCCTTCGAGCAGGCGGGGGCCGTGCCTGGCCTGATGCGCCGTTTGGCGGAGGCGGACCTGATCCACCTGGATGCCACCCCGGTGTTTGGCGAGATGCAGGATTACCTGAGCCGCCCCGCGCTGGTGGATGGCAAGTTGGTGTGGCAACCGGTGGGGGAGAGTACGGATCCGAGCGTGTTGTCCGTCGCTGGCAGCGTGTTCCAGGCCACAGGTGGCACCAAGCTGCTCAGTGGCAACCTGGGCCGCGCCGTGGTCAAGGTCTCAGCGGTCGCCCCCGAATACCGGGTGATTGAAGCGCCGGCCCGGGTCTTCTCCTCCCAGCACGCGGTGGAGGCGGCCTACAAGGCCGGTCAGCTGAACCAGGACGCCGTCATCGTCGTGCGCCACAACGGCCCGGCTGCCAACGGCATGCCGGAGCTGCACAAACTGATGCCGGTGCTCGGCAACCTGCAGAAGGCGGGTCACAAGGTGGCCCTGGTCACCGATGGCCGTCTCTCCGGCGCCTCCGGCAAGATCCCGGCCGCCATCCACGTCACCCCGGAAGCGCTGCACGGCGGGGCCATAGGCCTGTTGCAGGATGGCGATCTGCTGCGGGTGGATGCCGAGTCCGGTCGCCTCGACTGCCTGACCGATTTGAGTGGCCGTACCCAGGCCGAGATCGACCTCACCCAGGAACAAGAGGGGTGGGGCCGTGAACTGTTCAGCGTGATGCGTCGCGCGGTATCGAGCGCCGAGTGCGGCGCCACCATCTTTGACTGAGGAAGAGCTATGCAGAACTGGAAAGTGACCCCTGCCGAGGTGTTTGCCGCCTCCCCCCTGGTGCCCGTGATGGTCATCAACGACCTGGAGCAGGCCCTGCCGATGGCCAAGGCGCTGCTGGATGGCGGCATCTCGGTGCTCGAGATCACCCTGCGCACCCCGGTGGCCCTCGAGGCCATCGCTCTGATCGCCAAGGCGATGCCGGATGCCATGGTGGGGGCCGGTACCGTGCTCAACTGCGCGCAGTTTGACGCCGCCGTTGCCGCCGGTGCCCGCTTCGTCATCTCCCCGGGGATGACCCCGGCCCTGCTGGCCCACGCGGCCAAGAGCACGGCGCCGCTGATCCCGGGGGTGGCTACGCCGTCCGAGGTGATGCAGGCGCTGGAAGCGGGTTACGACCACCTCAAATTCTTCCCGGCCGAGGCGAACGGTGGCACCAAGGCGCTCTCCGCCATCGCCGCCCCTCTGCCCCAGGTTCGCTTCTGCCCCACCGGCGGCATAGGCCCGAAAAACGTCGCTGACTACCTGGCGCTGAAATGCGTGGCCACGGTCGGCGGCTCCTGGATGCTGCCCGCCGATGCGGTCAAGAGTGGCAACTGGGAGGAGGTGACCCGTCTCTCCCGCGAAGCGGTTGAAATGGTTAAACGCTAAGCATCAGTTGTGCAGAAAAACCAAACAGGCCACCTTCGGGTGGCCTGTTTGCTATCGGCGTGGCTCTAGTCTGTGAGGGAGGGGATTATCCCAGACTCTCCCCCTCATAGAGGGAGAAGCCCATGTCCTTGCGGTGCTCGGTCTGGGGTTGTCCATTGAGCCGGGCCAGCAGCATGGCGGCCGCCTCGCGGCCGATGGCCTCGCGCGGGGTGCTGATGCTGGCGAGCTTGGGGGTCATGGCGTGGCCGATGTCGAGGGCGTTGCAGCCAGCGATGGCGATCTGCTGGGGCACAGGTATCCACCTGGCCTGGCACTGCAGCAGGGCACCGACCGCCACGTCGTCGTTGGTGCAGAACAGGCCGTCCAGATCGGGATAGCGGGCCATGGCCTGCTCCAGCAACTGGCCCCCCAGGGTGAAGCTGGAGGACTGCTCGGTCAGCAGGTGCTGGCCATTCAGGCCGAAGTCCGCCATCGCCTGGTAGTAGCCCTCCATCCTCAGCTGGGTACGCACGTCGAGGCGCGCCCCCAGATAGACCACCTTGCGCCGTCCCCGGCGCAGCATCTCTGTTACCATGGCCCGGGCAGCGGCGCGGTGATCCATGCCGACCACCATGTCGATGGGGGAGAGCGGCAGATCCATGGTCTCCACCACCGGGATGCCGGCGGTGGCGATCATCTTGCGGGTGCGATCCGTGTGCTGGGTGTCGGAGAGGATGAGGCCATCCACGTTGTAGGAGAGCAGGGAGGCGACCTGCTCCTCCTCCCGCTCCGGGCTGTAGCCGTAGTGGGCGAGCAGGGTCTGGTAGCCGGCGGGCCGGGTCACCGCCTCGATGCCGTGGATCACTGCCGAGAAGACCTGGTTGGAGAGGGAGGGGATCAGGATGCCGATCGCCTTGCTGGTGGCATTGGAGAGCATGTCCGGTGCCCGGTTCGGGATGTAGCCGAGTTCCTCCACCGCCGCGGCGATCCGCTCACGGGTGCCTTCGGCCACGGCGGACGGGTCACGCAGGTAGCGGCTGACGGTCATCTTGGTGACCCCGGTCAGGTCGGCGATGTCCTGCAGTGTGGGGCGGCGCTTGCGGGTGTCGTTCATCTCGGGATCCGGCAAAGAATGTTACAGGTAACATTACCGTTTTTGCGCAAAAAAGTCAGCATATGACGCCATCACAGGAGAGGCTGGGGATGATCAAGGGCAAGTGCTTCGAGGGGAAAAGGTTCGAGCAGCAGGAGGTGGAGGGGCAATCGTTCTCGGAGTGCCGCTTCGTCGGCTGCAATTTCTCCTGGCTCGATCTGGCCGAATGCCGCTTTGTTGACTGCAGCTTCTACGAGCGGGAGCGCGAGCTCGGCTGCCAGTTGCAGGGCTGCGATTTGCGGGAGGCGAGCTTCCTGCGCTGCGACCTCACCCTGGCTGACTTTAGTCGCAGCCAGTGCCTGGGGTTGGAGATGCGCGACTGCCAGGCCATGGGCATCAACTTCGCCCACGCCAGCTTTGCCAACCAGATCACCGTCAAGAGCTACTTCTGCGATGCCCATCTGACCGGCAACAACTTCAGCTACGCCAACTTCGACGGCTGCCTGCTGGAGAGGTGCGAGCTCGGCGGCAACCGCTGGCAGGGGGCCAGCCTGCTGGGGGCCTCCCTGGCGGGATCCGATCTCAGCGGCTCCGAGTTTGGGCAGATCGACTGGACCAGCTTCAACCTGCAGGGCTGCGATCTGCGCCAGTGCGACCTGCCCGGGCTGGATCTGCGCCGGGTCAACCTGGACGGCGTGCAGATCAATGAAGAGCAGCAGCAGGGGCTGCTGGAGCAGATCGGGCTGGTGGTCTTCCCCTGAGCGGGGTGGAAAAGAGGTAAGTTTTCATCAACGGGGGTGGGCGGCGTTGCTCTTCCCCTGCAAAGCAAAAAGCCTGCACGATGCAGGCTTTTTGCTAGGTGAAGTGGTAAACGAAGCGGTGTTGTCGTCTTTTGCACCCTTCTCCCCTCGCGGGAGAAGGGCTGGCTCAGCATCTGGCCAGCTGTTGTTGGCCGGGTTGATGGCCCCGTCAGCAGGGACTCAGCGTCTGGCCAGCCACTTGGTCGGGTTGATGGCCTCGCCCTGGTAACGGATCTCGAAGTAGAGACCGGGTCTGTCCTGACCGCCGCTGTCGCCGACCAGGGCCACGGGTTCGCCCTGTTCCACGCTCTGGCCCACCTGACGCAGCAGCGACTGGTTGTGACCGTAGAGGCTCATGTAGCCGCGGCCGTGATCGATCACCAGCAGCATGCCGAAGCCGTCGAGCCAGTCCGCATAGACCACCTGGCCAGGGGCGACTGCCTTGACCTGGGTCCCCTCGCTTGCGCCTATCAGGGTGCCCTTCCACTTGAGCTCGGCGGTGCGCGGCGAGCCATAGGAGATGAGGATGGGGCCCTGTACCGGCCAGCGCAGACTGCCGTTGGTGCTGAGGCCGTTGTAGCTGCCACTTGCCTTGGTGCTGCTGCTGCGTGCGGCGGCTTGTTGCTTCGCCACCCGGTTCTGCTGTTCGGTGACTCTCTGTTGTTCGGCGGCGAGCCTTTGCTGTTCGCCGGCCTGCCGCTGCTGTGCCGCGATCCGTTGCTGCTCGGCAATCCGCTTCTGCTCGGCGGCCAGTCGCTGCGCCTCCAGGCGGCGCTGGCGCTCCTGCTCAGCCTTGATCTTGGCGAGGCGCTCCCGCTCGGCCCTTTCGCGGCGTTCCTGCTCTTCCCGCTGACGGCGCAGCTCTTCCAGCCGCGCTTTCAGGGCTTTCTCCGCCTTGACCAGCTTGGTGAGCTTCTGTTCGTCGTTTTGCACCGACTGCTGCAACTGGTTGCGCACCTTGGCCCGGCTCTGCTGGCTGGCCAGCAGGCTCTGGTGATGCTGCTGCTGTTCACTCAGCAGGGTCTGCAGCCTGGTCTCGGTCTCTTTGGTGGCCAGCTGGTTTTTCGCCAGCTTGTTGCGGGTGGCGCGCAGGGCGTCTATGGCCTCGATGCGGGCCTTGTTGAGGTAGTCGTAGTAATCGAGAGAGCGGCTCAGCTTGGCCGGATCCTGCTGGTTCAGCAGCAGCTTGAGGTAGTCGTGGTTGCCCGCCTGGAAGGCGCTTTCCGCCTGCTTGGCCAGCAACTGTTTCTGGTGTTTCGCTTGTTGTTCCAGCGCCAGCTTGTCCTGCTGCAGCTCGGCCAGCTTCTGCTGGTTCTGCTTCAGTTGCTGTCTGGTCTGATCCAGCTTGGCGGCGGCGGCCGAGATGGCCTGCTCGTCAGCCTTGAGCTGGGTGTTGAGCTTGGCAAGCTCCTGCTTGCTGAGCTTGAGGGTCTTCTGCTGTTCCTTGATCTCGGACTGCATGGCCCCCAGCTGCTGGTTCGCAGCCTGGGCCGTGCCGGCACCGCCGATCAGGCAAAAAAACAGCGCGCCGGCCAACAGGCCGACGCGACTGGTTTTCTGTGAAATAACTTCGCATCCCCGCATGGGGCAGGATTATTTCAGAATCATCAGGGGCTTGCCAGTCATTTCCGGCGGGACAGGCAGACCCATCAGAGTCAGCATGGTCGGGGCCAGATCGGACAATTTACCGCCTTCCAGTACCTCGGCCTTGCGACCGAAATAGATGAGGGGAACCGGCAGATTGGTGTGGGCGGTGTGCGCCTGACCAGTCTCTTCGTCCAGCATCTTCTCGGCGTTGCCGTGGTCGGCGGTGATCAGGCACTCGCCACCCACTTCGGCCAGGGCCTCGGTGACGCGACCGATGCAGTGGTCAACGGCTTCGCAGGCCTTGACGGCCGCATCGAACACGCCGGTGTGGCCAACCATGTCGCCGTTCGGGTAGTTGCAGATGATGACGTCGTACTTGCCGCTCTTGATGGCGCCGACCAGCTTGTCGGTCAGCTCTTCGGAGCTCATTTCCGGCTGCAGGTCGTAGGTGGCCACTTTCGGGCTGGCGACGATCTCGCGATCTTCGCCGGTGAAGCAGGACTCTTCGCCACCGTTGAAGAAGAAGGTGACGTGGGCGTACTTCTCGGTCTCGGAGATGCGCAGCTGGGTCTTGCCCTGCTTGGCGAGCCATTCACCCAGGGTGTTCACCAGGGCAGTGGGCGGGTAGGCGCAGGCAGTCTTGATGTCGGCCGCGTACTCGGTCAGCATCACAAAGTTCAGGGCCGGGGTGGCGGCACGGGCGAAGCCGGTGAAGTCGCTGTCGACGAAGGCGCGGGTGATCTCGCGGGCACGGTCGGCACGGAAGTTCATGAAGATCAGCGCATCGCCGTCTTCCATCGGGGCGGCGTCACCGATGCGGGTGGCCTTGACGAACTCGTCGTTCTCGTCGCGGGCGTAGGCATTGGCCAGGGCTTCGCTGGCGCTGTCGGCGGTGAACTCGCCCTTGCCCTGGGTCATCAGGTCATAGGCTTGCTGCACGCGATCCCAACGATTGTCACGGTCCATGGCGAAGTAACGGCCGATCATGGAGGCGAAACGACCCTTGCCCAGACGGGCGAACAGGGCGTCGAACAGCTCGATGGAGGACTGGGCGGAGCGCGGCGGTACGTCACGGCCATCCAGGAAGGCGTGGAAGTAGATCTTCTCGGCGCCACGCTTGGCGGCCATTTCGATCATGCCCATGATGTGCTCTTCGTGGCTGTGTACGCCACCCGGGGACATCAGGCCCATGATGTGCACGGCCTTGCCTTTGGTCACGGCGGTGTCAACAGCCTTGCCCAGCTCGACGTTCTGGAAGAAGTCGCCGTCCTGGATGTCTTTGGAGATGCGGGTCAGCTCCTGGTAGACGATGCGACCGGCGCCGATGTTGACGTGGCCCACTTCGGAGTTGCCCATCTGGCCGTCCGGCAGACCCACGTCCAGGCCGGAGCCGGAGATCAGGGTGCTGGTGTAGTCACGGGCCAGGCGATCCAGATTCGGGGTCTTGGCGGCGGCAACGGCGTTGTGCTCTTGCTTGGTGCTGTAGCCCCAACCGTCCATGATGACCAGAACCAAAGGTTTCTTAGCTGTTGACATAAGACTATGTCCTCTCGGATAGGAATGAATTGCGGGAAGTGAAACTAGCGTAATATTACTACATCTGCCGAAATAGTCACCTGATAGCCAAGTCCCTCTTCCACCTCTGTTTTTACCTGTTATCCCACTGTTTTCGGCATGTTGCTGGCTTGTCTTTGTGTAGGGTTCTCCCCCTGGCGCCTCTCTCCCGAAGCGGGTGGCAGCCCTTCCCCAAGCCGGTTTTGGGACGGGCAATCCCTGATGGGAGCTTGCTCTCGCTTTGCCGCCAAGATGGCTGATCTTATCAAGGGCCCCATGTATACTCGGGCCCTTGTCTTGGTCCCTGGATAGTAGAAGATGCAAGAGTATTTGGATTTTGCGGCCCGCAACCCGCTGCTGGCAGCAGCCTGGTTCGGCCTGGCAGGCACCCTGGTGTATACCACTGTGCGTGCTCGTTTTTCTCCGGTGAAGGCGGTGAACAATCACGGCGCCACCCTGCTGATCAACCGTGAAAATGCCATCGTGGTGGACATTCGCAGTCAGGATGAGTTTGCCAAGGGTCATCTGGCCGGTGCCCATCACCTTCCCCTCACCCAGATCCAGGCGAACAATCTGGGCCCGGTTGAAAAGCACAAAGATGCCCCCATCATAGTGGTGTGCGAGTCGGGGATGACCGCTGGTGGCGCGGGTCGCCAACTGAGCAAGGCCGGCTTCAAACAGGTATATGTGCTCAGCGGTGGCATGGCCCAATGGCGTGCAGATAATCTGCCGGTGACCAAAAAACGCTGATTTAAGGGCCTGCGCCCACCTATTTTCTTAAAAAGGAATCAAACGAAATGGCTGACGAAATCAACAATCAGGAAGTGCAACCGGAATTCCACATCCAGCGTGTCTACACCAAGGATGTCTCCTTCGAAGCCCCCAATACTCCGCACATCTTCCAGAAAGAGTGGCAGCCGGACGTCAAGCTGGACATGGACACCAAGACCAATGTCCTGGCTGACGGCGTGTACGAGGTCGTGCTGACCCTGACCGTGACCTGCAAGCTGGAAACCGAAACTGCCTTCCTGTGTGAAGTGCAGCAGGCTGGTATCTTCACCATCGGCAACCTGCCGGAGCCGCAGCTGGCACACTGCCTGGCCGCCTTCTGCCCGAACATTCTGTTCCCCTATGCCCGCGAAGCCGTGGCCAACCTGGTGAGCAAGGGTTCCTTCCCGCAGCTGAACCTGGCACCGGTCAACTTCGACGCCCTGTTTGCCCAGCACATGGCACAGGTTCAGGCCCAGCAGGCGACTGCGGAAGCCTGATAATGGCCGACCAGATCGCAATCTCGGTCTTGGGGGCGGGGTCTTATGGCTCCGCCCTTGCCATTTCTCTGGCGCGCAACGGCCATCCGACCCTGCTGTGGGGTCACGATCCTGCCCATGTCGCCGAGCTGGAACAAGATCGCTGCAACAAGGCGTTTCTGCCTGATGTCCCTTTCCCTGCAGATCTGCAGCTGACTGCGGATCTGCAAGCGGCGGTGCAGGCCGCTCCCGTGTTGCTGCTGGTGGTGCCGAGCCATGTGTTCGGTCAGGTGCTGGCCCGGGTCAAACCCTTCCTGCGCCCCGATACCCGTATCGCCTGGGCCACCAAGGGGTTGGAGCCGGACAGCGGCCGCCTGTTGCAGGACGTGGCCCGTGACGTGCTGGGGGAGACTATCCCGCTGGCGGTGATCTCGGGTCCGACCTTTGCCAGGGAGCTGGCTGCCGGCCTGCCGACCGCCATCTCGGTGGCGTCGACCCACGACGACTTTGCCGATGATCTCTCGCAACTGCTGCACTGCGGCCGCTCGTTCCGGGTCTATACCAATCCGGACTTCATCGGTCTGCAGCTGGGTGGGGCGGTCAAGAACGTCATCGCCATCGGCGCCGGTCTCTCCGACGGGCTGGGCTTTGGCGCCAACGCCAGAACCGCGCTTATCACTCGGGGCCTGGTGGAGATGCAACGCCTCGGCGCCGCACTGGGTGCGGATGCCAAGACCTTCATGGGGATGGCAGGGCTCGGGGATCTGGTGCTGACCTGCACCGACAACCAGTCGCGCAACCGTCGCTTCGGTCTGGCCCTCGGGGCCGGCAAGTCGGTGGAAACCGCCATGACCGAGATCGGTCAGGTGGTGGAAGGTTATCGCAACACCAAGGAGGTGCATCTGCTGGCGGCCCGTTGTGGCGTCGAGATGCCCATCTGCGAGCAGATCTTCAAGGTGCTGTACGAAGGCAAGAACCCGAAAGAGGCGGCCATCGCCCTGCTGTCGCGAGACAAGAAGGACGAGTGATCTGCCCGCCGCAGAATGCAAAAGGCCCCGCCAGCTGGCGGGGCCTTTTCTTTGCGCCGAAATGGCAACAAATCAGTAGTAGGAGTGATCGCCACGCTGGTGCTCGGTGGCATCCTTCACGCCGTTGAGCTCGCCCGGGAATTTCTCCAGCAGCTGCTTCTCGATCCCCTCTTTCAGGGTGTAATCCACCTGAGAACAGCCGTTGCAACCACCACCAAACTGCAAAATCGCCAGCTTGTCGTCGGTAATGTCAATCAAGGTCACCTTGCCACCGTGACCGGCCAGCATGGGGTTCACTTCAGACATCAGCACGTACTCGATGCGGTCGGCCAGGGGCGCATCGTCGGCCACCTTGCGCATCTTGGCGTTTGGCGCCTTGAGGGTGAGCTGGGAGCCCATCTGATCGGTGACGAAGTCGATGGTGGCATCGACTAGGTAAGGGGCGCTCAGGGGATCGACCAGGCAGTCGAAGCCACTGAAGGGCAGGTGTTGATCTTCCGGATCGACCGCGTCGGGTGGGCAATAGGATACGCCGCACTCGGCATTCTGGGTTCCCGGATTGACCACAAACACCCGGATGTTGGTGCCATCAGGCTGCTTTTCCAGCAACTTGCGGAAGTGGGCCTGGGCGGTGTCGGAAATGCTGATCATCACTATCCTCATAAACCTGAGTGTACGACTAGGGTATTCATGATAACTCGCTTGGAGGGGCTTGGGTAGCGTGTCGATGGCGAGCTTGTGAGCCCGGGCGTATCGGAATCATGCCGCCATCGGCCTGCTTGGCCGGATCCCTGCCCGGTTATTTGAGGTGTCTCAGGGTACGGCAGATGGCCCACACCTCCACCCTGGTGATACCGCTCTCATGGAGCAGGCGGCTGAGCTGACCTGCGGTGGCCCCCGTGGTCACCACGTCATCGAGCAGGGCCACGTGACGGTAATGGTGGGGCGCTATCTGGAAGGCGCCGCGCAGGTTCCGCCGCCGCTGGCCGGCACTGTGCCGGGTTTGCTGCGGAGTGGCCCTGACCCTGCGCAGCAGCCGGGTGTCACAGGGGATGCCGGTGAGCTCGCCGAGGGCGGTTCCTATCTCCTCTGCCTGATTGAAGCCGCGCCACCACTGGCGCCACCAGTGCAGGGGGACGGGGATGATGACCTCGGGAGGATCGTCTCCCTCCAGATGGTCGGCCAGCAGTTGGGCGAGCAGCGGCGCCAGCAGGATCTGGCCCGAGTATTTCAGCCGGGGAATGAGCAGGGAGTAGGGGGGCTGATAGTCGCCTATCACCTGCAGCCGCTCCCAGGGCGGGGGCCTGCGCTGGCAGCGTCCGCACAGCAGCTCGTTTCCTGTATGTTGCTCTGGCAAGGGGGTCGCGCACAGCCTGCATTTGCGGCAAGGCTGGTGCAGGGACTGCTGGCACCAGCTACACAGCAGAGGCTGATCATCACAGGGTTGGCGACAGAGCAGGCAGAGGCCGAGCCAGTCGGACCGGCTGCCGAGGATCGGACTTGCTTTGGCGAGCAGCCGCTTTAACATGCAGGCTCCAAGCAGATGAACAGGGATCTTGAGTCTAGATGAGCGTATCGGTTGAGCGGTTTGGCCAGGGCCAGGACCTGGTGTTGTTGCATGGCTGGGGCATGAATGGTGCTGTCTGGCACGGTATTGCCCAGCAGTTGGCGGCCCACTATCGGCTGCACCTGGTGGACTTGCCCGGGTTTGGCAACAGCCCTCTGCACGAGGGGAGTGAGTACACCCTGCCTTGGCTGGCGGAGCAGGTTGCCACAGTCCTGCCGGAAAAATGCCATCTGCTCGGCTGGTCCCTCGGCGGTCTGGTGGCGAGCCAGCTGGCCCTGACCCGGCCCGAGCGCCTCCACTCCCTCATTACTGTCGCCAGCTCCCCCTGCTTCATGGCCCGCGAAGACTGGCCCGGGATAGCCCCCAAGGTGCTTGCTGGGTTCAACCAGATGCTGGCGGGGGACTTCATGCAGACCATAGAGCGCTTCCTGGCGATCCAGGCCATGGGCAGCGAGCATGCCAGAAACGACATTCGCCAGTTGCGCCACTGGCTGGCGGAGCGTCCGGCTCCCCAGCTTGCCGCGCTGGAGGCGGGTCTCGGCCTGTTGGCCGACGTGGATCTGCGGGATGAGCTGGTCGGTCTGGATCTGCCTTGGCTGCGGATCTATGGCAGGCTGGACTCCCTGGTGCCCAAGGCGGCCATACCGCTGCTGGACGAGCGTTATCCCGCGAGCCGCAGCCTGGTGCTGGAGAAGGCCTCCCACGCCCCCTTCATCTCCCATCCAGAGCCTTTCATCACACTGTTGCGACAGTTCATTGGCTGATCCTTGAGCGACATGCTTCAATAACGCCTCGAGGTGGTGGATAATTAGCCAACCATGAAAGGAGTGAGCCGATGCGTATCGATTCTGCCATGACCACGGGCGTACAGGGATTCCAGCGGGCCGAGCAACTGGCCGGTCAGGCATCCGGCCAGCTCGCCCGCCTCAACACCCCGTCGGGTGACCAGGTACAGGTGACGGACGAGCTGGTGAATCTCAAGGTGGCCGAGCTGCATGCCGGCGCCTCTGCCAAGGTGATCCAGACTGCCAGCGACATGCTGGGCACCCTGATCGACATCAAGGTGTGAGATGAACATCAATGTCAGCCTGCCGCCTATCATTCCGAATCAACTGCAACCGCAGACGGAATCGGCGCAGACTGACAACCGCCGCGCAGAACTGGTGCCTCCCAGCCGCCAGAGCGAGGCGTCCAACGCCGAGTCCGGTGTTGCCTCCCAGAAAGACAAGTCCAGAGCCGCCCAGGCCAATCCGCCCGCCGCTTCTTCAACCCGGGATAATGCACAGACCAGCCCGACGACCCCGTCCCATCGCTTCGTCGAGGCCACGGGGGAGGAGAGCCAGCGCCGGCAGCAGCAGGATCCCGAGCAGCAGGAGCAACAGAGGCAGCAACGCCAGCTGGCCGCACTGGTGGAGCGGGATCTCGAGGTGCGCAAGCACGAGCAGGCGCACCAGATGGCAGGTGGCGAGCATGCGGGCAGCCCCAGCTACCAGTTTTCCCAGGGGCCGGATGGCAAGCGTTACGCCACCGGGGGTGAGGTGGCCATCGACATCGGTGTTGTCCATGGCGATCCGGCTGCCACCCTCGCCAAGATGCAGCAGGTGCGTGCCGCCGCCCTGGCACCGGTGGAACCCTCGTCACAGGATCTGAGCGTGGCCCGCGCCGCCACCGCCAAAGAGGCTCAGGCCCGCAAGGAACTGATGGATGTCAGAGGCGCTGCAATCGGGCCGCTTGGCGCCTACATGGACAGGCGCAATCAGGTGATAGCCCAACACTACCAGCAGGCCGTCAGACCCGCCCCTCGTCAGACCTTCAGCCAGGACATCTGAGAGGCCGGATCCGCCGGATTCAAAATCCGTCGCCTGCCTGACGCCCAGTAAAAAGCCCCTCGCGGGGCTTTTGTCATTCAGGATCGTCACTTCTTCAGCTTTGAGAGGGCGGCGGCGAAGGCGTTGCCCATGGCGCCACCGGCAGGGGCGCCCTGTTTCGGCTCCTGCCTGGGTCTGGCGCTGCCTGCACCCGATGGTCGGGATTCCACAGGCTTGCGGGCGGGTTGTCCCGCTTTCTCGTCGAGGCGCATGGTCAGGCTGATGCGCTTGCGCGGTGCATCCACCTCCAGCACCTTGACCCGGACGATGTCGCCCGCCTTGACCACCTCGCGGGGATCCTTGACGAAACGGTCGGTCAGGGAGGAGATATGCACCAGCCCATCCTGATGGACGCCGATGTCGACGAAGGCGCCGAAGTTGGTGACGTTGGTGACCACCCCTTCCAGCACCATCTCGGGCACCAGGTCGCTTAACTTCTCCACCCCGTCCTTGAAGGTGGCGGTCTTGAACTCGGGGCGCGGGTCGCGGCCCGGCTTGTCCAGCTCGCCGATGATGTCGGTGACTGTGGGCACGCCGAACTGCTCGTCGGTGTAGTCGGCCGGTTTCAGGCTGCGCAGCAGGCTGCTGTTGCCGAGCAGGCTCTCCACTGTCTGTTCCAGCTGGGCGAGGATCCGCTCCACCACCGGATAGGACTCCGGGTGAACCGCCGAGCCGTCCAGCGGATTGCTGCCGCCGCGAATGCGCAGGAAGCCGGCGCACTGCTCGAACGCTTTGGGTCCGAGTCGGCTCACCTTCAGCAACTGCTGACGGCTCTTGAAGGCGCCGTGCTCATCCCGATAGGCGACTATATTCTGGGCCAGCGTCTGGGAGAGGCCGGAGACCCGGTTGAGCAGGGCGACCGAGGCGGTATTCACATCCACCCCTACCGCATTCACGCAATCCTCGACCACAGCATCCAGCCGGCGGGCCAGCTGGCTCTGGCCGACGTCGTGCTGATACTGGCCCACCCCGATACTCTTGGGGTCGATCTTGACCAGCTCGGCCAGGGGGTCCTGCAGGCGACGGGCGATGGAAACGGCACCACGGATGGAGACGTCGAGATCAGGGAACTCCTGGGAGGCGAGCTCGGAGGCGGAGTAGACGGAGGCGCCTGCTTCGCTCACCACTATCTTCTGGGCCCGGGCCAAGGGGTAGCGCTCGAACAGATCGCTCACTAGCCGGTCGGTCTCCCGGGAGGCGGTGCCGTTGCCTATGCTGATGAGCTCCACCTTGTGCTTCTGGCACAGCTCGCTCAGGGTCTTGAGGCTCTGATCAATCTGGCGTTTCGGTTCGAACGGATAGATGGTGGCGTGATCGACCAGCTTGCCGGTGGCATCCACCACGGCGACCTTGACCCCGGTGCGGATGCCCGGATCCAGCCCCATGGTGCAGCGCATGCCGGCCGGAGCCGCCATCAGCAGATCCTGAAGGTTCATGGCGAACACCTTGATCGCCTCGTCCTCTGCCGACTCGCGGATGCGGCCGATCAGTTCGGTCTCCATCTGGAGCGACAGCTTGATCTTCCAGGTCCAGCTCACCACCCCCTGCAGCCACTTGTCCGCCGGGCGGTTCTGCAGATTGAGCCTGAGGTGGTGGGCAATGATCCCTTCGCAGGGGCTGGCACTCTCATCGTCGCCGGTCACCAGCGCGAGGTTGAGGATCCCCTCGTTGCGCCCGCGCAGCATGGCCAGCACCCGGTGGGAGGGGGCCTTGTGCAGGGGCTCGTCATGCTCGAAGTAATCCTTGAACTTGGCCCCTTCCTGCTCCTTGCCCGCAACAACCCGGGCGCGCAGGGTGGCGTTCTGCCACAGGTAGTCCCGCAGCTTTTCCAGCAGGTCGGCCTGCTCGGCGAAGCGCTCCATCAGGATGTAGCGGGCACCGTCGAGGGCCGCCTTGCTGTCGGTGATCCCCTGCTCGGCATTGAGGAAGCGGGCTGCCGCTTGCTCCGGATCCTGCATGGGGTCGGTCAGCAGCAGGTTGGCCAGCGGCTCCAGCCCGGCTTCGATGGCCATCTGCCCCTTGGTACGACGCTTGGGCTTGTAGGGGAGGTAGAGGTCTTCGAGCCGGGTCTTGCTGTCGGCACCGTGCAGCTCGCGCGCCAGCTCGGGAGTCAGCTTGCCCTGCTCCTCGATGGAGCGAATGATCACCTGACGGCGATCTTCCAGTTCACGCAGATAGCCGAGGCGGCTCTCCAGGGTACGCAACTGACTGTCGTCCAGACCGCCGGTCACCTCCTTGCGATAACGGGCGATAAAGGGAACGGTCGAGCCTTCATCCAGCAGGCGCACGGCGGCCTGAACCTGTTCCGGGCGGGCATTCAGCTCACCGGCAATCTGTCTCTCAATTACATGGCTGTGCATCTGTGGTCTCTGTGGTCGGGTCCTGGTCAACGGGCAGGCGCGAGGCGATGTCGCCGGTCAGGGGGTCTGTCCCGGCGGTACTCAAGGTACCAGCCGGGCCACTGTCGCGCGGGCCGGTTGGCGCCACAAGGCGCCGGGTGTGAGCACTATATGGGGTCGGGCTGCGGGATGCCACTCCGGCAAAAATGACACGAATCGCATCCGGTGGCCGAGCATGCTGTCCATCTTGGCCTCGTCAGCCGATTTGGCAGCCTGGGCCAGCACTGGCTTGCTTGGGATAGCTGATCTCATTGATGTACCAGCAGACGTCACCCACTGGCGTTCGCACCATGGCCTCGTCGCCCACCTCTTTCTTGAGCAGGGCGCGGGCCATGGGGGAGTCGATGGAGATGTAATCCTTGCGGCCGAAGATCTCGTCATAGCCGACGATGCGAAAACGCTTGGTTTCACCCTCGTCGTTCTCCACCTCGACCCAGGCACCGAAGAACACCTTGCCCTCCTGGGAGGGGGAGTAATCGACTATGGTCAGCTCCTCCAGGCACTTGCGCAGGTAGCGGACCCGGCGGTCTATCTCCCGCAGCCGCTTCTTGTTGTACTGGTAGTCGGCGTTCTCGCTGCGATCCCCGAGGCTCGCCGCCCAGGCCACCTTCTTGGTGGTCTCGGGTCTCTCCTCGCGCCACAGGGTGTCGTGTTCCTGCCGGAGCTGGTTGTAGCCTTCACGGGTGATGAGTTTGGTTTTCATGGGCTTATCAGTCCCTGCTGCCTGGATGGCGGGTTGCGTCGTCTTGCTCGGGATCTTAGCCATTGTCGTCTGACTGTCGAGCAGAAACACATGGTGAGAGGCTCGTTGGGAGCCTTTTTGTCCCTGGGAACCCCCAGCCAAGGGTAATAACCGGTAACATATTTATGCTTTGTGGTTGCCAGAGCGGGCCCTAGTATTGGGAGGAGACAGAGAAGAGAGGTGGCAATGAGTCAGCAATACAAGGTCCTGGTGGTCGATGACGACCTGAAACTACGCTCCCTGCTGGAGCGTTACCTCACCGAACAGGGATTTGTGGTGCGGGGCGTTGCCAATGGTGAGCAGGCTGATCGCCTGCTGACCCGCGAGAATTTCAGCCTGATGGTGCTCGACCTGATGTTGCCGGGGGAAGACGGCCTATCCATCTGCCGCCGTCTGCGCGAGGCGGGCAATCAGATCCCGGTGCTGATGCTCACCGCCAAGGGGGACGAAGTAGATCGCATCGTCGGGCTGGAGATGGGGGCCGATGATTACCTGCCCAAGCCCTTCAATCCCCGTGAGTTGCTGGCCCGGATCCGCGCCGTGTTGCGCCGCCATACCGTCGAGCTGCCCGGTGCGCCGTCCGCCGCCGAGAAGATGGTGAGCTTTGGCGCCTATCAGCTCAACCTGGCGACCCGGGAGTTGAGCCGGGACGGCGAGCCGGTGGCCCTGACCAGCGGCGAGTTCGCCGTGCTCAAGGTGCTGGTGAGCCACCCTCGCGAGCCGCTCTCCCGAGACAAGCTGATGAACCTGGCCCGTGGCCGGGAATACACCGCCACCGAGCGCAGTATCGATGTGCAGGTCTCCCGTCTGCGCCGCCTGCTGGAGCAGGATCCGGCCCAGCCCCGTTACCTGCAGACGGTGTGGGGCCTTGGCTATGTCTTCGTGCCGGACGGTGACGGGGAATGAAAAAAGTGGGTAGCATGTTCTCCCGCATGCTCTGGTTCCTGGCCGCCGTGCTGGTGGTCTATCAGGTTGTCTCCTACGCCACCTTCTACAACTATCTGCTGGCGCCCACCGTCAAGCAGATCAGTCATCTGCTGGCCAATCAGGTCAAACTCATCTTTCCGGTTGAAAGCAACCAGCTGGCGCTGAGCGAAGATGCCGAGGCACTGGTCTATGTGGCGACCGGCAGTGACATCTATACCCAGACAGAGGCGGAGCAGCACGGACTCAAGGAGTCCAAACCCTACCCCTATCTGGAGGAGAGCATCAGCCGCGAGCTGGGGGGGAAGACCAAGGTGAGGGTAGAGATTCAGGATCACTACATCATCTGGATCCAGCCACCCCAGGCCAGCCAGATGTGGGTGCGCATCCCCCTGACCGAGATCGAGGATGACGACATCGAGCCCCTCATCATCTACATGAGCGTGCTGCTGGTGGTGACCCTGTTTGCGGCATGGCGCTTTGCCCGCCAGCTGGTGCGACCGCTGGAAGATCTGGAGGCAGGGGCCGTGGCCGTGGCGCGGGGCCAGTTCCCCGATGCTTTGGGAGAGCACGGCTCGCGGGAGGTACGCCGCCTGACCCGCACCTTCAACCACATGTCGCACTCCATCAAGGGCCTTATCGAAGAGCGCAACCTGATGATGGCCGGGGTCTCCCATGATCTGCGCACGCCCCTGACCCGCATCCGGCTGGCGACCGAGATGATGTCCTCCGAGGATGAGTATCTCAAGGAGAGCATCAATGCGGACATCGACGAGTCGAACGGCATCATAGATCAGTTCATCGACTACATACGCCCGAACGAGGGACTGGATGCCCATCCCATCGACCTGACCCAGCTCATCCACGATGCGCTGTTGATGCAGACCGATCAGGGGCTGGAGGTGGAGCTGCTACTGCCGGAGCAGGCGGTGCGGGTGGCCTGCCATCCCATCAGCATCCGTCGCATCCTCAACAACCTGTCGGGCAATGCGTTGCGTTACGGCGCGACCAGGCTGCAGGCCGAACTGAAGGACGATGGTCACTGGGTTCGGCTTCGGCTCTCTGACAATGGCCCCGGGATCGCGGAGCAGGACTACTCCCGGGTGCTCAAGCCCTTTACCCAGGGTAATGTGGCGCGCACCGGCGGCGGCAGTGGCCTGGGGCTGGCCATAGTCGCCAAGATAGTGTCCCAGCACCACGGCACCATCAGGCTGGGCCGCTCCGAGCTGGGAGGCTTGCTGGTGGAGATCCGGCTACCCAAGCACCAGCCGCTGGAGTGGATGGATTGAACAAAGGGCGCATCAGTGGATGCGCCCTTCTGCATTGTCAGGCTTGTGGCTCGGCCGTCTTGCGGTAGCGCTTGCCGTATTTAAGTTGCTGGATCAGCAGGGCGGTGACGATCAGCGCCAACCCTATGGGGGTGGCGGGGTGGATGCTCTCACCGATCAACAGATTGAGCAGCACCAGCGAAGCAAACGGCGAGATGAAGATGAGGTTGCTGATGGGAGCCGTGTTGGTGGCGTGGCGCAGGGCCATCAGCCAGAGCACGAAGCCGAAGCCCATCTCGAACAGCCCCACATAGATGGCACCGAGCCAGCCCTGCCAGGCGGTCATGGCAAAGTCGGCGAGCAGCCAGGTCGCCACCACGATGAATGGCAGGCTGATGAGGAAGCCGAGCAGCAGGCTGACGATGGGGTCCCCCTGATTGCGGGTATTGAGGATCCAGTAGCCTGCCCAGATGAGGGTCGAGACCAGGGCCAGCGTCACACCGAGCGAGCTGTCAAACTGCAGGCCAAACACATCTCCCCTGGTGGCGATCACCAGGGCGCCGAAGTAGCCAAGCACGATGGCCACCCCGTCACGGCGACGCAGTTTCTGGCCGAGGAAGGGGACGGCCAGCAAGCTCAAGGTGATGGCCCAGGTGTAGTTGAGGGTCTGGGCCTGTTGCGCCGGCAGCAGATCATAGGCCTTGAACAGCAGCAGGTAATAGAGGAAGGGGTTCAGCACCCCTAGGGCCAGATAGTAGAAGGGGCGGGCCCTGAAATAGCTCAACAACAGGGGCAGCTTGCCTTGGATCGCAACGATGGACCCCAGAGTCAGGGTCGAGGTGATGGCGGCGACCAGCAGCAACTGCACCGGCTCGAAGTAGGCGAGGGATATCTTGAAGGCGGTGGCGACCGTCGACCAGAGGGCGACGGCGCAGAGTCCGTATTGATAGGCTTTCTTCTGATTCTTGAGCATCGGGGTCGTTCCGCTGACTGAGGCAAGGGGGCAGTCTATCAGCCTGTTTGCAACATTGTCGTTACCGCTTTGTGGCGGGCAAGGGAGCGATCGCCAGCGAGATCCATCCGCCACACAAAATTGCGCACAATCTGTCCGCCTTCTCTTGCGCGAATTGAAAAAATCCGTATAATCCCCTCCGCTTGCCCATGAGGCATGCCAGACGATATGTCTGCTTGCTGAGCTTCCCGTTTACGTGTCGCCAGCCATACAGTCCTCCCGATATGGGGGGAAACGTGAAAAATCACACCTCTGGCGGGAGTAATCTCGGTCGGGCGGTGTTGATTTATGTTCTTTTATCTATTGGAGCTCTGTCAATGCAGAACCAAAGAATCCGTATCCGCCTGAAGGCTTTTGATCATCGCCTGATCGATCAATCCACTGCGGAAATCGTTGAAACTGCAAAGCGCACCGGCGCGCAGGTTCGCGGTCCTATTCCGCTGCCGACTCGCAAAGAGCGCTTCACCGTCCTGATCTCCCCGCACGTCAACAAAGATGCGCGTGATCAGTACGAGATCCGCACTCACAAGCGTCTGGTAGACATCGTTGAGCCGACTGACAAGACCGTAGACGCCCTGATGCGTCTGGATCTGGCAGCTGGTGTAGACGTCCAGATCAGCCTGGGTTAATTACGGAAAGAGGTTGATAACAATGACAATCGGTCTTGTAGGTCGCAAAGTGGGTATGACTCGCATCTTCACTGAAGATGGCGTTTCTATCCCGGTGACTGTTATCGAAGTTGAAGCTAACCGTGTAACTCAGGTCAAATCTGTAGAAACCGACGGCTACAACGCTATTCAGGTTACCACTGGCGCCAAAAAAGCCAGCCGTGTGACCAAGCCGGAAGCTGGCCACTTCGCCAAAGCTGGTGTAGAAGCCGGTCGCGGTCTGTGGGAGTTCCGCCTGAACAACGGTGAAACTTTCACTGTTGGTAGCGAGCTGAAAGTAGATCTTCTCGCTGACGTTAAGATGGTAGACGTTACCGGCACATCCAAGGGTAAAGGTTTTGCGGGCACTGTAAAGCGCCACAACTTCCGCACCCAGGATATGACCCACGGTAACTCCCTGTCCCACCGTGTACCTGGCTCCATCGGTCAAAACCAGACCCCGGGCCGTGTATTCAAGGGCAAAAAGATGGCTGGTCACATGGGTGCTGAGCGTGTAACGACTCAGAACCTGGAACTGGTTCGTGTTGACGCTGAACGCAACCTGCTGCTCATCAAAGGCGCAGTACCGGGTGCAACCAACGGCAACGTGATCGTCAAACCTGCCGTCAAAGCGTAACGTCTGAGGAGATAGTAATGGAATTGGTAATGAAAGACGCCAAGAGCGCTCTTGAAGTTTCCGAGACTACCTTCGGGCGCGAATTCAACGAAGCTCTGGTTCACCAGGTCGTCGTTGCATATGCCGCTGGTGCCCGTCAGGGTACTCGTGCGCAGCTGACTCGCTCTGAAGTGTCTGGTGGCGGCAAAAAGCCGTGGCGTCAGAAGGGTACTGGTCGTGCCCGTGCTGGCTCCATCCGTTCGCCCATCTGGCGTTCCGGTGGTGTGACCTTTGCTGCTAAGCCGCAAGATCACAGCCAGAAAGTAAACAAGAAGATGTACCGCGGCGCTATCCGTAGCATCCTGTCCGAGCTGGTACGTCAAGAGCGCCTGATCGTTGTCGAGAAATTCGGCATCGAAGCGCCGAAGACCAAAGAACTGATCGCCAAGCTGAAAGAAATGGAACTGACTGACGTTCTGATCGTGACTGCTGAAGTCGATGAGAACCTGTTCCTGGCTGCTCGCAACCTGTACAAGGTCGACGTGCGTGATGTTGCCGGTATCGACCCGGTCAGCCTGATCGCTTTCGACAAGATTCTGATGACTGCTGACGCAGTTAAGCAAATCGAGGAGATGCTGGCATGATCCGCGAAGAACGTCTGTTGAAAGTTCTGAAGGCTCCGCACATCTCTGAAAAGAGCACCATGGTCGCAGAAAAGCAGAACACTATCGTGTTCAAAGTTGCTGTTGATGCCACCAAGGCGGAAGTCAAAGCTGCAGTTGCGAAACTGTTCGAGGTCGAAGTTGAGACCGTCCGTACCCTGAACATGAAGGGTAAGACCAAGCGCTCAGGTGCGCGTGTAGGCCGTCGTTCCGATTGGAAAAAGGCTTATGTGACCCTGAAAGCTGGTCAGGACATCGACTTCATGGGCGCAGCCGAGTAAGAGGAGTTCTCAAAAATGGCAATCGTTAAGTGCAAGCCTACTTCTCCGGGCCGCCGCCACGTCGTCAAGATCGTCAACCAAGAGCTGTACAAGGGCAAGCCCTTTGCCGCTCTGCTGGACAGCAAAAGCAAGTCCGGTGGTCGTAACAACAACGGCCGTATCACTACCCGTCATATCGGTGGTGGTCACAAGCAACACTACCGTATCGTCGACTTCAAACGCGACAAAGACGGCATTCCGGCCAAAGTAGAGCGCCTGGAATACGATCCTAACCGTACCGCAAACATCGCCCTGGTGCTGTATGCAGACGGTGAGCGTCGTTACATCCTGGCTCCGAAAGGCCTGAAAGCAGGTGATGCTATCGCTTCTGGTGCTGATGCTGCGATCAAGGTAGGTAACTCCCTGCCGATGCGTAACATCCCGGTTGGTTCTACCGTTCACGCCGTAGAAATGAAGCCTGGTAAAGGTGCTCAGCTGGCTCGTTCCGCTGGTACTTTCATCCAGATTCTGGCTCGTGAAGGTAACTATGTAACTCTGCGTCTGCGTTCCGGCGAAGTACGTAAAGTTCTGGCCGAGTGCCGCGCCACCATTGGTGAAGTGGGTAACTCCGAGCACATGCTGCGTCAACTGGGTAAAGCCGGTGCAAACCGCTGGCGTGGTATTCGTCCGACTGTTCGCGGTATGGCGATGAACCCGGTTGATCACCCGCACGGTGGTGGTGAGGGTCGTAACAAGGGCATGCAGCCTGTGTCCCCATGGGGCCAGAAGGCTAAGGGCTTCAAGACCCGTAAGAACAAGCGTACCGACAAGTACATCGTACGTCGTCGTAACAAGTAATTGTTAACATAGAGGAATCACCATGCCACGTTCTCTCAAGAAGGGTCCATTTATTGACCTGCACTTGCTGAAGAAGGTAGAGAAAGCGGTGGAAAGCGGGGATAAAAAGCCGGTTAAGACCTGGTCCCGTCGTTCAATGATCATCCCGAACATGATCGGTTTGACCATCGCTGTCCATAATGGTCGTCAGCACGTTCCGGTTTTCGTTACCGAAGAAATGATCGGTCACAAACTGGGTGAATTCGCACCGACTCGTACTTATCGCGGCCATGCTGCTGATAAGAAGGCTAAGAAGCGCTAAGGGATAAATGATGGAAGCTATCGCTAAACACCGTTATGCCCGTACTTCTGCCCAGAAAGCTCGTCTGGTAGCCGATCAAGTACGTGGTCTGTCCGTAGACAAGGCTCTGAACATCCTGACCTTCAGCCCGAAAAAGGCTGCAGTTCTGGTGAAGAAAGTGCTGGAATCTGCCATTGCAAACGCTGAGCACAACGAAGGCGCCGACATCGACGCACTGCGTGTTGCCACCATCATGGTAGACGAAGGTCCCTCCATGAAGCGCATCCGCCCGCGTGCCAAAGGTCGCGCGGATCGTATCCTCAAGCGTACCGCTCACATCACTGTAGTGGTATCCGACGCTAAGGCTGGGAGATAAGCAATGGGTCAGAAAGTACATCCTAATGGCATTCGCCTGGGTATTACCAAGCCTTGGAATTCTACCTGGTTCGCGAACACCAAAGACTTCGCTGACAACCTGTACAGCGATTTCCAAGTACGCCAGTTCCTGACCAAGGAGCTGAAAAACGCTTCCTTGTCCAAGATCACCATCGAGCGTCCGGCCAAGAGCATCCGTGTGACCATTCACACCGCTCGTCCGGGTGTCGTGATCGGCAAGAAAGGCGAAGACGTTGAGAAACTGCGCAAAGCCGTAGCCGCTATTGCTGGCGTGCCTGCTCAGATCAACATTTCCGAAGTCCGCAAGCCGGAGCTGGATGGCAAACTCGTTGCCGACAGCATCACTTCTCAGCTGGAACGTCGCGTAATGTTCCGTCGCGCTATGAAGCGCGCCGTACAGAACGCCATGCGCCTGGGTGCCAAGGGCATCAAAGTAGAAGTGTCCGGTCGTCTGGGCGGCGCTGAAATCGCGCGTACCGAATGGTACCGTGAAGGTCGTGTGCCTTTGCACACCCTGCGTGCCGACATCGACTACGCAACTTCTGAAGCCCACACCACTTACGGTGTGATCGGCGTCAAAGTTTGGATCTTCAAGGGCGAAGTTCTGGGCGGTCTGGCTGCTGTTAACGCTGCCGCTGCTCAAGAGCAAGCTCCTGCAAAGCCCAAGCGTGACAACAAGCGCCGCGCTGCTAAGTAAGGAGATTCGGTAAATGTTGCAACCTAAGCGTACTAAATTCCGCAAGACCCATAAGGGTCGTAACCGCGGTCTGGCCAACTCTGGTAACGAAGTATCCTTCGGTACCTTTGGCCTGAAGGCGACATCTCGTGGTCAACTGACTGCTCGTCAAATCGAAGCAGCCCGTCGTGCCATGACCCGTCACGTAAAGCGTCAAGGTAAGATCTGGATCCGTGTGTTCCCGGACAAGCCCATCACCGAAAAGCCCCTCGAAGTTCGTATGGGTAAAGGTAAGGGTAACGTGGAATATTGGGTCTGCCCGATCCAGCCTGGCAAGGTTCTGTACGAGATGGATGGTGTACCTGAGGCTCTGGCGCGTGAAGCGTTT
Organism: Aeromonas media; assembly: GCF_000819985.1. Taxonomy (GTDB): domain Bacteria; phylum Pseudomonadota; class Gammaproteobacteria; order Enterobacterales; family Aeromonadaceae; genus Aeromonas; species Aeromonas media. The sequence continues at coordinate 9,226 of NZ_CDBZ01000071.1, read as the reverse complement.
GCCCTGGCCGCAGCTAAGCTGTCTGTTCAGACCACTTTCGTAATTAAGACGGTGATGTGATGAAAGCCCAAGATCTGCGTCAAAAGAGCGTCGAAGAACTGAACCAGGAGCTGCTGGGTCTGCTGCGTGAGCAATTCAACATGCGCATGCAAGCTTCCACCGGCCAACTGGCTCAGACTCACACTCTGAAACAAGTGCGTCGTGACGTCGCACGTATCAAGACTGTACTGACTGAGAAGGCAGGTGCGTAATGACTGACAAGATCCGTACTCTGCAAGGTCGTGTAATTAGCGACAAGATGGACAAGTCCATCACCGTCGCTATCGAGCGCAAGGTAAAGCACCCGATCTACGGTAAGATCATCAAGCGCACTACCAAGCTGCACGTACATGACGAGAACAACGAGTGTAAAGCTGGCGATCTCGTGGAAATCCGCGAATGCCGCCCGCTGTCCAAGACCAAGTCCTGGACCCTGGTTGCTGTCGTAGAAAAGGCCTAATTCGGTACTTTTTAGCCCAAACGGCCCCCCATCGGGGCCGTTTGTTTTTTAGGCTACCTTTTCAAAAATACCTGTGTTATAGTTTCGCGCCTTTTGAAGGCAGCCAGATCCCATCAGGGATAAGAAGTAAACAAAGCGGAGCACTAAGATGATCCAGATGCAAAGTATGCTGGGTGTTGCCGACAACTCCGGCGCTCGCAGTGTAATGTGTATTAAGGTTCTGGGTGGTTCGCACCGCCGTTATGCCGGCATCGGCGACATCATCAAGGTTTCCATCAAGGAAGCCATTCCTCGCGGTAAAGTGAAGAAAGGTGATGTGTATAACGCGGTGGTCGTACGCACCCGTAAAGGCGTTCGTCGTCCGGACGGCTCAGTCATCCGTTTCGACAACAATGCGGCTGTGTTGCTTAACAACAACCAACAGCCAATCGGTACTCGTATTTTTGGCCCGGTGACCCGTGAACTCCGTAATGAGAAGTTCATGAAGATTGTGTCCCTGGCACCCGAAGTACTGTAAGGAGTCGAACGATGGCAGCTAAAATCCGTCGCGAAGACGAAGTAATTGTTCTTACCGGCAAAGACAAGGGCAAGCGTGGCAAAGTCACTCAAGTCCTGATTGCAAAAGGTAAGGTAATCGTGGAAGGCATCAACCAGGTGAAGAAACACCAGAAGCCGGTACCCGCATTGGGTCAGGCTGGCGGTATCGTCACCAAAGAAGCCCCCATCGATGTATCTAACATCGCGCTGTTCAACTCTGCCACTGGCAAGGCTGACCGCGTTGGTTTCCGGATTGAAGACGGCAAGAAAGTCCGTTTCTTCAAATCCACCGGCGAACTTGTGAAGTAATTGGAGTTTAACGATGGCGAAACTGCATGATTACTACAAATCCGATGTAGTAAATGAACTGTCCAAGCAGTTCGGTTACAAGACTATCATGCAAGTCCCTCGGATCGAGAAAATCACCCTGAACATGGGTGTTGGTGAAGCGATCTCTGACAAGAAGTTGCTGGAAAATGCTGCTGCCGATATGGCTGCCATTTCCGGTCAGAAACCGCTGATCACCAAAGCACGCAAATCTGTTGCGGGCTTCAAGATTCGTGAAGGCTACCCGATAGGTTGTAAAGTAACCCTGCGTGGCGAGCGTATGTGGGAGTTCCTGGAACGGCTGATTTGCATCTCCGTACCGCGTATCCGTGACTTCCGTGGTCTGAACGCCAAGGCGTTCGATGGCCGTGGTAACTACTCCATGGGCGTGCGTGAGCAAATCATCTTCCCGGAAATCGACTATGACAAGGTCGATCGCGTCCGTGGTCTGGATATCACCATCACCACTTCCGCGAATACCGACGAAGAAGGCCGTGCTCTGCTGGCTGCCTTTAACTTCCCATTCCGCAAGTAAGGTTAGGGTTATGGCTAAAACATCCATGAAAGCACGTGAAGCAAAGCGTGCGAAGCTGGCAGCCAAGTTCGCGACCAAGCGTACCGAGCTGAAAGCTATCATCGTTGATATGAACGCTTCTGAAGAAGCGCGTTGGGATGCTGTCTTGCAACTGCAACAGCTGCCCCGTGATTCCAGTCCGTCCCGCCAGCGTAACCGTTGCAACATCACTGGTCGTCCGCACGGTTTCCTGCGGAAGTTTGGCCTCTCTCGCATCAAGGTGCGTGAGCATGCCATGAAGGGCGAAATTCCGGGCCTCAAAAAGGCCTCTTGGTAAGAATCTCGGGAGTTAGACTATGAGCATGCAAGATCCGATCGCGGATATGCTGACCCGCATCCGTAACGGTCAGGCGGCGAGCAAAGTTGCGGTTTCCATGCCTTCTTCCAAGCTGAAAGTGGCTATTGCCAAAGTGCTGAAGGAAGAAGGTTACATCGCTGGCTACTCCGTAGTAGGTGATGTGAAGCCGGAACTGGAAATTGAACTGAAATATTTCCAGGGCAAGCCGGTTGTAGAACTGATCCAACGCGTGAGCCGTCCCGGCCTGCGTATTTACAAGCGCACTACTGATCTGCCGAAAGTCATGGGCGGTCTCGGTGTTGCTATCGTGTCCACGTCTAAAGGTGTGATGACCGACCGTGCTGCCCGCAAGGCAAGCATGGGTGGTGAGATCATCTGCTACGTCGCTTAATAGGAGGTCGGAAATGTCTCGCGTTGCTAAGGCACCCGTCACTATTCCTGCTGGCGTAGAGGTGACTCTGAACGGTCAGGAACTGTCCATCAAAGGTGGTAAAGGTTCTCTGGTTCGTTCCATCCACGCCGGTGTAGAAGTGACCAAAGAAGACAATGTACTGAAGTTCGCCCCGCGCGACGGCATCGCTGGTGCTGACGCTCAGGCCGGTACTGCACGTGCATTGGCTAACAACATGGTAATCGGTGTTACCCAAGGCTTCGAGCGCAAGCTGCAGCTGGTTGGTGTAGGCTACAAAGCCTCCATCAAGGGCAATGCTGTCGCGCTGGCTCTGGGCTTCTCTCACCCGGTTGAGCATGCGCTGCCGGCTGGTGTCACCGCTGAATGTCCGTCCGCCACAGAGATCATTCTGCGTGGTGTGGACAAGCAGCTGGTTGGCCAAGTCGCCGCCGATATCCGTGCTTACCGCGCTCCGGAGCCCTACAAGGGCAAGGGTGTACGCTATGCCAACGAGCAAGTGCGTACTAAAGAAGCTAAGAAGAAGTAAGGTAACACTATGGACAAGAAAGCAGCTCGTCTCCGTCGTGCTACTCGTGCTCGGAAAAAGATGCAGGAACTGGGAGCTACCCGTCTGGTTGTTCACCGTACCCCGCGTCATATCTATGCGCAGGTTATCGCAGCCAACGGTTCCGAAGTTCTGGCCTCTGCTTCTACAGTAGAGAAAGCCATCAGTGAAGCGCTCAAATCTACCGGTAATGCTGATGCAGCTACCGCAGTAGGTAAAGCAATCGCTGAGCGTGCTATTGCCAAAGGCGTTCAGAACGTATCTTTCGATCGTTCCGGTTTCAAGTATCACGGTCGTGTAGCCGCTCTGGCTACCGCTGCTCGTGACGCTGGTCTTCAGTTCTAAGCTAGGAGTCGAAGATGGCTAAAGTCGAATCTCAAGCCGGCGAACTGCAAGAAAAGCTGATTGCAGTAAACCGTGTTTCGAAAACTGTTAAAGGTGGTCGTATCATGTCCTTCACCGCGTTGACCGTGGTGGGTGATGGTAACGGCCGTGTAGGTTACGGTTACGGTAAGGCCCGTGAAGTTCCGGCCGCTATTCAAAAAGCGATGGAACAGGCTAAGCGTAACCTGAACAAGGTTGAACTGAACAATGGCACTCTGCACCACCCGGTGCGCGGTGTTCACTCCGGTTCCACCGTGTTCATGAAGCCGGCCTCACAAGGTACTGGTATCATTGCAGGCGGCGCCATGCGTGCCGTTCTGGAAGTTGCTGGTATCCACAACGTGCTGGCCAAGACCTACGGTTCCACCAACCCAATCAACGTTGTTCGCGCAACTGTCGACGCTCTGGTTCACGGTCAATCACCGGAACAGATCGCTGCCAAGCGTGGTCTGCGCGTTGAAGAAATTCTGGGGTAATGCGACATGGCTAACACTGTAAAAGTAACTCAAACTCGCAGCTCTATCGGCCGTCTGCCAAAGCACAAGGCGACTCTGCGTGGTCTGGGTCTGCGTCGCATTGGTCACACCGTTGAGCTGGAAGATACTCCCTGCGTACGCGGCATGATCAACCAGGTTTATTACATGGTTAAGGTGGAGGGCTAAGCATGCGTCTGAATACTCTGTCTCCGGCCGCTGGTTCCAAGCGTGTTAAGCACCGTCCGGGCCGTGGTATCGGTTCTGGTCTGGGCAAGACCGGTGGTCGTGGTGTGAAAGGTCAAACTTCTCGTTCCGGTGGCGGTAAAGTCCGCAACGGTTTCGAGGGTGGCCAGATGCCTTTGAAAATCCGTCTGCCGAAGTTCGGTTTCTTCTCTCGCAAATCTTTGGTTTCTGCCGAAGTGCGCCTGAATGAAATCGCCCTGGTAGAAGGTGATGTGGTCGATCTGAGCACTCTGAAGCAAGCCGGTGTTGTTACCAAGAACATCGTTTTCGCTAAAGTTGTTCTGTCTGGCAACATTGACCGTGCTGTGACCGTTCGTGGTCTGTCCGTCACCAAAGGTGCACGTGCAGCCATCGAGGCCGCTGGCGGTAAAATCGAGGAATAATCAGTACAATGGCTAAGAAACCAGGATTGGATGTTAAAGCACAAGGTGGTCTGAGTGAATTGAAGAGCCGTCTGCTCTTCGTTCTCGGGGCAATTATCGTGTTCCGCGCAGGCTCTTATGTGCCGATTCCTGGTATTGACGCCGCCGTACTGGCCGAGTTGTTCCAACAACAGAAGGGCACCATCATTGAGATGTTCAACATGTTCAGTGGTGGTGCACTCTCGCGTGCTTCTATTCTTGCGCTGGGGATCATGCCGTATATTTCGGCGTCGATCATTATCCAGCTGCTGACTGTGGTTCATCCCGCTCTTGCTGAACTCAAGAAAGAGGGTGAATCCGGCCGTCGCAAGATTAGCCAATATACCCGTTGGGGCACGCTGGTTTTGGGAACGTTCCAGGCCATTGGTATTGCAACCGGTCTGCCGAATATGATGCAAGGACTCGTGACTCATCCGGGTTTGGGCTTCTATTTCACAGCCGTTGTGAGTCTGGTCACCGGTACCATGTTCTTGATGTGGTTGGGTGAACAGATTACCGAGCGTGGGATTGGTAATGGTATCTCGCTGATTATTTTCACGGGTATCGTTGCTGGTCTGCCTCATGCCATTGGCGCTACGGCCGAACAGGCACGTCAAGGGGAATTGCACATCCTGCTGTTGTTGTTGCTGGGCTTGATTGTTTTCGCAGTGACTTACTTTGTGGTGTTCGTGGAGCGTGGTCAACGTCGTATCGTCGTTAACTATGCCAAGCGTCAACAAGGCCGCCAGGTATTCGCCGCGCAAAGCACACACCTGCCGTTGAAAGTGAATATGGCCGGTGTGATTCCTGCGATTTTCGCATCCAGCATCATCCTCTTCCCAGGGACCATTACCTCTTGGTTTGGTCAGGGCGAGGGCAAGGTGGCAGATATCCTGCAACAGGTCTCTATGGTCCTGCAGCCGGGTCAACCCTTGTATGAGATGCTCTATGCAGCAGCCATTATCTTCTTCTGCTTCTTCTATACCGCGCTGGTGTTCAACCCCCGCGAGACAGCAGATAATCTGAAGAAGAGTGGAGCCTTTATCCCGGGGATCCGCCCGGGCGAGCAGACAGCACGTTACATCGATAAGGTTATGACTCGCCTGACATTGGCAGGTGCGCTTTATATAACCTTTATCTGTCTGGTACCCCAGTTCTTGATGACTGCCTGGAACGTACAGTTCTACTTCGGTGGCACTTCGCTGCTGATTATCGTGGTAGTTATCATGGACTTCATGGCTCAGGTTCAGACCCATATGATGTCTCATCAATATGGCGACGTCCTGAGGAAGGCCAACCTGAAGGGCTACGGCCGCTAAAGGTCGGCGTAGTTACGGAGTTAAGCAATGAAAGTTCGTGCTTCCGTTAAGGCAATCTGCCGTAACTGCAAAATCATCAAGCGTCACGGTGTGGTGCGTGTGATTTGCAGCGAGCCAAAGCATAAACAGCGCCAAGGCTAATTTTTTACGGTTAGTACTTGCAACAAATAGTTGTGCTGGCTAATATAGCCAGCCAACTTTTGTTGTGTATTGGTTGACCGCCACGTATCCGCTCACGGGCTTTGTGGTGGTCGTTATCTACTATATGTAGGAGTGAATAGTGGCCCGTATCGCTGGCATTAACATTCCTGACCATAAGCATGCAGTCATTGCGTTGACTGCGATTTATGGCGTCGGTCGTACCCGCTCCAAGGCCATCTGTGCCGCAGCCGGTATCGCTGAGAATGTGAAAATTAAAGACCTGGACGAAGCTCAGATCGAGAGTCTGCGTGAACAAGTAGGTAAATTCACCGTTGAAGGTGACCTGCGTCGTCAGATTTCCATGAACATCAAGCGATTGATGGATCTGGGTTGCTACCGTGGTTTGCGTCACCGTCGTAGCCTGCCTGTTCGTGGTCAACGTACCAAGACCAACGCTCGTACCCGTAAGGGTCCGCGCAAGGCTATCAAGAAGTAACGGGAAGGTAGAAAATGGCTAAAACTCCGACTCGTGCTCGCAAGCGCGTTAAAAAGCAAGTGAGCGACGGTATTGCGCACGTTCATGCATCTTTCAACAACACAATCGTGACCATTACTGACCGTCAGGGCAATGCTCTGTCTTGGGCTACCTCTGGTGGTTCCGGTTTCCGTGGTTCCCGTAAGTCCACTCCGTTTGCTGCCCAGGTAGCTGCTGAGCGCGCTGGTGAGATCGCCAAAGAATACGGCGTGAAGAACCTGGAAGTCATGGTCAAAGGTCCGGGTCCCGGTCGTGAGTCTTCCATCCGCGCTCTGAACGCGGCTGGTTTCCGCATCACTAATATTACTGATGTGACTCCGATCCCGCACAACGGTTGTCGTCCTCCCAAGAAGCGCCGCGTATAACGCTGTAGCTACTTGGTCTAGGATTGTTGGAGAAAGAAGATGGCAAGATATATCGGTCCTAAGCTTAAGCTTAGCCGTCGTGAGGGCACCGACCTCTTCCTGAAGTCTGGTGTTCGTGCGATTGATTCTAAGTGCAAGATTGACACCGTTCCTGGTCAACATGGTGCGCGTAAAGCGCGTCTGTCTGACTACGGTGTGCAACTGCGCGAGAAACAAAAAGTACGTCGTATCTACGGCGTATTGGAAAAACAGTTCCGCAACTACTACCGCGACGCTGCCCGTCAAAAGGGTAACACCGGTGAAAACCTGTTGCAGCTGCTGGAAGGTCGTCTGGACAACGTCGTCTACCGCATGGGCTTCGGCGCCACTCGTGCTGAGTCTCGTCAGCTGGTGAGCCACAAAGCCATCATGGTAAACGGCCGCGTTGTGAATGTTCCTTCTTTCCAGGTATCCCCTGAGGACGTGATCTGCGTTCGCGAGAAGGCTAAGAAGCAAGCGCGTATCAAAGCTTCCCTGGAAGTTGCTGGTCAGCGCGAGAAGCCGACTTGGGTAGAGGTTGACGCTGCTAAGATGGAAGGTGCCTTCAAGCGCCTGCCAGAGCGTTCCGACCTGTCTGCCGACATTAACGAACAGCTGATCGTCGAGCTTTACTCCAAGTAAAGCTAGCTTCTAAAGAGAGGACACAATGCTGGGTTCTGTAACAGATTTTCTTAAACCGCGGCTAGTTGACATCGAGCAAGTTAGCCCGACTCACGCGAAAGTGACTCTCGAGCCGCTTGAGCGTGGCTTTGGTCACACGCTGGGTAATGCCCTGCGTCGTATTTTGCTGTCATCTATGCCCGGTTGTGCAGTTACTGAAGTCGAGATCGACGGAGTACTGCACGAGTACAGCAGCAAAGAAGGTGTACAGGAAGACATTCTTGAAATCCTGCTCAACCTGAAAGGTATCGCTGTGAAGCTGGAAGGCAAGGACGAGGTAACTCTGTCCCTGACCAAGTCTGGAACAGGCCCCGTTACCGCTGGTGATATCACTCACGGTGATGAAGTCGAGATCGTAAACCCGGAGCACGTAATCTGCCACCTGACAGGCGCCAATGCTGAGATCAGCATGCGTCTGAAAGTTCAGCGCGGTCGTGGTTATGTGCCTGCTTCTGCTCGTGTTCACAACGATGATGAAGAGCGTCCTATTGGTCGCCTGCTGCTGGACTCCGCGTTCAGCCCCATCGTTCGCATCGCCTACAATGTTGAGGCGGCACGTGTGGAACAGCGCACCGACTTGGACAAGCTGGTTATCGACATGGAGACCAATGGTACTCTGGATCCGGAAGAAGCCATTCGCCGTTCTGCCACTATTTTGGCCGAACAGCTGGAAGCCTTCGTGGATCTGCGCGATGTCAGCGTGCCCGAGAAGAAAGAAGAGAAACCCGAGTTTGATCCGATTCTGCTGCGTCCTGTCGATGATTTGGAGCTGACAGTTCGTTCAGCGAACTGTCTGAAGGCAGAAGCTATCCACTATATTGGTGATCTGGTACAGCGTACCGAAGTTGAGTTGCTTAAAACTCCTAACCTCGGTAAGAAGTCCCTGACTGAGATCAAGGACGTGTTGGCCTCCCGTGGTCTGTCTCTTGGCATGCGCCTTGAGAACTGGCCGCCCGCCAGCATCGCTGACGAGTAATCCAGATTACGGGTTTCACAGATTTAGTTAGAAGGATAAGGTCATGCGCCATCGTTTGAGTGGTCGTCAACTGAACCGGAACAGCAGCCATCGTCAGGCTATGTTCCGCAACATGGCCAGCTCCCTGGTTCGTCATGAGATCATCAAGACGACTCTGCCTAAGGCAAAAGAGCTGCGTCGTGTAGTTGAACCGCTGATCACCCTTGCCAAGACTGATAGCGTTGCTAATCGTCGCCTGGCATTTGCCCGTACTCGCGATAACGCGATCGTGGCTAAGCTGTTCAATGAACTGGGCCCGCGCTACCTGGAGCGCGCCGGCGGTTATACTCGCATTCTGAAATGCGGTTTCCGTGCAGGCGACAACGCCCCTATGGCTTACATTGAGCTGGTAGACCGCCCGGCCGCTGCTGAAGCAGCTGCTGAGTTATAAAGAAAAAGCCGGGCTTGTCCCGGCTTTTCTTTTAATGGATTCTGATACTGCCTCAACTGCCTCAAC
>NZ_CDBZ01000070.1 GCF_000819985.1 Aeromonas media | reverse complement strand
ATCTGGGTGAACAGTTACTTCGAGTTTAGCTATCCAAACCCAGCCCCCTGCGCCACCTCATGGAACGCGATCCAGATTCCTCTCGAGAACATTCACTTCCAATAAGCAACAAGCTAGCACCACCCGTGGCGCTAGCTCCTTAGTCATCCTCCGGGTTGGGGATCAGGATCTCGGTCAGACGGCCCGCATCATCCCGGCTCAGCACCAGCCGGCGGCCCGGTTGCAGATCGGCGAGGCTGCCGTTCACCCAGCGGGTGCCGGCATCAAACACCAGTACCCCCAGTTGCTGCAGCAACAATGTCTGGCCCGTGCTGGCGAGCAGATTGTCCTCCGCCCGCCGCCACTGGCCGCTCTGCACCGGATCCGGCTCAGCCGTGCGCAGCCGGATCTGCTCGGCAACGCCGTATCGGCTCTGGATGGCGAGGTGCATGCCGGGCCTGAGATCGTCATACTGCGCTATGCCGTGCAGCGCGGCGCTGCCGAGCTCGAGCTCGGCCCCCTGGAACTGCAGGCGGAGGCCGTCGTTGTGCTCCAGCTCCACCAGCCAGAGCTCGGGCTCGTCGGCAAGGACGTGAAAGGAGAGCAGCAGGAACAAGGCGGTTCTGGTCATAGCAAGCAGGCCCATGGTCAACCCGGCGAGGAGGTTTAACTATGGGCCTGGATGGGCAATTTTTCCGGTTCACTGGTGCGGCGGCTCAGTCGTCCTCCCGGCAGCGGCTCAGACGCATGCCATCGAAGCGGCACTCCAGCTCCAGCCAGCGCCCCTCGAAGGGGGCCAGGCTCTCATCCGAGGTGACATAGCCCCAGATCCGCCCCTGAGCCACCGGCCCCTCCAGCTCCATCTCATGCTCTTCTTCCAGCGGCTCCACCTCGCGGACCAACCGTCTGTCTCCCTCGATCACCCCTTCCAGATCGACCCAGGTGCCGCCGAGATCGTCTTCGTCCAGACCATCCTTGAAGCGGGTCTGATCATCGATCACGAAGGGAATACCGTTGACCATCAACTGGCCCAGTTGCCAGCTGGTACGGCCGGTCAGCTTGAACTCGGCCGCCTGCACCAGACCAAAGGGCAATAAAATCAATAGCCAGAGGGCGCAGAGAGACTTCTTCATCGGGGATCCTCGGGGTTACACTGGCACACAGGATGTCTCATCCGGTGTGAAATGGCCGTGAAATGCCGGCCCAAACCAGGAGATCAGAGCATGAAAATACTGGTGGTGGAAGACAGTCCCCAGGTGGCTGAGACCGTCATGGACTATCTGGAGCTGGCCGGGCACAGGGTAGACTGCGCCTATCACGGCCAGGCAGCCCTGCAACTGCTGGCCGAGCAGCGTTTCGACGTCATCATCATGGACGTCATGATGCCGCGCCTGGACGGCCTGCGCACCGTCGAGCGGTTGCGCTCGGACGGCATCGCCACCCCTGTGCTCTTTCTCACCGCCCGCGACAGCCTGGACGACAAGCTGGCAGGTTTCAAGGCGGGGGGCGACGACTACCTGGTCAAGCCGTTCGCCATGGAGGAGCTTGAGGTGCGGTTGCAGGCCCTGGCCCTGCGCGGCCCCCGCAGCGACATGGGGGCGTTGGCGTTCGGCGACCTGGAGGTGGATCCCGCCGCGGGCCGCGCCACCCGCGCCGGGGTGGAGCTCAAGCTCGGCAAGATCCCGTTCCAGATCCTCACTCTACTGGTGAAACGGGCCCCCCATCTGGTGACGCGCCAGGAGGTGCTCGACACCGTCTGGGGCGATGAGGAGCCAGACTCTGACGCCCTGCGCAGCCACATCTATGCCCTGCGCAACGCCCTGGACAAGCCCTTCCCCAGTCCCATGCTGGAGACATTGCACGGCCAGGGCTACCGGCTGGTCAAACCATGAGCCCCCCTGCCCCCCCAAGCCAGCAAGCCTTGAATCTGCCGAGCCTGCGCAAGCGCCTGATCCTAGCGCTGGGCGGGGCCGGCTTGTTGCTGCTGCTGATCCTGAGCCTGCTGATGGTGGTGGCCGAGGACAAGATGGAGGAGCTTAGCCTGCGCCACTGGCTGGAGGCCGAGGTCACCCGCTACAACGATGACTGGCTGCGGCTCGGCCATGCGGCCCCCGCCCCCAGCCCGCGCCAGTTCTCCAGCTACTGGACGGAGGCGGGACGTCTGCCAGCCTGGCTGAAACCCTACCAGACCCCCGGCTTCTTCGAGCACCAGCTGGGGGAGGAGGACAAACACTTCCTGGTGCGCGCCCACCCATCGGGCAAGGGCCTGCTCTATCTGGTGTTCAACGACGACGCCGACGACTACCTGGATCCTTACGAAGACAGGCTGCACCTGGTCACCCGGCTGATCGGGCTGGCCCTGTTGCTCGGCTGCATAGCGTTCGGCATCTGGCTTGTGCGCCACATCACCCGCCCCCTGGACAGGCTGCGTCAGCGCGTCGCCCACCTCACCCCGGATCAGGTCGACTTCGTGCCGGATGCCCCCTGGCAGGAGCTGCGGGAGATCGAGCTGGCGCTGCTGGCGGGCAAGCACGAGGTGGCCGCCGTGTTCGCCCGCGAGCAGGAGTTCAGCCGCTTCGCCAGCCACGAGCTGCGCACCCCCAACATGGTGATCCAGGGCTCAGCCGCCCTGCTCGGCAAGGTGACCGACCTGCCCGCCCCCGCCGCCCGGGCCGCCAGCCGCATCCGCGCCGCCAGCGACGAGATGGCCCTGCTCACCGAGACCTTCCTGCTGCTGGGGCGCAAGGAGGCGGTCGAGCGCCCCCCGCAATGGGTGGCACCGCTGATCGAGCGGGAGCTGGCGCGCCTCGCCCCCTTGCTGCAGCGGGAGAACCTCGACATCCGCCTCAATCTGGACGAGCAGAGCGAGGTGCAGGCCCCCCTCTCCCTGCTCGCCATCGCGCTCGGCAACCTGCTGAAGAATGCCCTGAGCTACGCCGAGGGTCACATCGAGATCGCGCTTCAGGGGCAGGTGCTCACCATCAGCAACCCCACGGCGGCGGCGCCGGATCAGATCCTGGGCTACGGCTGCGGCCTCACCATCATCCAGCGCATCTGCGAGAAGCTAGGCTGGCAGATAGAGACCCGGCTGGAGGATGGCGTTTTCAGTGCCAGGCTGGCGATGAACGCCCTCGACCTCACGCAGGCATAGTTTCCCCCTCATCCCCGGCCCTTCTCCCGCAAGGGGAGAAGGGAGACAACAGGCACTCCCCGGCAAGCCCACAAGCCAGATAACAACAAGGCGCCCGAGGGCGCCTTGTTGTCAGAGGATAGGAGGACGGCTTATTCCGCCGGCTTGTGCTTGCGACTCGCCTTGAGCTCCAGAAAATCGATGATCTTGCCCGCCACATCCTTGCCGGAGGCGGCCTCGACCCCTTGCAGGCCGGGGGAGGAGTTCACCTCCAGCACCAGAGGGCCGCGGGCACTGCGCAATATATCCACCCCGGCCACATCCAGCCCCATGATCTTGGCGGCCTGCACCGCGGTCGCCCGCTCTTCCGGGGTGATCTTGATGGCCGACGCCTCGCCGCCACGGTGCAGGTTGGAGCGAAACTCCCCCGGCTGGGCCTGACGACGCATGGCCGCCACCACCTTGCCACCCACCACCACGCAGCGAATGTCGGCGCCATTGGCCTCGCGGATATACTCCTGCACCAGGATGTTGTTGTTGGTCTGGATGAAGGCTTCGATCACGCTCTCGGCCGCCTTCTGGGTCTCGCACAGCACCACGCCTATCCCCTGGGTTCCCTCCAGCAGCTTCACCACCAGGGGCGCCCCGCCGACCATGGTGATGAGGTCGGGCACGTCGTGGGTGCTGTGGGCATAGCCGGTGATGGGCAGGCCGATGCCGTGGCGGGAGAGCAGTTGCATGGCTCGCAGCTTGTCCCGGGAACGGGAGATGGCCACCGAGCTGTTGAGGGCCATGGTATTCATCATCTCGAACTGGCGCAGCACGGCGGTGCCATAGAAAGTGATGCTGGCACCGATGCGCGGGATCACGGCGTCATAGCTCGCCAGCTCCCGTCCTTCGTAGTGGATGGAGGGGCTGTGGGAGGCGATGTTCATGTAGCAGCGCAGGGTGTCGAGCACCTCGACCTGATGCCCGCGCGCCTGTGCCACCTCGACCAGACGGCGGGTGGAGTAATTGTTGGGCTCGCGGGATAAAATGGCAATATTCATGACAATTCCGCTAGAAGGCAGTGCCTGGGCAGGATGGGGCGGGAGAGTATAAAGTGCCACAGCGCCAAGACAACGCCAATTGTTTCTCCTGACAACAAGACAAACCACGCAGAACTCTGCTATGCCATCCCGCTGTCATCCAGATGTAAAACGGCGGCACCAGACTGGTCTGTCCCCCAGTACAGGATGCCGCCGTTGTTCGTCAAAGATCAATCTGGACTGACCGGTCGCAACGCCTTAATTCAGGTTCGGCCCCAGCCAGCGCTCGGCCTCCACCAGCGTCATGCCTTTGCGCTGGGCATAGTCTTCCACCTGATCGGGCTGGATCTGCGCCACCGCGAAGTACTTGCTGTCGGGGTGGGAGAAGTACCAGCCGGACACCGCCGCCCCCGGCCACATGGCGTAGGACTCGGTGAGCTGCATGCCGATGGCCTGCTCTACATCAAGCAGCTCCCAGATGCTGCCCTTCTCGGTGTGCTCCGGGCAGGCCGGGTAGCCCGGCGCCGGGCGTATGCCCTGATAGTTCTCGCGAATAAGCTCCTCGTTGCTGAGGGCCTCGTCGGGGGCATAGCCCCAGTGCACCTTGCGCACCTGCTCGTGCAGGTACTCGGCGAAGGCTTCGGCGAGACGGTCGCACACCGCCTGGATCAGGATGGCGTTGTAGTCATCGTGATCCGCCTTGTAGGCTTGCGCTATGGCCTCCTCGCCGATGCCGCCGGTCACCGCGAAGGCGCCGATCCAGTCGGGCTTGCCGCTCTCCTTGGGGGCCACATAGTCCGCCAGACAGTAGTTCGGGAAACCCTGCTTCTCGCTCTGCTGGCGCAGGTGATGCAACACCTTGATGACCTCGGTGCGGGACTCGTCCCTGTAGACCTCTATGCTGTCCCCCACCCCGTTGGCGGGGAACAGGCCTATGATGCCGGCGCAGCGCACGCTCTGATCTTTCTCCAGCTGATCCAGCATGGCGTTGGCATCGGCAAACAGCTTGGTCGCCTCTTCGCCGATGATCTCGTCTTCCAGAATGCGCGGATACTTGCCCGCCAGCTCCCAGCTCAGGAAAAACGGCGTCCAGTCGATGTAGGGGCGCAGCACCGAGACGGGCACGTTTTCGAAGGTCTGCACACCGGGCTCGCGGGGTGCAGGGGGCTCATAGCCGACCCAGTCAAGCTGATGGCGGTTGGCGCGGGCATGGGCCAGGGAGACCGGCTTGGAGCGTGGCTGCTTGCGGGCATGCTGATCCCGCGCTATCTCGTACTCCTTGTCGATGCGGGCGACGAAGGCGGGCTTGAGCTCGGGGTTCAGCAGGCTCTGGGCCACCCCGACGGCGCGGGAGGCGTTCGACACATAGACCACGGGTTCGGAATAGTTCTGCTCTATCTTCACCGCTGTGTGGGCCTTGGAGGTGGTGGCACCGCCGATCAGCAGGGGCAACTTGAAACCCTGGCGCTCCATCTCTTTCGCCACGTGTACCATCTCGTCCAGGGACGGGGTGATCAGGCCGGACAGGCCTATGATGTCCGCCCCCACTTCCCGCGCCGTCTTGAGGATGGTCTCGCAAGAGACCATGACCCCGAGATCGACGATCTCGTAGTTGTTGCACTGCAGCACCACGCCGACGATGTTCTTGCCGATGTCGTGAACGTCCCCCTTGACGGTGGCCATCACTATTTTGCCGTTGCTGGAGCCGCCGGACTTCTCCGCCTCTATGTAGGGTTGCAGGTAGGCGACCGCCCGCTTCATCACTCGCGCCGACTTCACCACCTGGGGCAGGAACATTTTTCCGGCGCCGAACAGGTCACCCACCACGTTCATACCGTCCATCAGTGGCCCTTCGATCACGTGCAGCGGCTTGTCGGCCCCGGCCCGTGCCTCTTCGGTGTCCTCCTCGATGAAGTCGGTGATGCCCTTGACCAGGGCATGCTCCAGCCGCTTGCCCACCGGCCAGCTGCGCCACTCCTGATCCCGGGGATCCTCGGCCTGGGCGCCGGCGCCGCGATACTTCTCGGCGATGGCGAGCAGATCCTCGGTGGCGCTGTCACTCAAGTTGAGCACCACGGCCTCGACCTTCGCCTTCAGCTCCGCCGGAATGTCTTCGTAGATGGCGAGCTGACCGGCGTTGACTATCCCCATGTCCATACCGTTCTGGATAGCATGGTAGAGGAAGACGGCGTGAATGGCTTCCCGTACCGGCTCGTTGCCGCGGAAGGAGAAGGAGACGTTGGAGACGCCGCCGGAAATCATGGCGTGGGGCAGATGGGTCTTGATGTCCTTCACCGCCTCGATGAAGTCCACCGCGTAGTTGTTGTGCTCGTCGATGCCGGTCGCCACCGCGAAGATGTTGGGATCGAAGATGATGTCTTCCGGCGGGAAGCCGACCCTGTCCACCAGGATCCGGTAGGCGCGCTGGCAGATCTCGAACTTGCGGGCACGGGTATCGGCCTGACCCACCTCGTCGAACGCCATCACGATGACGGCGGCGCCGTAGCGGCGCAGCAACTTGGCCTGCTCGATGAATTTATCCTCCCCCTCCTTCATGGAGATGGAGTTGACCACAGGCTTACCCTGCACGCACTTGAGGCCCGCCTCCAGCACCTCCCACTTGGAAGAGTCGATCATCACGGGCACCCGGGCGATGTCGGGCTCGCCAGCGATGAGGTTCAGGAAGCGCACCATGGCCGCCTCGGCGTCCAGCATCCCCTCGTCCATGTTGATGTCGATGATCTGGGCGCCGCTCTCCACCTGCTGCTTGGCCACATCCAGGGCCTCGTCGTAGAGCCCCTCCTTGATGAGGCGCTTGAACTTGGCCGAGCCGGTGACGTTGGTGCGCTCCCCCACGTTCACGAACATGGATTCCGCCGTGATGATGAGGGGCTCGAGGCCGGACAGCCGGCAGGCCACCGGCAGCTCGGGCAGCGCGCGGGGCTTGATGCCCGCGACGGCGTCGCTCATGGCGCGAATATGGGTCGGGGTGGTGCCGCAGCAGCCCCCCACCAGGTTGAGGAAGCCGCTCTGGGCCCATTCGCGGATATGCTCCGCCATCTCGCCCGCGTCCAGGTCGTACTCGCCGAAGGCATTTGGCAGACCGGCGTTGGGGTGGGCGCTGACATGGGTCTCGCTGATGCGGGACAGCTCCTCCACGTACTGGCGCAGCTCGTCCGGGCCGAGCGCACAGTTGAGGCCGAAGGAGACGGGTTTGACGTGGCGAAGCGAATGGTAGAAGGCTTCCGTGGTCTGACCCGAGAGGGTGCGGCCGGAGGCATCCGTGATGGTGCCGGAGATCATCACCGGCAGGCTGTAGCCCAGCTCTTCGAACACCAGATCCACCGCGAAGGCGGCGGCCTTGGCGTTGAGGGTGTCGAAGATGGTCTCGATCAGTATGAGGTCGGCGCCCCCCTCGATGAGGGCGTGGGTCGATTCTGTGTAGGCGGCCACCAGCTGGTCATAGGTGACATTGCGCTTGCCGGGGTCGTTCACGTCCGGCGAGATGGAGGCGGTGCGGTTGGTGGGGCCCAGCACTCCTGCCACGAAGCGCGGCTTGTGGGGCTCTTTGGCCGTCCACTCGTCCGCCACGGCACGGGCCAGACGGGCCGCCTCGCGGTTGATCTCGGCCGAGAACGCTTCCATCTCGTAATCGGCCATGGCGATGCGAGTGGCGTTGAAGGTGTTGGTCTCGAGGATGTCGGCCCCGGCGGCACAGTATTGATCGTGGATCTCGCGGATCACCGCCGGCCGGGTCAGCACCAGCAGATCGTTGTTGCCCTTGATGTCGGTATGCCAGTCGGCGAAGCGCTCGCCGCGATAATCCGCTTCGCCGAGCCTGTACCCCTGGATCATGGTGCCCATGGCACCGTCGATGATCAGGATCCGCTCCTTGAGACAGGCTTCCAGTTTCTTTGTTACGTCCGACTTCTTGCTCGACTCTATGCTCGACACCGCTTCTACCCCTTACATCCATGCAACTGCGTGAGGTCCATCCTAGCAGCAAAAAAATCAAATGGAAATCTAGCCGTCTATCTGTCCGAAATATCGAGCATATACTCACAAATGGGTAATGAGTAAGATGTGGCCCGAGAGTACCCTATGCCCGTCCTCAACGGGGATACGTGCTTGCTGTTTACTAAAGAGAAAAATAACTATGAGCGTCTACTACACACTCTGTTTCTTGGCAGCGTTGGCGATCTTCATCGCCTTTGCCAACCAGTATGTCGTGAAGATCCAGACCACCATCGCCATCACCGCAGGATCCATGCTGATCTCCGCCCTGATGGTGCTGTTTGGTAAGTTGGGTTGGTTCAATCTGGAACCTCTGGCCGTCGAGACCATGGAAAGCATCGACTTCCAGAACTTCCTGCTGAAGGGGATCCTGGGCTTCCTGCTGTTTGCCGGCGGTCTCGGCATCAATCTGAAGGCATTGCGCAGCCAGAAGTGGGAGATCACCATTCTCTCCATCGCGGCGACCCTGCTCTCCACCTTCATCATCGGCTACGGCTTCTGGTTCATCGCCAGGCTGCTGGGCTGGGAACTGCCGCTGGTCTATTGCATGCTGTTCGGTGCCCTGATCTCCCCCACCGACCCCATTGCCGTGCTCGCCATCGTCAAGAAGATGAAGGCGCCTCCCCAGATCGCTATCCAGATCGAAGGGGAGTCCCTGTTCAACGACGGGGTTGGCCTGGTGATCTTCGCCACCGTCTTCGCCGTGGCCTTTGGCGGCGTCGAGCCCACCTTTGGCAGCGTGGCCGGCCTGTTCCTGCATGAAGCCCTCGGCGGCATCCTGTTCGGCGCCGTGCTGGGCCTCATTGCCCACGTGATGATCAGCGCCACCGACGACGGCTCCCTGGAGCTGCTGCTGACGCTGTGCATCCCGACCGCGGGCTTCGCCTTTGCCAACATGATCGGCGTCTCCGGTGCCCTGGCCATGGTGGTCACCGGCATCATGATAGGCAACTGGACCCGCCAGTCAGGCTTCTCCGAGCAGAGCCGCCACCACCTGGATCACTTCTGGGAGTTGATGGACCAGTTCCTCAACGCCCTGCTGTTCCTGCTGATCGGCCTGGCCCTGGTGCTGCTGGATCTGGCCTGGCAAGACTGGATCCTGCTGGTCATCGCGGTGCCGCTCTGCCTCGCCGCCCGCTTCATCAGCGTCTCCCTGCCCTATGTGGCCTTCCGCAAGTTCCGCAGCTACAACCGCTTCTCGGTGCGCATTCTCACCTGGGGCGGCCTGCGCGGCGGTCTTGCCATGGCCATGGCGCTGGCGCTGCCCTCCGGGGTCATGGTGCTGCCAGAGCAGGGCGTCGATCTGCGGGAGGTGATCCTGGTGATGACCTACTCGGTGGTGATGTTCTCCATCGTGGTGCAAGGCATGACCATCACCCCCATGATCACCGCCGCCAAGAAGGCCAGCGGCGACTACTGAGTCAGCCGCAGGCCGTGACTGGCAAAGGCAGAAGGGCTCCCTCGGGAGCCCTTCTCGTTGGCGGTCTGGCAATGGAAGATGCGGCATCGTCGCGACATCGCACAATTAGTGTTTGCTTTTTATTCATTTCGAAGAGAGAATGCGCGCCGGCTAGTTAATCAGCCCAGTTTATGTTCGCAATGCTTCAACATTAGATGAATCCTGCCAGTACCCACATAACCTTCCTCTGATTTACTCGCCTTGAGAACCGTCAGGCTGTCTGCCTGCGTTGCCCGGCTCTCACGGTGCAGACCAGATCTGCCCACCCAATTTGAACTATGCATCCGCATATTCCTTGATAGTGCAGACGCCCTTATGGGGCTGGGTATTCCTGCGCGGATCTGACCGCGCCCATTGACCTACATTTGCAAATACAAGGAGCAATTATTTAATTTATATAGAGAAATACCATGATGAAAGCCGTACAAACACACAAACCCCTGCGTCGCAGCAAACCCATCAACCTGCCCGTGCAAGAGCATGACTATGATGCGTTTCTGATCCAGTTCAGCACCCGCTCCAGCGGTGGCTTCGCCATCTCCTGTGATGGCATCCCTGGCGAGTTCTCCATCGAAGAACTCAACTGATCCTGCCCACCGGCAGCACCCGATGCAGACAGGCCGCAACTCACGGCGGCCCCCTTGTCTCCCTCGCCTTCAGCCTTGTGATCCCCTCTTCTGATTGACGGCCCTGCCATCCCTCAGACAGTACAGGCCTGGGTATCGGCCGCTTCCAGCAACAGGCACTCGTCGGCATCCTCGCTCAGCCTGACCAGACGGCTGCGCACCAGACCCAGCTTGCCCAGCAGCGCCACAGATCGCTCGTTGCCCGGGGTGACGATGGCGATGACCCGCTCGATGCCAAGCCGCTCCCGCCCATCCTTGATCGCCGCCTGCGCCGCCTCTATGCCATAGCCCTGACCACGCCAGGCGGGCAGGAAGGCGTAGCCGATGTCTTCGCACGGCAGGGTGTCGCGCTTGATGAGCCCGCAGATGCCCAACTTGGCCTCGTCTTCCCGTCGCATCACCAGATAGAGACCGTGCCCGTGCTGGGCATAGCTGACCGCCGGCCCCTGCTGGATGTAGTTTTCGGCGTCGTCCAGGGTGCGGATCCCGCGATCGCCGATGTAGCGATGGAAATCGGGGTCGTTGAGCAGTTCGAGAATGAAGGGGGCATCGTCGGTATTGAGCTCGCGCAGGATGAGGCGCTCGGAGAAGATCATGGCAAAGGGCTCGTGTGATGAGAACAACAGCTATCAAGACTGCCCCCACAGCCGGTGCTTGGCAAGATCCCCGGCCAAAAGGAGGCCGTCATGGACCGCAAACCGGCGACCACAGCCCCCGGCAGCCGACATTTAGTCCCTGCCACATGAGTCGCACGGCGGTTCCGGCTATACTGCCCGCCCTATCCCAATCCACAGTACAACAAACAGGACATTCCCCATGACGGACACCACCGAATTCTTTGACGAACAGACGCTGCTGGAGATGGTGGACAACCAGCTCGCCGACGGCCATCCCCTGCAGGTGAAAGCCACCCTGATGCGACTGGTGATGAAGGGCACCCCGCGGGACGAGGCGCTGCAATACATCGCCTGCGCCCTCGGTGCCGAGCTGATGGCCATGGAGGCCGAACAGGGCCCCTTCAACCTGACCCGCTACGCCGAGTTCCTCGACAGCCTACCCGAGATGCCCTGGGCCGAATAACCCCCCCCTCACCAGGCGGGCCGCGCCAGCAGACATTATCATTACTGCCACCACCAATGACGGGAGTATGGGGCTATGCGCTGGCAAGATCGCCGTGAGAGCAGCAACGTGGAAGACAGGCGCCAACAGGGCAGTGGCAGCGGGGGCGGCGGCCTGCCCCTCGGCGGCAAGGGCCGCCTCATCCTGATTGTCGTGGTTATGGTGGCGGGTTACTACGGCGTGGACTTGAGCCCATTGCTCGACGAGCCGGCCCAGCAGAGCCAGGCGCCGCGCCAGAATGTGTCTCAGCCGGCCAGCGATCCCCTGGCCAGATTCACCTCTGTGATGCTCGCCTCCACCGAAGACACCTGGGGCGAGATCTTCTCCCGAAGCGGCAACCAGTATCAGCCCCCCAGGCTGGTGCTCTATCGCGGAGCCACCCAGACCGGCTGCGGTCAGGGCCAGTCGGTCATGGGCCCCTTCTACTGCCCGGCAGACAGCACAGTCTACATCGATCTCTCCTTCTATCAGGACATGCGCGACAAGCTCGGGGCCGATGGCGACTTCGCCCAGGGCTATGTGGTCGCCCACGAGGTGGGCCACCACGTGCAGTACCTGCTCGGCATCTCGACCAAGGTGCGCCAGCAACAGCAGGGGCTGAGCCAGGCCGGGCAGAACAGGTTGTCGGTCAAGCTGGAGCTGCAGGCCGACTGCTTCGCCGGAGTCTGGGGTCACCATATGGAGAAGGAGCAGGTGCTGGAGCACGGCGATCTGGAGGAGGCCCTCAATGCCGCCCAGGCCATCGGTGACGACCGCCTGCAGCAGCGGGGTCAGGGCCGGATCGTGCCCGACAGCTTCACCCACGGCAGCTCGGCCCAGCGCCTAACCTGGTTCAAGCGGGGCTTTGACAGCGGCAAGCCCGCCAGCTGCGACACCTTCGCCGCCCGCTGAGCCGGACCAGACGACAAGGCCGGATCCCCTGGGATCCGGCCTTGTCGCATCCAGCAAACGGGAGATGAGCCTGCCGCCGTCAGGGGGCCTCATCCGGCAGCAGATCGGTAAAGACGAAGCCATCCCGCACCACTGTCTCCCCCACCCGGATCGCCAGGGGCCGCAGGAACATGGGGCCATCAAAGGCCAGGGTGTGGAACTCGCCGTTCTCGCCGCACGGATCCACCCCATCCGGCAGCGCCGCCAGCAGCGCCTCGTCGAACTCGTGCCCCCCCAGGCTCATATCCAGCTTCTTGGGGTCGAGCGTGCAGATCCTGGCCCTCAAGCCGGCGGCCATCATCTCCTGCGCCAGCTCGCTCGTGTCGCTACCCCAGAGCGGGAACAGGGGCGCTATGCCGGTGCCCGCCAGCTGTTTCTCTCTATAGGCGCGCACATCCTCGAGGAAGAGATCCCCGAATGCCATATGGCGGATCCCCATGGCCAGCACCTCGGCGATGAAGCCGGTCATGATCCGGCCATACTCTTCGTTGCTGCAGGGCCAGGGCAGATCGATGCAGTGCAGTGGCAGCCCCACGCACGCAGCCTGCTCCGTCAGCAACTGCTTGCGCACCCCGTGCATGGCCACCCGCTCGAACGCCTGATTCAGGGTGGTGAAGAGCCCCACCACCTCGATCGCCGGATCCTGGCGCAAGCGATGCAGGGCCCAGGCGCTGTCTTTTCCGCTGCTCCAGGAGAGCAGTACCTTTTTCTTCGTCATGACCTCTCCAATCCCTTGCCGCAAGGTGCTGCAAGACAGTGTTGCGAATTGTGCGATTTACATCGAGGGACACAAAAGCATACCCTCGTGGGTGAGCGTATCCCCGCAGAACGTGGGGGGAGAATAACTAAAAAAACGATGGGAAACATAAGGATATGACCACAGTCAGCACACATCATGACCACAATCGCCCCCTCAACCGACAGGATTACAAGACCTTGAGCCTGGCAGCGCTGGGCGGCGCCCTCGAATTCTACGACTTCATCATCTTCGTCTTCTTCGCCGTGGTGATAGGCGAGCTGTTCTTCCCGGCGGACATTCCCGAGTGGCTGCGCCAGTTCCAGACCTTCGGCATCTTCGCCGCCGGTTACCTGGCCCGCCCGCTGGGGGGCATCATCATGGCCCACTTCGGCGATCTCATCGGCCGCAAGCGGATGTTCACCCTCAGCATCATCCTGATGGCGCTGCCGACCCTGCTGATCGGCCTGCTGCCCACCTATGCCACCCTCGGCATTGCCGCCCCGCTGTTGCTGTTGCTGCTGCGAATCCTGCAAGGGGCCGCCATCGGGGGCGAAGTCCCGGGGGCCTGGGTCTTCGTGGCCGAACACGTACCCGCCCGCCGGGTCGGCGTCGCCTGCGGCACCCTCACGGCCGGGCTGACGGCCGGCATACTGCTCGGCTCCCTGGTGGCCACCGCCATCAACCGCGGCATGAGCCCGATCGAGGTGAGCGAGTGGGGCTGGCGTCTGGCCTTCGTGCTCGGCGGTGTGTTCGGCATCGTCGCCATGTACCTGCGCCGCTGGCTGCACGAGACCCCGGTCTTCGCCGAGATGCAGGCGAACAAGGCCCTGGCCGAGGAGCTGCCCCTCAAGACGGTGCTCCGTGAGCACAAGGGCAGCGTCATCGTCTCCATGCTGCTGACCTGGCTGCTCTCCGCCGGCATCGTCGTGGTGATCCTGATGACCCCGACCTATCTGCAGAAGGTGCATGGCATCAGCCCCACCGATGCCCTGACCGCCAACTCCCTGGCCATAGTGGCCCTCACCCTGGGCTGCATCTTCTACGGTCGACTGATAGACAGCCTCGGCAGCGGCCCCACCTTCGTCCTGGGTTCCCTGCTGCTGGCCGGTGCCACCTATGCCTTCTACCACAGCCTGGCGGCGGGTATGGATCAGCTGATACCTCTCTACATGCTGGCGGGCTTTGCGGTGGGGATCGTCGGCGCCGTGCCCTATGTCATGGTCAACGCCTTCCCGCCCGTGGTGCGCTTCTCCGGGCTGTCGTTCTCCTACAACGTGGCCTACGCCATCTTCGGCGGGCTCACTCCCATGCTGGTCACCCTCTGGATGAAGAACGACGTGCTGGCACCCTCCCACTATGTGGTCAGTCTGGCCGGTCTCGGCTTCGTACTGGGCCTCTGGCTCTGGCTGCGCCAGCGCACTCGGCGTCAGGTCACGCCACAAACCGCCTGATCAATACGGACCCCGGACTGTCGGGGCCCGCTTGTTCCGGCTATATTCAGCCGGGCTCCCGTAGAGTTGCCCCCCCCTTAGGCCAGACCCGCGTCTGGCCCTGTTGTTTGCCAACCACCCCGAGGTGCAAGATGTTTTTCTAGGTCGTATTCATCGCCTTGCTCGCGCTGCTTCCCATGGTCAATCCCCCCACCACGGCAACCTTGCTGCTGGGATTGAGCAAGGGCATGTCCCGTGAGCACGTACGCCGTCAGATCAATCTGGCCGCCATCTATCTGTTCGCCACCCTCTGCGTCAGCTTCTTCATCGGATCCTCCATCCTGGATCTGTTCGGGATCTCCATTCCCGGCCTGCGGCTGGCCGGTGGCCTCATCATCGCCTTCATCGGTTTTCGCATGCTGTTCCCGGCCCCCAGCCAGGCCGCCGGGGTCGACATCAACCAGAGCATCGCCTTCGTGCCGCTCACCATGCCCAGCATGTGCGGGCCGGGCACCATGGCCCTGGTGATCAGCGGCGCCGCCCAGATTGCCGAGCTGCCCGACGAGTACAACCGTTTCGTCATCTATGCCGCCATGGTGACCGCCTTCGCCCTGATGAGCCTGCTCAGCTGGGGCGTGCTCAAGCTGGCGGATCCGGTCTGCAAGATCCTCGGCGCGACCGGCATAGACGCCATGACCCGTATCATGGGCTTCCTGCTGGTGTGCATGGGCATGCAGTTCTGCATCAACGGCATCAAGGAGGTAGCGCAGGATCCCGTGTTCCACGGCGCAACTACGGTGCAGACGGCCCCTGCGCAGTCACACCCCTCCGCCGCCCTCGATCACCTGCCGGCCCCGCACCAGCCCTGACTGAAAACGGTGTCATCTCGGCTCGGGAATCGTCACCGAAGTTGCGCCTGATCATGTTGTCCATGCACGGATGGGTTAGTCTGTTTTTTGTACAGGCAGGGTTCAGAGGGCCGCGGCTAACGTGACCGATGCAGACCCAATCACTTGAGGAGACATGCAAATGGAAGAGATGCTGACCGAGATTGGAAGCTACAGCCTGTTTCATGAATATCTGAACGTAGTCGGGGCCGCCAGCCCAGCCCTGACCCGGATCAAGAGCAGATGGGAATACAAGCGAAGCGATCGGCTGGTCGCCCAGATCAGGATAGATCCGCAAGGCCACGCGCGATTCTATATCGACGCCCGTGCCATATCGGTCAACTGATCCCCATCAACCCCCTCACCCGCCCCGGTCCACTGACCGGGGTTTTTGTTTGTGCGCCCCGAAGAAAACAAAACCCCGGCGGTGGGCCGGAGTTTGATTGCGTAGGGTCATGCCGCTGCGCGGCCAAGCCAACCTAGGAAGTGCCGCCCACGGTGAGCTGATCCAGCTTGAGAGTGGGCTGACCGACGCCGACCGGCACGCTCTGCCCCTCCTTGCCGCAGACACCCACCCCGCGATCCAGCGCGAGATCGCTACCCACCATGGAGACCTGACTCATGGCCTCGGGGCCGTTGCCGATGAGCGTGGCACCCTTGATGGGGGCAGTGATCCTGCCATCCTCGATGAGGTAGGCCTCGGAGGCGGAGAAGACGAACTTGCCGGAGGTGATGTCCACCTGACCGCCGCCGAAGTTGGGGGCGTAGATGCCCTTCTTCACCGAGGCGATGATCTCCGCCGGATCGTGCTGGCCCGCCAGCATGTAGGTGTTGGTCATGCGCGGCATCGGCAGGGCGGCGTAGGATTCGCGGCGGCCGTTGCCGGTGAGCGGAACCCCCATCAGGCGGGCGTTCTGCTTGTCCTGCAGGTAGCCCTTGAGGATGCCGTTCTCGATCAGCACGTTGTAGCCCCCAGGCGTCCCCTCGTCGTCGATGGAGACGGAGCCGCGCCGACCCACCAGGGTGCCGTCATCGACTATGGTGCAATGTTTGGAGGCGACCTGCTCGCCGATGCGACCGGCGAAAGCGGACGATCCCTTGCGGTTGAAGTCCCCCTCCAGCCCGTGACCCACCGCCTCGTGCAGCAGCACGCCGGGCCAGCCGGCACCCAGCACCACCGGCATGGTGCCGGCCGGCGCGTCTATGGCCTCGAGGTTCACCAGGGCCTGGCGCACCGCTTCGCGCACATAGCCAAACGCCCGGCTTTCCAGTCCGTCCAGCTCGAGGAAATAGTCGTAGCCGACGCGGCCACCGCCGCCGGCGCTGCCGCGCTCCCGGCGATCCCCCTTCTCGGCGATGACGGTCACCGAGAGGCGCACCAGAGGGCGCACATCGGCGGCCAGGGTGCCATCGGTAGCGGCCACCAGGATCTCTTCATAGACGCCGCTGATGGAGGCCATCACCTGATTGATGGCGGGATCCAGGCTGCGGGCGAACTTGTCCATCTGCTCGAGCAGGGCGATCTTCTGCTGCTTGTCGAGGGTCTGCAGCGGATCCATGGCCGGATAGAGCAGGTTCGCTTCGGTTCTGGCCCAGGCCTTCACCTTGCCCTGGGCCCCGGCGGCGGCGATGCCGCGGGCGGCGGTCACCGACTGTTGCAGCGCCAGCAGGCTCAGCTCGTCCGAGTAGGCGAAGCCGGTCTTCTCGCCGCTGACGGCGCGCACCCCGACACCCTGATCGATGTTGTAGCTGCCATCCTTGACGATGCCGTCCTCCAGCATCCAGGACTCGTGCCAGCTGCGCTGGAAATAGAGGTCGCCGAACTCCACCTGATGGCTCATCAGGCTGCCGAGCAGCTGCTGCAGCCGCCCTTCGTCGAGATCGTTCGGGGCCAACAATGAGGCACTAACCTGGCTCAATAGACTCAATCTTTCTCTCCACTCTCGCTGTGAGAAGTCGTAACGGTTAATTCATCCGGTGTGGGTTCGTCGGGTGCAATCAGCGGAGCTCATGGCCCCCGGCGCCAATCAATGCCACGGCATCACAACAGCCGGGCATGTTGCAGCACCGGCATGGTGCGTTTCAATTCGTCAACCAGCCCGGGCTCCATCTTCACTAGTACGGTGGCTGGGCCCGAATCCTGGCAGGCCAGCACCCGGCCCCAGGGATCGATCACCATGCTGTGGCCCCAGGTCTGGCGCCCCGTCTCGTGGGTCCCGCCCTGATTGGCGGCCACCACATAGCACTGGTTCTCGATGGCGCGGGCCCGCAGCAGCGGCTCCCAGTGCGCCTCGCCGGTCACGGCGGTGAAGGCGGCAGGCACCAGCAGCACGCGGGCACCGGCCCGGGCCAGCCGGCGATAGAGCTCGGGGAAGCGCAGATCATAACAGATAGAGAGGCCGAGGGGACCAAAGGGGGAGTCCAGCACCACGCACTCCTGGCCGGGGCTGAAGGTCTCGGACTCCCGATAGCGGCCGTGATTGTCCGCCACGTCCACGTCGAACAGGTGGATCTTGTGGTAATGGCCCCTGAGCGCCCCCTCGGGATCGAACACCAGCGAGCTGGTGTGGATATGGTCGGAACCGGCGATGGTGGTGGGCATGGCACCGGCCACCAGCCAGATGCCGTAGTCACGAGCCCATTCGGCCAGTTGCTGCTGGATCGGGCCCTCACCTATGGTTTCGGCCCCGTCCAGATAACCCTGACGCTCGCCAAACAGGGCGAAATTCTCCGGCAGCAGCACCAGCAGCGGCCGTTCACTCGGCAGCAGGGCCAGCTCGGCGGCGATCTGTGCCCGGTTATCCTGCCAGTGACGGCCTGATATCAGCTGTATTGCGGCTAACCACATGACACGCTCCTTGTGATTGGGCAAGCCGCCGGACTCTGCATCCTCGGCTTGCGGGGGAATCCCTGCACTATGAGGGGTTCGGGCCCGGGACGAAAGGGTTTTGGCACCGCGATGCCGCTCCTCAGCGCTGGGCAGGCCCGCCGTGTTTGGGTGTCAGCAGGAAGGGGGTGACCTCCTCGGTGGGCAGATTCGGCGCCACCGCATCCACCGCCTGTTTCTGCTGCTGGTTGAGCTTGATACGGGCGCGATCCCGGCCCGCCTCGATCAGCTTGGGGTCGTCCAGCGGGCCCGAGACCCGGAAATCGATGCGAGTCACCACATCCACCACAGGCTCCAGCAGCTTGGAGAGCGCCAGCACATAGAGCCCGGTGATCGGGGTCAGGGAGAAGGCCGCCACCACCGGCAGGGTGCCCCCCAGGTTCGGCGAGAAGCTCAGATCGTAATCGAGGCGCCAGCGCACCAGATCGGCGACACCCTCGCCACGCAGGTTGCCGGCGGCCCCCTTCATGTAGAAGTCGTTGTTCTCCACCACCCCCTGCTTGATCTTGGCGGAGGCCGACATGGATTCGAAATAGAATCCCTTGTCGAAAACATCGCGAAAATCGAGGCGCAGCTTGCGCATCAGGGAGTCGAGGCTCAGCAGGGAGAGCAGGCGCGCGCCCTTGTCGTTGACCTCCCGCAGGGTGCCTCCCTCAAGCTGGTGATCGGCACTGCCTGCCAGGGTCGGCAAGTCCAGTCGGTAGGGCACGTCACGCCAGCTCAGATCCAGCGCCAGCTTGCCCGGCGCGTCGCCGATGGGCGAGGTGAAGCCGAGTCGCTTGAGTAGCAGTTCGCTGTTCTGGGTGCTGAGGTGGGCACGAACCCGGGTCTGCATCTGGCCGGGCTGCGCCAGCCACTCGGCGCTCCCGCTCAGGGTGCTGCCGGCCAGCCGCATCTCCAGCCCCTTGAGATCGAGCCGGTTGGCGCCGGGTACCAGTTCGCCTTTCAGCTCCCCGAGGGGCAACTCCCCGAAGCGACAATCCACGCAGCTGAAGGTGAGCCAGGGGATGGCACCCATGATGGCCTTGTCCTGACGGGCATCGGGCTCGGGGCTGAGATCGGATCCCTTGCCTGACCAGTGAATACGAGCAAACTTGGCGTCGATGGGCTGTCTGCCCGTCACGGGAATGCGCACCACCCCCATCACCTCGGGGCTGTCGATCATCACCTCGGTAGCCAGGTTCACCGGCCCCACGGTGAAGTGCACCGCCTTGAGGTTGGCGCTGCCGATATCGGCCCGGGCGAGCAGACCATCGACCCCCCACTCCTGGGGCAGGAAGGCAGGGCCGACCACCGCGTTGCCGCTGGTCTGCGTCCCCTTGCCCGGCAACCAGCGCGTGAGCCGCGCCAGCCAGCCGGCCACGTCGGCCTGGGGCTGATTGATGGCGAGCAGCATGGGCTTGTCTTGCAGCACCCGGGCCCCGGGCTGGCCGACGTTGACCCGCACCCGGCTGAGGTAGGGAGCCCCCTCGCCGTACACCAGACGGCTCTGCATATCCACATCGGCCCCCAGCACCGCGCGAATGTCGGCACTGCCGTCGCGGCTCCGTGCCGTGACCTTGAGGGGGAGCCTGCTCTCGGGCGCCTTGGTCAGCGGCACCGGCAGATCCAGCCCCATCCCCTGCAGGTTGGAGTCCAGCGCCAGCTGGAAGCTGAAGGCATTGTTCTCGGGCAGGGTCAGCCCCAGGGTCCCCGTCCAGTTGCTGCGACCCTTGAGCATTTCGAGGGCGGGAATGTCCTGGCGCTGGCGGCGGCTGTCCCAGAGTCCCTTGAACTTGAGATCCGCCTGATAGCCGTGGGGCAACTGTTTGCCCCGGTAATCCAGGGTCAGCGGCTGGTTCCACAGGCTGGCCTTGAGGTTGCTGAAGTGCGTGTGCTCGTTGTCGTATTCGAGTCGTCCCTGCACCTTCTCCAGGGGCAGATCCAGGGTGGCGATCCTGACACTGTTGTCATGGAAGCTCGCCTCCCCGCTGGCCTTGACCTCGCCCTTGCCATCCAGCGGTATGTCGAGCTTGACCGTGCCCTCCATGGGACCACGGATCTCGATCTCCCGCAGCGCCTGACCCACAGAGCCCGCGAGGGGAGAATCCTGCAGGTAACCGCTGATGGCCTGTCCCTCCCCCCGGACCTTGGCATCCACGTAGAGGTGCGCCCCGGGGGAGAGATCCGGGATCCAGGCATGCACAGCGTCGGATCTGGCCTTGCCGAGGCGAGTGGCGCTGCTGCGCATGTCCAGACCCGCGTTCTGGAACAAGAGATCGATCTGCAGGTCGGTGAGTGGCTGCCAACCGGGGAAGAACTCGTAGGTGGCCTGCTCCAGCGGTACGGCGACCTGGAAGACCCCCTTGCCGTTGTCGTAAGGGAAGTCCCGGAACTCGCCATACCAGAGCAGGTCCGCCCCCTTGGCCTTGCCCCCCTTGATGGCACCGCTCAGGTAGTCCACCAGACCGTCGCTCATCACGGCCAGCGGATAATAGCGATCCGCATGGGCCGCATTCTTCACGTCGATGCGGCCGGTCAGGGCGAGGAAGGGATGTTCGAACAGCTCGAGGCGGAAGCGGCTGGCGAGGCGCAAGTCCTCGTTATCCAGCGCAATGTCCTGGCCGTAGAGCACCCAGCCTTGCGTCTCGCGCCACCAGTCGAGGCGCGCAAAGAGGCTGTCCACCGGGATCGGCACCTTGAAGTGACGGGCGGGATCCACCTTGCCCTTGCCCAGGGTCAGGCGGGCGCTGCCCCCGGCCGGGGTCAGCCAGAAGTCGCCGTCCAGTTTCTGCAGGCCGGGCACGTCGTGCCAGGCCTTGGTCTCGAAGCCCCTGAGCTGGCCGCTCAGGGAGAGCCCCTGCCAGTCGCCATCGGCCTGCAGCACCAGCTCCTGCAACTTGCCCTTGGGCTGAGTATGTTTGAGGGTCTTGGTCAGTTCGGGATAGAGGCCGGACACCAGCTGGCTCAGGTTGGCGACCTGGTCGAGATCGATAGCGGGCACATAGCCCTGGATGCGGGAGCCGACCCGCTCTAGCTGCAACCGGCTCTGCAGCCAGGTCGCCCCGTCGAGCTTGAAGGTCACGTCGTGGCTGGCGAGCTGCCACTCCTCACCGTCGCGCCGCAGCTGGATCTTGCCGCCTCGCAGGTCGAGCCGGTGCGGCTCACCCTTGATCTCGTCCTTCCAGATCAGGTGGTTGTTGCCAAAGGCCAGCAGGGAGTTGCCGAGCCTCCCCCCCTCGAACTCGCTCCACAGCTGGAAGTCGAGCTGGCCGGTCACCCTGGGTTCGCCGGCATAGATCCGCGCCAGCATGGGACTGACGTCCAGCTCGCTGGCACCCAGGTAGAGCTGGCCCTTGAGCTTGTCGAGGCGCACTTGCGGGGCATCCACGTCGATGATGAGATCCAGGGTGCTCTCGCCCACCCCGTTGATCAGGTAGGCCTTGCCCACCCCCTGATGGCGCTTGCCGCGATTCTGCCAACGCAACTGGGCGATGTTGAGGGCACGCACCTCCCCCAGTGCCGTGGTGATGCTCAGGCGGCTGTCGTGAATGTCGAAGGTGGAGAGCTGGGTCAGCAGGAAGCGCAGCAGGGCCGCCTGCTGGCTGGGATTCTTGTCATTTTCCGGTGCCGCCGGCTGCGCCAGATCCAGCGCGATGTCGCCGTCGCTCAGCAACAACTGGCCGAACACCGGCTTCCAGTCGTTGAGGGAGCGCCAGAAGTCGAGGTGGGCCCACACCTTGCCGAGGCGCAGGGAAAAACGCCCCGAATCGGGGGCGATGGCGAGCTCTTGCAGCTCGAGAGCCGGGCCGCGCCGGGTCCAGCTCAACCCGACGTGCTCGACGCTCACCTCCAGCTGGTTGTCCCCCAGCAGGGTCGCTATCACGGCCTGCCGGTGCTGGTTGAGCAGGGGACCGCCAAGCCGTACCACGCTGACCAGGATGGCCAGCAGCACGAAGAGGACTCCGAGGGCCAACCAGCCCCGACTCAGCCAGCGATAGATCAATTACATCATCACCACATCGAATTGTTCCTGCCCACAGAGCGGCTCCGTCACCACCCTGACCTGCTTGCCGATGAAGACTTCCAGCTCCGCCAGACTGTGGGACTCCTCCCCTCGCAGGTAATCGGCCACCGAAGGCGCCGCATAGACGGTGAACTGATCCGCGTCGTAGGCACGGTTGACCCGGATGATCTCCCGCAGGATCTCGAAACAGACCGACTCCACCGTCTTGACCCGCCCGCGCCCCTTGCACTCGGGGCACTCGGAGCAGAGCACGTGTTCCAGGCTCTCCCGGGTGCGCTTGCGGGTCATCTCCACCAGGCCGAGCTGGGAGAAGCCATTGACGTTGGTCTTGGCCCTGTCTTTCGCCAGCGCCAGCTCCAGGCTGTGCAGCACCCGACGGCGGTGATCCTCGGACTGCATGTCGATGAAGTCGATGATGATGATGCCGCCCAGGTTGCGCAGCCGCAGGTGGCGGGCAATGGCGGCGGTGGCCTCGACGTTGGTGTTGAAGATGGTCTCTTCCAGGTTGCGATGGCCCACGAAGGCACCTGTGTTGATGTCCACCGTGGTCATGGCTTCAGTCTGGTCGATGATGAGGTAACCGCCGGATTTCAGCTCCACCTTGCGCTCAAGGGCACGCTGGATCTCGTTCTCCACATCGTAGAGATCGAAGATGGGCGACTCGCCGGAGTAGTACTCCAGCTTGCTGGCCAGCTCGGGCACATACTCGCCGGTGAAGTGCGAAAGCAGCTCGAAGCTCTGGCGGGAATCGACGCGGATCTTGTCGAGTTCGGCGCCGACGAAGTCGCGCACCACCCGGAAGGCCAGGCTGGGATCCTCGTAGAGGATCTTGCACGGCGGGTACTTCTGCTTGCGCTCCAGGATCTTGCGCCACAGGCGCTTCAAGAAGGCGGCATCCTGCTCCAGCTCCTGCTCTCCCACCCCTTCGGCGGCGGTGCGGATGATGTAACCACCCAGCTCGTCCACATAGCCCGCCACGGTGCGCTTGAGGCGCTCGCGCTCCGCTTCGGACTCGATGCGCTGGGAGACGCCGACGTGAGCACTGCCCGGCATGAAGACCAGATAGCGGGACGGCAGGGTAATGTCGGTGGTGAGGCGGGCGCCCTTGGTGCCGAGCGGGTCTTTCACCACCTGCACCATGATGTCCTGGCCTTGGCGCACCAGCTCGGCGATGTTGCCCGCCTGGAACTGCTCCTTCTCCTTGATCGCCACGCACTCGGTGTGGGGCACTATGTCGGAGGCGTGCAGGAAGGCGGCCTTGTCCATGCCGATGTCGACGAAGGCGGCCTGCATGCCGGGCAACACCCGACTGATCTTGCCCTTGTAGATGTTGCCAACGATGCCGCGCTTGGCCTGACGTTCTACATGCACTTCCTGCAGCAGCCCGTTCTCGACCAGGGCGACCCGGGTCTCTGAGGGGGTGACGTTCACCAGCAGTTCTACTGACATAAGTTACCTTGCCTTTCTAGTTTTGAATTCTGGCACGACGAACAACGGGTAACTCAGCAGCGAACTGCTGACGAGGGGATTACCGAGTCTGCTCGAGGTGCTGCTTGATCAACAGATCCGTCTCCAGCAGGGGCAGGCCGACCACGGCGCTGTAGCTCCCCTCGATGCGGCTGACGAACTTGCCGGCTATTCCCTGGATGGCATAGGCACCGGCCTTGTCACAGGGTTCACCGGTGCGCCAGTAGGCCTCGATCTCGGCCTCGTCCAGCTTGCGGAATGCCACATTGGTGGTCACCAACCGCACATCGCAGCGATCCGGGGTAGCCAGTGCCACCGCCGTCATCACCTGATGGACCTTGCCGGAGAGCGCTTCCAGCATGTCTTTGGCATCGAGCAGGTCGGAGGGTTTCTCCAGCACCCTGTCTCCCAGCACCACTATGGTGTCGGCGCCCAGCACCGGCAATGCGGTCGGGGCCGCGGCCACACCGGCCATCGCCTTGTCACGGGCCAGCCGGCAGACGTAATCCTGGGGCTTTTCGCCCGCGTCCCGCTGCTCGGGCACATCCAGCCTGAGCACCTCGAAGCGGTAGCCCAGCTGGGTCAGCAGTTCATGCCGGCGGGGTGAGCCCGAGGCGAGATAGAGTTGCAGTTCGTTGTGCTTGTTCATATTCACTCAATGAGGCGAGACGCAGTTACAATCCGTTGTTTTTGCTCATGTTCACTTGATATTGAAGCGACGGCGTACCTTGCGCAAGACCATAAAAATCCAGGGCCATATTAACATCGTCGTCAACGTCGACCAAAAATAGGCCAGATTGAGACTGGCACGGCTGAACAGGTGCTCGGCCCAGAACACGGTGATCTTGCCCACCAGGGAGAGCAGACCGATGATCAACGCCTGCTGCCAGAGGGAGAAGTTGCGGATCTTCTGGAACTGGAAGGCCGCCAGATAGGTGGTGATGGCCATGGCCATGGCCCTCACGCCGAGCGTGCTGCCGAGCAGCACGTCCAGCAGCAAGCCAGCCACCCAGGCGGTGCCGACGTTGGCCCGATGCGGCAGCGCCAGCGCCCAATAGATGAGGACCATGGCGAGCCAGTCCGGCCGGAAGGGTTCGAATTGAAAGGGAAGCGGCAGGATCGAGAGACACAGGGCCAGCAGGATCGAGATCCAGATCCAGATCCTGCCGCTGGCGGGTTGCAGCATCAGCGCGTCGCCTCCGCCGCCGAGGTAGCCGTCGCCGCAGAGGGCGTCGCGGCAGGCGCCAGGGCATCGTCGTCATGCACTTCCGGCTTCTTGTCGGTCCACAGCAGCAGCAGGTAACGCAACCTGTCCAGCGCCACCAGCGGCTTGGCCTCGATCTGGGCGAAGGGCTTGCCCTCCACGTAATCGGATCGGGTCACGGTCGCCACCGGATAGCCTTCCGGGAAGCGGCCGCCGAGGCCCGAGGTGACCAGCAGATCGCCAACCTGGACGTCGGTGTTGCGCGGCAGGTTGCGCAGCTCCAGCTTGTCCAGCTCGCCACTGCCGGAGGCGATGGCGCGCAGATCGTTGCGCAGCACCCGCACCGGGATGCCGTGGCTGGAGTCGGTGATGAGCAGGACTCGGCTGGTGGTGGAACCCACGTGCAGCACCTGGCCGACCACCCCCTGATCGTTGATCACCGGCTGGCCGTTATAGACGCCATCCAGCGCCCCCTTGTTGATCAGCACCTGATGGCTGAAGGGGTCGGAATCCACCGACAGCAGCTCGGCCACCATCTTGCGGGACTCCTTGTGCACAGGCGAACCGAGCAGTTCGCGCAGCCGCTGGTTCTCATGCTCCAGCTGATCCAGCTTGAGCAGGCGGGAGCGCAGGGTGAGCAGTTGCTGCTCCTGCTGCTTGGTCTGCTCGATCAGGCTGGATCGGGTCTGTACCTGAGTCGACATGGTGTCGAGCAGGGTACCGGGCGCATTGGCGATGTATTGCAGCGGGCTGACCAGCGAACTCAGATAGACGCGGACATGCGTGAACACACCGAAGCGGGAATCCGCGACGATGGCAGCGACAGAGATGATGACGGCGAGAAACAACCGTAACTGAAGCGAAGGGCCTCTACCAAAGATGGGTTTCATGAGTCGTCAAAAAAGAGCCGGCGCTCGGCCGGCTTTGGGTCTTATTCGTAGTGGAACAGATCGCCACCGTGCATATCGATCAGTTCCAGCGCCTTGCCACCGCCACGGGCGACACAGGTGAGGGGATCTTCAGCCACGACGACCGGGATGCCGGTCTCTTCCATCAGCAGACGGTCGATGTCTTTGAGCAGGGCGCCACCACCGGTCAGCACCATGCCGCGCTCGGAGATGTCGGACGCCAGCTCGGGCGGGGACTGCTCCAGGGCGACCATGACGGCAGAGACGATGCCGGACAGCGGCTCTTGCAGCGCTTCCAGGATCTCGTTGGAGTTCAGGGTGAAGCTGCGCGGTACCCCTTCGGCCAGGTTACGACCACGGACTTCGATCTCGCGCACCTCTTCGCCCGGGTAGGCGGAGCCGATCTCGTGCTTGATGCGCTCGGCGGTGGCTTCCCCGATCAGGCTGCCGTAGTTGCGGCGCACGTAGCTGATGATGGCTTCATCAAACTTGTCGCCACCGATGCGCACGGACTGGGAGTAGACCACCCCGTTCAGGGAGATGATGGCCACTTCTGTGGTACCACCACCGATGTCCACCACCATGGAACCGGTCGCTTCGGAGACCGGCAGGCCGGCACCGATGGC
Source organism: Aeromonas media (assembly GCF_000819985.1). Classification (GTDB taxonomy): domain Bacteria; phylum Pseudomonadota; class Gammaproteobacteria; order Enterobacterales; family Aeromonadaceae; genus Aeromonas; species Aeromonas media. The sequence goes on along the minus strand of NZ_CDBZ01000070.1, from coordinate 14,576 downwards.
GGCGGCCATGGGTTCATCGATCAGGTAGACCTCGCGGGCACCGGCGCCCAGCGCGGATTCCTTGATGGCACGGCGCTCGACCTGGGTGGAGCCGCACGGCACGCACACCAGCACACGGGGGCTGGGGCGGAAATAGTTGTTGTCGTGAACCTGCTTGATGAAGTGCTGCAGCATCTTCTCGGTCACGTAGAAATCGGCGATCACGCCGTCTTTCATCGGACGAATGGCGGAGATGTTGCCTGGGGTACGACCCAGCATCTGCTTGGCGGCATGACCGACGGCAGCGACCGATTTGGCGTTCCCGCGCTCTTGGCGAATGGCGACAACTGAGGGTTCGTTAAGGACGATCCCTTGATCTTTTACGTAGATCAGGGTGTTGGCAGTTCCCAAATCGATCGACAGATCGTTGGAAAAGACGCCTCTGAGCTTTTTGAACATGGCTACGGGAAATCCTAAGAATTTGGAGGTGCAGAAAACCGGCTAACTTTACCAATGCCCACCCCAATGGGCAAGCGCTCAAACTGTCGCCAGTCAATCAAGCGCGACAAAAATGCGAGTCATCACTCACCCGCTCAGGCCGACAAACACTACGAAACAAGGAGATAAGACGCAGGCTCACCCCAAAGCGCCCCTCTCCCCGTCCCCATATCATTTTCAGGGCATCACTTCGCGGCGATAAATAATGCGATCGTTGCCCCTGTCCCGACCGAAAATGGCCTCACCCAGCAGGCTATTCGGGTCGGAAAGCCAGAGCGGGGCGGATGGTTGCAACAGCTGGTTCTCGAGCACTACCTGATAGGGGATACGAACAGCCAAATTCGGAACTGGTGCGGAAAAATGCAGCAAGAACTCACCTTTGTTTGCCGTCGCTACACTGGCTGGCGCAGCCAAACCACTGAGCGTCAAAGTGCTACTGAAAGATTGCGGCGGCATGGTTCCTGGTACCTGACCCGTGACCTCATAAGAACCGTTGTTGAAACTGATCTTGCGCGTCGGATCCAGGCGGGTTGTCGGATCAAAACCATTATTGGCTAGAGAGATCTGGGTACACACATCCTGCTGATTGACTCGCCACAGGCCCCCTTCGAAATATTGCGCCTGCAGTGGCAGCGCCAACGGGGCGCTGGCGACCCCTTGTCTGGTACTGGCCAGCAGGCGGCCGTAACGCAGTTGCTGGCTCCCAATTTTGACAGCGTTGCAGTTGCTCCCACAGGTACCGGCTCCATCAGCTTTCATGTCTACGCCAGCCAACAGTGTATAACCGCCGTCGTTGTCAGCCATCTTGACCCCGAAATCGAGCGACGGCAGCGGATCCTCGGCGCTGGCGCCGCGATCGAAGCGGGTATTGGCCAGCGGGATCGCCTGTTGATTGACGCTGGCAACCCCACCCACCCAGCTCAAACCCGGAGCCATACCGATACGGGCAGAGCGATCCACCCCATCGTTTCCGTTTTCCGCGACCAAGCTGACGCTGCCTTTGGCAAACTCACCTTTGTAATTCAGGGTGGTGCCCTGCTGTGCGTTACGGGCCGTGATGGCAAAACCGCTGGCGAAGGGTTGTCCCATGTAGCTGAACGGCGTGCAGGCCGGTGTGATAAAACCCCCGCTCAGGCTGTATTCGCTGGGGACGAAGCGACCAAGAGGCACACTGGTGGCGGCGGGGATGGTGTAACCGAAGTAGCCTGAGGCCGGCGGCGTCGCCGTCATCTGGAAGACCCCGACCTCATTGACCGATTGGCTGACGATGTTGAGGTTGTTGCTGCCTATTGCGTTTGAGTGGTCATAGCGGGGCGTGCCGACCACCGCCTCCTCACCGGGTTTAGGGGCCACCAGCTTGCTGCCGAGCACGATATTGGTCAGCGCGAAGTTAGGGGTCGCCAGATTGCCGCTGCAAAGATCGGTGTCGTTATCGGCCTGCCAGGCCACGCCCTGGATATTCAGTGAGAAGGTCTCCCCGGTTTTCTTGAATACCGGGCAGTTGGCGGCGTAGTCAGCATTGCCCGCATTGGCGCTGCGGATACATTCCCCCTGCGGGGCCTTGATGCAAAGTCCCACGGGGCGGCTGACGAAGGCATCCGCCCCCGTCATCACCAGCCCTGCTGTGTCGCCACTACCATCGTGGCGGGCATTGAGCTGCACCCTGCCCGCGTCCAGGTAACGCACATCCTTCAGCGTGGTTTCACCCTGCTCATTGAAATAGAGAACCATGGTACTCGGAGTCCCGGCCGCGGTGGCAATGGCCGTATTATCAATCCTTATCTGACTGCCAAAGAGATTGGTCGCAGGCTCTTTGTAATCACTCCAGAAGCTGATTCTTTTACTCTGCTGCTTAAAACCGGGCACGCACTGCTGGCTCACATCGTCTTTCTTGACCGCCGTCATCACCACCTGTTGTGGCTTGTTGGCCAGGGTATCCAGCACGTCGAACACGAAGCCGCTGTCGGCAAAGCTCAGGGTACAGGCGGCGGCGCTCAACGCCCCGCTACCCGCCCGGCACAGGGTGGTGTTCAGGGGGTTGGTGGACGGAGTTGAACCGCTCACCCCAACGGTCACAGCTCCTGACAAGTTGTTGCGTAGTTGCAGGGACGTGCTGCCACCACTGAAGCTCACCATGGCGCTGCTGCCGTTGTAGCTCACCTGACCGCTCGCTATCCAGCCATTGCTGCCACTCTTTGCCGGTATCAGGGCGGCGCTCACCGGGTCCGTGAACAGCTGGCTGCAGCTGGCATTGGCGCAGGCACGGATAGTCAGGGTCTCCGGGTTGCAGGTCAGGGCATTGCCGCTGTGGTCAAACTCGAAGTGATCGATCGCCGCGGTGACGGGGGGGACATCTTGTCATTTATGGCGGTGGTGCCAGACATAAACAGGGAGCGACTGGTCGTTCTACCGTTGATAACGCTCGCGTTATTCATGTTCAATGCCTGATCGGCATATACCAGGCCGTTGACCAGGCTTTCACCATTCAAATTGACATTCTGGTATCCAAACAGCAGCACAGATCCCGTCTTGGCCGCGTTGAGACGCCCGCCATTAAACTCCACCGCGTTGACGAAGATACGTACATTGCCCCGGGTTTCAATCTCCCCGCCCTGATTGACGACGAGTCTGTCTATCCAATAATCCCCGGCGGGCAGTACCACTTTTGCTCCCCCCAAAGCGAGAGACTGGATTCTGTACTCTTGACGGGTGCTGGAGAAAGTCAGGGTGCAGGCACTGTAGAGGCTGATAGTCCCGAACTGGTATTGGCTGGCACTACCCAGCGTCAATTGCTGCCCACTATTACAGTGACCGATGTCACCATCACTGCCCGAACTGCTCAGGAAGCTGTTATCCCCCGAGGTAGCCAATCCACGTATCGGGTTTCCGGTGATGGTGCAGAGCCGACGCGAGCCATTGGCATTGTCGCACGCATCCAGCGGCATGCCAGAACCCTGATTCGAGGCGCAAAAATTCAAGGCCACCCCTCCGGTCCCGGTGATCTTGGCCTGATTGTTCTGGGTCAATGCGGGATAGCCCAGGCCATTGCAAGAGGCACTCGTATTGCCGCGGTGACCCTGGGCAACGGCAGGGAAATAGAGATTGTTGTCTATGGTCTCAAAGCCATGAGCCACGCCAGACAGTAGCGTGAGAGCCAATAGCCAGCGCGTCATGGATTCACCCCATCAAAGGCTTCCGCCACCAGGGTGCGGCTGACGGCAAAGTCCGGACTGGGATTGTTCAGATCGCGACGACCGCAGGCGCCCGTGCTCTGAAAGCGGTAACCGGTCTGGGTGACCCCAGCCACACTGACCACCACCGGCTTGCAGGTCAGTACCACGTTGCAATCCACCAGCCCCGGGACTGCAAAGGGGATGGATGTCAGGGCGACGCACTGTTGCGCGCCCCAGTGATCATTGGGGTAGAGGCGGTAGAGACCCACCTCCAGCCCGCTCTGGGCCGCCATCAGGGCACGCACCCCGCGCACCTCCACCGTATTCTTCTCGCCGCTGTCCACCAGGAAGCGGCCCATGGCCGCCGCCAGCAGAGCCATGACGACAATGACGAAGAGCGCGATCATGATGGCGCTGCCGCGCTGGGGCGCCTGCCTGCGAGGGGGCCTAGGGAACATTGAGCGTCTCCAGCTTGTGGTTGAAGAGGACGCGCTCGCCGCGCTGCTCGAACTCCATCCGCAACCCCACCTCGCTCTGATTGAAAGCGGCGGGCTCACGGTAGAAGTAATAGGGCGAAAAACGGATATGCTCGGCCATCAGGACCGGTGTGCTCCCGCGAATGTCAGTGCCGATAGCGGCGCTGGCTCGGGTCAGGGCGGCATTCATCACGCAGTAACGCACCTGTTGGCGGGCAAAATAGATACGCTGCCCCGGCGACTCCTTGGCGAAGGAGCCATCCACCGTCAGCGGTAGCGCCCCCGACACGGATGCCCCAACAGAGGTGACGCTGGCCACACAGTTGCCATGGAGGCACCCCTGCTCCAGGGTGATATTCGGATCGGCAAGGGGATAGACGATGGCCAGGTCCTTATTCCGCTCGGGCAGCACGTCCGGCACCACTATGGTGAGCCCGGCGCTGGCCGCGGAGCCCAGATAGCGGCTGGCGGTGGCGATGGGCCAGAAGCGCAGACAGGCCCCCTGATCCAGAGGGTTGCCCGCCTCATCCTCGATGCGCACCGAGCCCGGCACCGCATCGCGCAGCTCGCGGTTGAGCCGCTCCAGGGCGAAGCGGGCATCGCTCATCAGCTGCTCCCGGCGGCTGGCATCCCCGTAAATCTGGGTGCCGATACCGATAAACTGGCTGGTAAAGGTGGCCATCACTCCGAGCAACAAGATCACCATCACCAGTTCCACCAGGGTGAAGCCCCGTGCAATGCGCTGGCTCATCAGTAGTTACCCCGGTAGAGCGCAAACTCGACTTCACTGCGATCAGGCAGCCGCACCGTCAACTCGATACGCTTGCCGATGGACGAGGCACCCTTGCCTGCACTGGCAAACAGGTCATCAGCCGTGACACGGATCTTCAGCTGATAGTGGCGATACTCCTCGTCGCTGGCGCTGGCAGAGCTCTGGGTGAACTGGTTGGCGTCCACCCAGTTACCCGCAGTATCGAAATCATCCACGTCGTTGAAGGCGTAGGGGCGCGTCTCACCCCCATCCGGACCGTAATCGGCGACTGGGGTGCAGGCGGGATAGATCTCGGGAGGCGTGCCGACGGTCTCGCCGCAGCGAAAACGGCCGCCATTGTGATCCGAGTGTTCATCGAAGGATTTTTGCAGCACCTCGTTCAGGATCCGCTGGGCCAGCTGGGCGGCCCGCACCTGCTGCACCGGATCCACTGACTGGGGCGCCTGATTGATGAGAAGCCCCAGAATGCCGGTGAGCGCGATGGCCAGCAGCACTATGCCGACCACGAATTCGATCAGGGTGAAGCCGCGACGGGCCTTAAGGGAGGGCATGGATATAGCCCTCGGGTTCGATGCGCAGCCGGGCGCTCTCCCGACCGTCGCTCACCACCAGATCGCAATAAGGAACGCAGGTTGGCGGAGAGAGGGGGCGGCCGGTGTGTTTATCGAAACGAATACCGAAGTCAGATTGCCAGTTTAGGGTTACCGACACGCCAGTGTTCACGATGTGTATCGGCGCAGAGACAGCTCCATCAGCCAGTGCAACAGAGTAGTGCCAAAACTGTCCCGGTTTAACCTGAAAAAAGGTTTGTCTGGCACCATTAATGCCTGGATTAGAGGGCTCATTCATATTGATGGTCTGCACCAGTCTCAGCCGGGCCACCATTTCATCGCGCAGGGTATGGGTTTCAAAGCCGCCTTTGCCCAGCCACTTGGGCACGGCAAAGGCGGCCAGAATCCCGAGCAACAGGATTACGATCACCAGTTCTATCAGGGTGAAGCCCTTGGCTGTCGTCATTCACGCTCTCATCGGGAATATCGTGGATAAAGAAAAAGCGAGGCCGAAGCCTCGCCAGCACAACATTATTATTCGCAGCCCACAAGAGTAGTTACTGCAGCGGTAGTATCATCCGCCTCTTTGTAGTTCACGGTGCATTTGGAGCTACTGGTGGAGAACACATAGTTACCAACAGCGCTGGATACCTTGCCACTCCAAGAACCGTCAATGGTGACTGCATTCTTGATACCTGCATCGGTTGCCGCCGGATAGCCATACACAACATCAATGTTGGTACCGTCGCTGCTGCTGACCGCATCAGAAGGCTCACGCTCAACCCCTTCCAGAGCTGACTTGCTATAGACCAGCTGGGCCGAACTGCTCACTGCTGCCTGCACGCCCTGCGCGGCAGACTTCTTGGCGTCATCCTGCAGATTCAGGAACTTGGGCGCGGCGGTGACCGCCAGAATGCCCAGGATGATGATCACGATCACCAGTTCGATCAGGGTAAAACCCGCCTGCTTTTTCATTACGTTTTCCTCGGTTTATCAATTGATATGGGTGGTCACCTGGCCGGAGGCCGGGCGGTAACTGAAACTCATGTAGGCATCGGTGCTCCCTTGCGGGTCCTGATAGCGCCCATCACTTCCCTTGCTCAGGCTGTTGACCAGATAGTAACGGCAGACCGAATCCAGTCCATTGTTGCTCACCGTGGCATAGAACTTCAGGTCATTGCCGCTACCGCGCACCTCGTCAAAGTTGGCAGTAGCCTTGGGAGGATTCTGCAACAAGCCCTCCCAAATATTGAGACAGCGGGTCGCCGTCAGATTGGCCGGGTCCACATCGGGAGCGCCGCTCGCCGCCGTGTCCATGGGATAACCGGGGGAGAGCTCGCCATTGCTGACCTGGCTGTCGGTCGGCGTGGTCAGATAGAAACGGGAACCGTCGTACAACACAGTGTTGAGGCTGTCCTGCTTGGCACGACCCTCGGCTTCCCACTGGGCCCGCACCAGGGAGACCCCGGTGGCGAAACCGCCGGACACCCCTTCCACGCTGGCCTTCTTCGCCTCGTCGGTCACGTCGAGAAAACGGGGCAAGGCGGTGACGGCCAGGATCCCCAGGATCACGATGACGATCACCAGCTCTATCAGGGAAAAACCGGCCATCTGACCTGGTCCCTGGCCGGTGCTCACTCTCTTTGCTGCCATGCTACCTCCGTAATGGTCCGCATTATTTCATGCAGATAGAAAAAAATCATGTGGCTGAAGCACTTGAGAGATCGCCTCACGGCTTTGACAGTACCCGGCCATCGCTGAAACTGTAGCGCAACCAATGCCCCTCCCAACCAAACTCGCAGCCGCCCCCATCCTGGCTGGCGAGGGCCTGCCAGGATGGCGACCCCGGATCGTCCGGGCCGATCAGCATCAACCAGAGCTGGCGGCAGTTCCCGGACGGGGACTGCAGCGGCAACACCGCCAGCGGCCAGCCCCGTTCATCGAACTGCCAGGCCACCCCCTCTGCATGCAGCACGGCGGGTCGCCGCTCATCGAGCCAGCGCCCGTGCAGTCGCTGGGCCCGCTCGGCAAACTGCTCCCCCAGCAGGCTCAGGCTGACCGCCAGCGCCTCTGCCCTGTGGCTGCGATAGCTCAGGGCCAGGGTGCCAAGGATGACCAGCAACAGGGCACAGACGACCATCCGCCTGTAGCCCCCCAGCCAGCGCTCATCCTGCTCGGTCTGTCTGCTCATGCCTCTCTCGCCCCTTGTCTACCGCAAACAGCATGCATCACTGGCCCCTACCTTGAGGAGTGAAGATCCCGCGGCCTGTCATTGACCGCGCACCGCTCGCATCATGTCCCACCATCAGGGGAGTGAAGATACCGCCTACTGACCGCGCACCGCTCGCATCATGTCCCCCACCAGGAGGAGTGAAGATGCTGAACCACATCACTGGCCGCGAACCGCTCGCATCATGTCCCACATGGGCGTGAAGATACCGAGCGCCAGCACCAGCACCATGACGGCCACTATGCCGATGAGGATCGGCTCGATGCGGGCGGTGAGGCTCTTGAGGTCATAATCCACCTCCCGCTCGTAATACTCGGCCGCCTCGTGCAGCAGCTCGTCCACCTGGCCCGTCTCTTCCCCCACCGCGATCATCTGCATCACCAGAGGGGTGAACAGGCCGCTGGCGCCGGCGGTGCGCAGCAGGCTCTCGCCTCGCTCGATACCGCCCCGCATGTCGCGGATCTGCCCCGCCATCCAGGCGTTGTCCACCGCATCGGCCACCAGGGTCAGCGCCGTGTTCAGCGGCACCCCGGCCTTGAGCATCATGGAGAAACTGCGGGCGAAGCGGGCCAGCAGGGAGCGCTCTATGATGGTGCCGACGATGGGCAGCCTGAGCTGCCATCGGTGCCAGGTCAGCTTGCCCCGGGCCGTGGCGACCCAGCGCCGCCAGCCGACGATCGTTCCCACCAAGATCGCGAGCAGCAGCCACCAGTAGTGGACGAAGAAGTGGGAGGTGGCGAGCAGGATCCGGGTCGCGAGCGGCAGCTCTACCCCGAACTTGGCGAACATGCCGGCAAACACCGGGATCACCATGATGTTGAGGATCACCATGGCGATGCCGATGGCTATCATCACGAAGCTGGGGTAGCGCATGGCAGTCTTGATCCGCTTGCGGGTCTCCAGCTCCAGATCGAAATAGTTGGCGAGCTGCAGGAAGGCCTCCTCCAGCTGGCCGGTGTTCTCGCCGACGTGGATGATGGCCACGAACAGGCTGCTGAACACCTTGGGGTGAGCCTGCATCGAGCTCGACAGCGGCCGCCCGTTGCCAAGATCCTCCCCCAGGGCGTGCAGTGCCCGCTTGAGGGGCTTGCTGTGGGCGCTCTCCTCCAGCCCGGCGATGGCACGCAGTATGGGGATGCCCGCCCGGGTCAGGGCATACATCTGGCGGCTGAACACCACCAGCTCCTCCAGCTTGACGCCCCCCTCCAGCAGCAGGGACCAGTCGATGGCGGCGGATCTGGCCTTGCCCGCCTTCAGCTCGATAGGCATCACGCCACGGCGCATCAGTTGCTCGGCGGCGGCCAGCTCGCTGGCGGCCTCCACCACGCCGTTGACGGCATTGCCCTGGCTGTCGCGGCCCTTGTACGCAAATGATCCCATGACTTAGCCCAGATCCTCGGCCAGCCGCAGCACCTCGTCCACCGAGGTGATCCCCTCCCGGGCATAGTCGAGGGCAGTCAGGGCCAGCGGCCGGTAGTGCTCGTGCTCGCGCGCCGCCCGGGCAAAGCCCTCGGCATCGTTGCGACGCAGGGCATCCATCATGGATTGATCCAGCTCCAGCAACTCGTAGACCCCGATCCGGCCCGCATAGCCGGTGAAGTTGCAGCTCTGGCAGCCGCGCCCCTTGCGATAGACGTGCTGACCCGGCATCTCGCCGGAGAGCGCGCCAAGCCAAGTGGCCTGCCCCTCATCCGGTGCCGTCTCACAAGCGCAGTGTTCGCACACTCGCCGCACCAGCCGCTGGGCCACCACGGCCCGCAGGGCGCTCGCCACCAGATAGCCGGGAGCCCCCATGTCGATGAGGCGCAGGGCACTGGTGACGGCGTCGTTGGTGTGCAAGGTGGTCAGCACCAGATGGCCGGTGATGGCACCGCGCAGGCCAATCTCCACCGTCTCGTTGTCTCGCATCTCCCCCACCAGCAGGATGTCAGGATCCTGGCGCAGGGTGGAACGCAGCACCTGGGAGAAGGTGAGGCCGATCTTGTGATTGACCTGCACCTGGTTGACGCGAGGCAGCCGGTACTCCACCGGATCTTCCACCGTGATGATCTTGTGGCTGGCCTGGTTGAGTTCGGAGAGGGCGCCATAGAGCGTGGTGGTCTTGCCGCTGCCGGTGGGCCCCGTCACCAGTATCATGCCGTGCGGGCGCTTGAGCTGGCGGCGGAAGCGGGTCAGGATGGCGGGTGGCATGCCGGTCTCGGCCAGCGACAGTATGCCGGTGGATTGATCCAGCAGCCGCATCACCACGGATTCCCCGTACTGCACCGGCATGGTGGACATCCGCACATCCACGTCACGACCGCGTACCTTCATGGCGAAGCGGCCATCCTGGGGCAGCCGCTTCTCCGAGATGTCGAGCCCGGCCACCAGCTTCAGACGCAGCACCAGCGCCTGGGCGATGCGCACCTCGCTCAGGATGTTCTCGTGCAGCACGCCGTCGATGCGCTGGCGGATGCGCAGCACCTTCTCGTCCGGCTCGATATGAATGTCCGAGGCTCCCACCTGCACCGCGTCTTCGAACAGGGAGCGCAGCAGCTTGGCCACCGTCGCCTCCCCCTCGTCGGCCCCGGCGTTGAGGCTGCTGGCACCCAGCTCGAAGCCGGTCTCCTGATGCTCCTCGTGCAGCTGCACCGCGAAGTTCTCTATCTCCCGGGTGCGGCGATAGAGGCGGTCGAAATACTCCAGCAACTGGCCTTCCCGGGCCACCGCCAGCACCAGCTCCCGCGGACTCAGCAGGGCGGCGATGGCATCGAGGGCGCTCAAGTCGGCGGGATCCGACATCACCACGGTGACCTTGTCGTCGCTGAGGTTGACCGCCAGCGCCCGGTAGCGGCGCGCCTGCACCTCGGGCAACAGGGTCACGGCCGAGGCGTCTATGGTGAGGTTGTTGAGATCGAAGAAGGGCACATCCAGCTGACGGGCGAGGAAGGTCAGCAGTTGCACCTCGCTGATGAAGCCGAGATCGATGAGGGTGGTGCCCAGCTTGCGGCCGGTGTGGCGCTGCTGCTGCAGGGCGAGCTGCAACTGATCATCCGAGATGATCCGCTCCTGTACCAGTAGGTCGCCGAGGCGCATTTTCAGTCTGGGTTGTGCCATGCAAACTCCAAAAAAGTGATCCCGGCTGCCCGTCAGGGGGCAAGCTGTGCAATTCGCTGTTCCAGCCAGCGGGTCGAGGCCTCGCCCAGGTTCCCGTGCAACTGGGCGTTACGATAGGCATCCAGCGCACGCTGGCGATGGCCCTGGCCATCCTCGGCCACGCCGAGCCCCAGCCACCAGCGCCCCTGATCCGGCTGCTGGCGCAGCAGCTTGACGTAGAGCTCCGACGCCTGGGCAGGCTGACCCAGCTCCTGGGCAAGCCCGGCCCAGGTGGCGTAGTAATCCAGATTGGCGGCCAGATCCGGTTGATAGCCGGTCAGCCAGTCCAGCGCCTTCTGGCGATCACCGCCACCGATGGCCACCCGGGCCAGCAGCAGACGCAGGTCGGCCTGCTCGGGATCCAGTCTCAACCCCTCTTCCAGCACCTGGCCGGCCTCCGCCAGCCGTCCCGCCCCATAGAGCAGGCCAGCCAGCTGTTCCCGCGCCCCCTGATTGTGCGGGTCATGGACCAGCACCTCGTAGTAGTTGTCCTGCGCTTCCTGCATCTGACCCTTGGCCATGGCGGTGGTCGCCTTGCGCTCGGCCAGGGCCGCCAGCTCGGGCTCGGAGAGCTCCACCGTCTCTATCTTCAAGATTCCGGGCTTGCGCGGGGCTGTCGGCACTGGCGCCTCTTCGGCATCCTGCTCGGCCGCCAGCTCGGCATAGAGATCCGGCTGCAACTCTTCGTCGCTCGGGATGACGTCATCCTCTGGCGGCGTCTCGGCCAGGGTCTGCGGCGCCAGGTCAGCGGTGTCGCTTGCCCTCGCCGCTATGGAGCCATCCACCCCAACCGCCCCGGAAGCAGCAGCCACCTGGGGTGCGGGGGCAACGGCAACCACCTCGGCGGCAGAGGAGGCAGGCAGCGTCTGCTCACCGCTCGCCGGGACGAGCCGGGTAGTCAACTGAACGGTCGACTGCGCCGTCCGCTGGCTCTGCTGCCAGTAGATCCAGGTACGCCAGCCGAGGATGGCCAGCGCCAGGGTGCACAACAGGGTCAGCACCAGCATCCACCACCCCTGCTGACGCACCGGCGCCACATAGACGGCGGCGCCCTCGGATCCTGACTGACGCTGCTCCAGATCTTTGAGCATCTGATTGATCACGCTCATGACCAGACTCCATAGGTCAGGGCAGCACCCAGCAGCAGCAACAGGGGCCACCAGCGTACCAAGGCGCCACGGCGGGCGTCGTCGGTATCGCGAACGGCGAGTCGCACCAGGGCGCTGTCGATCCGGCGCACCCCGCGGCCATAGGCCAGCATCAGGCACTTCTGGGCCAGCACGTTGATGAGCCGGGGAATGCCGCGGGACGCCCGCCACAGCAGGCGCAGGGCCGGGCCGCCAAACAGCGCCGCCCCGCGATAGCCCGAGACATGCAGCCTGTGCTCCAGATAAGCCCGGGTCTCGTCGCACCGCAGCGGCCGCAGGCAGTAGGAGAAGCCGATGCGCTGGCGCAACTGGCGCAGGTGGGGCTTGGCCAGCCGGACATCCAGCTCAGGCTGGCCGAACAGCACGATTTGCAACAGCTTGCTGGACTCCGTCTCCAGGTTGCCGAACAGCCGGATGGCCTCCAGGGTCTCGTCCGGCAGGGCCTGCGCCTCGTCGATCAGCACCACCACCCGGCTCCCCTGCTGGTGCAGGGTGATGAGGTGACGATGGATGCGATCCGTGAGATCCAGCTCGCTCTCTCCCTGCACCGCCAACCCCAGTTCCAGGGCCAGGGCGGTACGCAGCTCCCCCGGGGTGAGGTGGGGATTGGGCAACCAGGCCAGGCGCACCGGGCACGCCTCGGAGCCAAGCTCGCTCAGCAGCTTGCGGCAGAGCAGTGTCTTGCCGGTGCCCACCTCGCCGGTCACCTTGATGAAGCCCTCCCCCTGCGCCAGCGCCCAGTTCAGCACCTGCATGGCCTCCTCGTGGGGAGGCAGGCCGTAGTAGAAGCCGGTGTTCGGGGTCAGGCCGAAGGGCGCCTCCTGCAAGCCGAAGTGACTCAGGTACATGAGTCGTCACCGGCCTGGGGGCCTGTCGTGGCACAGAGCCACGGGCCGTAGGGGGCAAGGCCAATCGCATGCTGGTTCATGGCTTAGCCCTTGGGCGGATACCATTTGTCGAGCAGCTCGGAGGAGCGTTGCAGCTCCTGCTGCCAGGTATCCTTCTCCACCACGGTCGGCTTGAGCAGGATCACCAGCTCGACCTTCTTGGTGCTCTCCCGGCGGTTGGTGAAGGCCTCGCCGACCCAGGGGATGTCCCCCAGCAGCGGCACCTTGCTGACGATCTCCTGCTTGTCGGTCTTCATCAGACCGCCGATGACGATGATGTCGCCGTTGTTGGCCTGCACCACGGTATCCGATTCACGAATGGCGCTCTTGGCGAGCGGCAGCACCAGGGGATCCGCCGTGCCGACGTTGATGGTCTTGTTCTGCTCCTCGGTGTCGATGACGGAGGGGTGGATGTGCAGCAGCACCCGGCCTGCCTCGTCGATCTGCGGGGTAACGTCCAGGGCGATGCCGGAGAAGAAGGGGGTCAGCTCCACGTTCGGCGTGACGATGGGCGCCGAGTTGCCCGAGGTGGTGGTGGTGGTCGAGGCGTTGGTGACGAAGTATTCGTCTGTCCCCACCTTGATCACCGCCTTCTGGTTGTTGGTGGCGGTGACGCGCGGGCTCGAGAGGGTGTTCACGTCCCCCTGGGTCTTGAGCAGGCTGACCGCCACGTTGAAGTTGCCATCGGAGATGGTGAAACCGGCGCCGCCCCCCAGTGCCCTGAAGATCTGGTTCGGGGTCGAGGCGATGGGGCTGTCGAGCAGGGAGCCGCCCCCCGTGATGCCCTTGTTGCCGTCCCAGCTGGCGGAGAGGCCGCTCCAGTCCACCCCCTGCTCGTAGCCCTCGTTGAGGGAGACCTCCAGGATCCGCGCCTCCAGCACCACCTGGCGCTTGAGGTGTTCGCCGGACTGATCCAGAAACTCGCGCACCGCTTTCAGCTCTTTCGGATAGGCACGCACGGTGACCAGCCCCGCCTGGGGACTGGTGATGACGGCTCGTCCGTCTCCCGTACCGATCAGGGTCTGCAGGGCGTCCCGCAGATCGGTCCAGTAGTCGTTGTTGCTGTCCGTTTCGATCCGGGTGCCGTTGCTGTTGTTGCTGTTGCCGTTGTCCCCGTTGGAAGAGCCGAGGTTGTTGTTGCCGCCGTTATTGTTGCCGCTGCTGTCGACGTTGTTGTTGCCGTTATTGTTGTTGTCGTTGGCGGTCACCCCGCCGGTACTGACCGAAGTCCGGGAGAGGCCGCGACGGGCCATCATCAGATAGTTGACCGGGATGGTCTCGGTGCGCAGACCCGCCGGATAGACATGAAACACGTTGCCCTTGCGCTGCACGTCGAAGCCGTACATGTCGCCGACCGTGGCCAGCGCCTCCTGCAGGGTCACGTCTTTCAATTCTACCGAGATGGCACCGGCCACCCCGGGGTGGACGGCCACGCTGTAGCGGGAGCCCTTGAACAGGGAACCGAAGAACTCCACCGCATCGACGTCATGGGCCGCGATACGCAGCCGTTTCTCCGGAACCGCCAGGGGCTGCTGGGGACGGTTGAGCTGCAGCAGTTCGCTCTGCACCGAGGGAGGCAGGGTAGTCAGCGGCGCGGTCGGGGTCTGCTCGTTCATGGCCTGCTTGAGCGCGTCTTTGGCCTGCACCCAGGGCGGGATCGCACTTTGTTAATGAAATTTGAACAGGCAGATCGTCTGTGATCTAATCGCGTCTCCATGCAGGAGGCA
>NZ_CDBZ01000069.1:50586-51853 GCF_000819985.1 Aeromonas media | reverse complement strand
TAATCATGGGTAATCAGGTTTAGTTTTATCTGGGTGAAGAGATAATTATTTGGCAAATATATCTATGGCAGCAGATCGCGAATGTCACACCCCATAACCCTGGCAAGACGATAAGCCTTTTCCAGGGTGACATTGACCTCACCACGCTCAATTCGTCCTACGTAGCTTCTATCAATTTCGGCCGCATATGCGAGTGCATCTTGCGATACGCCCAATTGAAGCCGTCTATCACGTACAGCATCACCAAATTTTTTTGCTAGCTCTTGCATGTCTCGCCTCTCGCTGGCGAGCACTATCTCTGGTTGTCTGGCTAACGACCACGGATTATAATCCGCAAACGAGTTTAGATTTCCACTAAGTGTTTTCGTTCGAGGCCCAGGATTACTTATGAGCTCCCAGACCGTGTGGTTACCAACCGCGCTCTACACCGCACTCATTCGATGGCAGATGGATGACTTCACTGCGATAGGATTTGTAAATGCCATTTTTGGTGACAAAGCAGAATCGCAGATACGTCAGCGGCGTTATCGTTATACCTTCATTTATCGGCATCTGATCAAGCTCGTAAATAAGGGACTTCTAAAAAGGAAGCATGTTGATGATGGGAAGCGCTGTTCTCATTTCATCAGGACTCCCAAGTTCGATGAAGTGCATTTCAAAGAGGAATTTATTGGGCCTTGTGCGCTTGTAACGGAATCGGGTAAGGAGCGTAAGTCGGAAACGTATGAATCCGTCCTGGAAGGACTGATCGCGAGAGCACAGCACTACCGTAAGGGGTTGCAGGAATATGATTCAATGCTCGCTGAGTACCAGCAATTAAGAGTGGACTTCTCCATATTGGATCCAGCGATTGAAAGGGCCATCAACAATACCGTTGCAGAGAAACGCGATTTGCGGGGCAGGCTGGAGGCCGTGGAGAGGCTTTTGAGGGGGTTGATTGCGTTCAGAAGCGCCTCTTGATGTAACCGTTCAGCGTCAGGGGCTTGATGCACACAGTTCGGAGGGAATGGGGTAATCCGTTTTCTCGATGCGGGCTCGGACAATGGTATGCAGTCACTCTTGGGGTCAACGTCCCAAGCGTTTGGTCGTCTCAACCAACGAAAGTAAGCGTTTGCGTATTCCGGTGAAGTTGAACAGTGATTCCGGAATCTGTGAACACCATTTCCGGAAAGTATGCGGACAGGGATTCTTCGAGCAGAAGCTGAGCTTTGAGGGGAGGCATCTTTTCGACTCACTGAACAAGCCAGCAGCCAAGCGCAGCGCGGCA
>NZ_CDBZ01000069.1:0-50526 GCF_000819985.1 Aeromonas media | reverse complement strand
CCAAGCGCAGCGCGGCAGTTGTGGATCCAAGACGTTGGAACAGGACGGTTCATCTGACATCAGAGTACGTGCACTGAGGTGTCCGGAATCGGTGTACACGCAAGCCGGAATCAGCGTTCATTTTAAACCGGAATAGGTGTTCATTTTCGACCGGAATATGCAGCGTTGACGAAACAGCTCCCCACTCAGGGCGATAACAGCCACTTTGCGCAGTACATGGGCCCAGCAAAGCAGGCGCAGACTCGTGCAGATAAACCGGTAGCCAGCGGCCCGCCACCAATACGCCAGCCAACTCCTACTCCAGCAGGCATTCGGGAGGATCTACTTGGCCCACAGGTTCCAGTGACTCAGGTCGAGCAAAAGCCTGTCGTGGAAGTCAGGAATGAAGGGAGCAAGGTGCTAGAGGCTAGAGCACGCTCTTATCGGTTTGAGCTCCAGGGATACCAGGCTACGTTCGCCGAATATTGTGAGCTACGAACAGATTTCCCCGCGTTAGAGGCGACCATTGATAATGTGCTTAGGCACACCTGTAAGGAGTTTCGGAGTTTACGAGGACGGTTGGCAGCCGTAGAGGAGGTAATGAGGGCGTTGGGGAGTTCCGCGTCAGTCCGCTAATGTCATCCCTTCTATATAAGTCGATTTCAACAACATGACCCCAGATGTCCAGCATTTGCAGGTCATATAGTTTCCAGGTCGCGCAGTATAGGTGCGTGACTTCTATCCTTCCTTCTCTTGGGAGCTGTGCCAGCTGATTTTGCACAATGACCCCCTCTTAAAAGGGGATCATAGCCCCCGAAGTGTGCAGTTTTTGTTTTGCACAAGAGGTTTTGTGGTGCTAGGTTCAGTGTTAGTGGTGTTTTGTGCAGTTTTTGTGTTGCATAAAATTTTTCGGTCTGCCATTCAACATCGCGAGCTACGCACTGCTGACCCACATGATGGCCCAGCAGTGCGATCTGGCCGTGGGCGATTTCGTCTGGACCGGTGGCGATGTGCACCTCTACTCCAACCACATGGAGCAGACGGCGCTGCAGCTCTCCCGCGAGCCGCGTTCCTTGCCGCAGCTGGTGATCAAGCGCAAGCCGGACTCCATCTTCGACTACAGGTTCGAGGATTTCGAGATCCAGGGCTATGATCCTCACCCGGGTATCAAGGCCCCTGTCGCCATCTGATCCCGCATCCGCCATGATGGCGAGCGGCTCTCGGCGGGATCTCCCGCTATGCTATTCCATCTGTTCGAAAGGCGCCTGCGGGCGCCTTTTTCATTCCAGATAAGAATGAATATGCAAAGAAATGAATGAAGAACAGGTTCGAGAAGGCGGGGTAAAACGTGCTTATAGCAGACATGATTTATTTTGCCTTCGGTTTTTTCGTTGTTATTGGCAGTTAGAAACGATTTTTCATTAGTTCACTCGGCCCCTAGACTGAAAAAGTACAATTTTATGGATAGTTAGACCATGAGCGATGTGTTCAAGCGATTTCTCAAACTGGAGTCAGCCTCCGGAATAATTCTGATCCTGGCCGCCTTGCTGGCCATCGGTCTGGCCAACTCTGCCCTGGCGGAGCACTATCAGAGTTTCCTCAATACTCAGGTACAGGTGCGCATTGCCGCCCTGGACATCAACAAGCCGTTGCTGCTCTGGATCAACGACGGCTTCATGGCGCTCTTCTTCCTGTTGGTCGGGCTGGAAGTAAAGCGTGAGATGCTGGAGGGGGCGCTCTCATCCCGGGTGCAGGCCACCTTCCCGGCCATCGCCGCCGTAGGCGGCATGCTGGCCCCTGCGCTCATCTATGCCTTCTTCAACTACGAGGACGAAGTCACCCGGGCCGGTTGGGCCATCCCGGCTGCGACCGATATCGCCTTCGCCCTCGGGGTGATGGCGCTGCTTGGCAAACGGGTGCCGACCAGCCTGAAGGTTTTCCTGCTGGCCCTGGCTATCATGGATGACCTGGGGGTCATCATCATCATCGCCCTCTTCTATACCCAACAGCTGTCGCTGACCGCACTGGCGGTCGGCATAGTGGCGACCCTTACTCTGCTCTGGATGAATCGCCGTGGTGAGGACAGGATCGGCCTTTACATGCTGGTGGGTCTGGTGCTCTGGGTGGCCGTGCTCAAGTCAGGTGTTCATGCGACCCTGGCTGGCGTCATCGTTGGCTTCATGATCCCTATCTCCGGGCAGCGTTATGCCTCGCCGCTCAAGCACCTGGAGCATGCGCTGCACCCCTGGAGCGCGTATCTGATCCTGCCGTTGTTTGCCTTTGCCAACGCTGGTGTCTCCCTCGACGGGATCCAGCTGTCGGATCTGCTCAGCCCGGTGCCCATGGGCATCATACTGGGGCTCTTCATCGGCAAGCCCCTCGGCATCTTCACCATCAGCTGGCTGTCGGTGAAACTCGGCATTGCCCAGCTGCCGAGTGGCGTCAACTTCAAGCAGATCTTTGCCGTCAGCATCCTGTGTGGCATCGGCTTTACCATGTCGATGTTCATCGCGTCGCTGGCATTCGAGCATGGCGGACTGGACTACGGCAGCTACTCACGCCTCGGTATCCTGGTGGGATCCACCCTGGCGGCCGTGATCGGTTTTATCGCCCTGCGGATATCGCTGCCCAATCGGGAGGCGAATCAAAGCACGGAGGGGTTATGAGAAGACTCGGATGGTTAGTCATGCTGGCGAGTCCGGCACTCTGGGCGAATAGTCTGGCGGAGTGCCAGCAGGATGCAACGTCGGCCAGTTGTTCGGCTTACCTCAATGGCGTGGTAGACAGCGCCCTTATGCTGGGAGACAAGCAGGCCAAGGCCCAATTCGGCGAGACCTTTGCTGAACGGGCCCTGAGCAGCCGGGCTGGCGAGAGAGTCAAGCAGTCGAACAAGCGTTACTGCGGGGAGCGGATGCCGGATCCGGCCCGCCTCAAGCTCACCCTGCAAGAGCAGTTCGGCGCAAACAAAGTTGACTCGATCAGCGACATGTATGACATTCTGGCGGTTGAACTTAGCTGCTATCGGAGCCCGCGCGGCGCGGGAACCCCACCGGATGTCACACCTTAACTACAACCATCTCTATTATTTTTGGATGACTCAGAAGAAGGGCTCCGTCACCCAGGCGGCGGAAGCCCTCTTTCTCACTCCCCAGACCGTCACAGGTCAGATCAAGCTGCTGGAGCAGCGCCTGGGCGGCAAACTGTTGATCCGAAAAGGGCGTTCCCTCGAGGCCACCGAGCTGGGCCAACTGGTGTTTCGCTATGCCGACAAGATGTTCAGCCTCTCTTACGAGATGCTGGATATCGTCAACTACCGCAAGGAGAGCCAGATCCTGTTCGACGTCGGCATTGCCGATGCACTCTCCAAGCGTCTCGCCAGTCGGGTGCTGCTCTCTGTCATCCCCAATGACGGCTCCATCCACCTGCGCTGCTTCGAATCGACTCACGAGCTGCTGCTGGAGCAACTGAGCGAACACAAGCTCGACATGATCCTCTCCGACTGCCCGGTGGATTCCAGCCAGCACGCCGGTCTGCTTTCCAAGCGGTTGGGGGGGTGTGGCGTCAGCTTCTTCTGCAAGGCGCCGCTGCCCGAAAAGCCTTTTCCCGCCTGTCTGGAGGAGCGCAAGCTGCTCATTCCGGGCCGACGTACCGCCATGGGTCGACAGTTGACGCAGTGGTTCGAGCAGCAGGGCATCTCTCCCAGCATCCTGGGTGAGTTCGACGATGCGGCTCTGATGAAGGCGTTTGGCTTCTTCAATCAGGGTATTTTCATGGCGCCGACCATCTATCGGGAGGAGATTCTGGAGGGGGAGGAGGTGATGCTGATCGGAGAAACCCAGGATCTGATGGAGGAGTACTACGTCATCTTTGCAGAGCGGATGATCCAGCATCCGGCGGTGAAGCGGGTGTGTGAGAGTGATTTCTCCTTCCTGTTTGCCGGTCAGGAGGACTTCACCACCATTCAGCCAGCAACCCTGTCATTTTAAATCGATGAGTCAGGGGGTATGATTCCTGTCTTGCAGGGGAGGGAATGCGATGCAGTTGGAAGAGATGGAGGCGAATGCCGGACGTGCGGTCACCCTGCTCAAGGCGCTGGCCAATGAGCGGCGCTTGTTCATTCTGTGCCAGTTACTGGAGCGGGAGTTGTCGGTGGGGGAACTCAACGAGGTACTTGGACTGAGTCAATCGGCGCTGTCACAACATCTGGCGGTGTTGCGGCGCGATGAGTTGGTGACGACACGAAAAGAGGCCCAGACGGTCTACTATTCGCTGCGCAGCCATGAGGTACGCGAGATGATTGGATTGTTGCACAGGTTGTATTGTAGCGAACCCAAATAAAAAACCGGCACTAAGGCCGGTTTTTTTAGCTTTGTTCAGCCGAAGCTGATTAAGCCATAGCTTTGATCTGGGCAGACAGGCGGCTCTTGTGACGAGCAGCTTTGTTCTTGTGGATCAGGCCTTTGGTCGCCATACGATCCATGATCGGCTGAGCAACAGCGAAAGCGGCAGTGGCAGCAGCCTTGTCGCCAGAGGCGATGGCAGCGATCACTTTCTTCAGGTAAGTACGGGTCATGGAACGACGGCTGGCGTTGTGCTGACGACGTTTCTCTGACTGAAGAGCACGCTTCTTAGCAGATTTGATGTTAGCCAAGGTAAAACTCCTAAAACTGTCTTAGCGAGTGTATTGAAAAGGCCCGGAAATATGCCTTCCCAACCACATATTGTCAAATGATTTGTGCAAATAAACACCGCCCCCCGGTGGTGTGTCAGATGGGAGACGGTTAAACTGTCGGCCGATTCTAACAGCATTCTTTTCTTTCTGACAGTTCCAGAGGCCTCGTCTTGAGTAAGAAATTGATCAAATCCGGCATGATAGTGTCCGGAATGACGCTGGCGTCCCGCGTGATGGGCTTGGTGCGCGATGTGGTCATCGCCAATCTGCTCGGTGCCGGGGTGGCCGCAGACGTCTTCTTCTTCGCCAACCGCATTCCTAACTTCCTGCGCCGATTGTTTGCCGAAGGGGCCTTCAACCAGGCTTTTGTTCCCGTGATGACGGAGTACAAGAAAAACGGTGACGAACAGGCTGTTCGCGAGTTGCTGGCCGCAGTGGCGGGCACCCTTGGCGGCATTGTCACCATAGTCACCCTGCTCGGTGTGCTGGGTTCCGGTGTGCTGACGGCCCTGTTCGGCTGGGGCTGGTTCTGGGACTGGCTGCACGGCGGGCCGGCGGCCGAGAAGTTCGAGCTGGCCAGCCTGATGCTCAAGATTACCTTCCCCTATCTCTGGTTCATCACCTTCACCGCCATGGCCGGGGCCATTCTCAACACCTTCGGTCGCTTCGCCGTCTCCTCCTTCACGCCGGTGTTTCTCAACCTCACCATGATTGCGGCGGCCTGGTGGATAGCCCCGTTGCTGGAGCGGCCCGAGATCGCGCTGGCGATCGGCGTCTTCCTCGGCGGCCTGGTGCAGTTTCTGTTCCAGTACCCCTTCCTGCGTCAGATCAACATGCTGGTGTGGCCCAAGTGGGGTTGGCACCATCCCGGTGTGGTGAAGATCCGCACCCTGATGATACCGGCGCTGTTCGGCGTCTCGGTCAGCCAGATCAATTTGCTGATCAACACCATGCTGGCCTCCTTCCTGGCGACCGGTGCCATCAGCTATCTCTATTACTCGGATCGCCTGCTGGAGTTTCCCCTTGGCCTGTTTGCTGTCGCCATCAGCACTGTGATCCTGCCGGCGCTTGCCAGGAAGCATGTGGATGCGGATCCGGCCGACTTCTCCCGCACCATGGACTGGGGGGTGCGCATGGTGATGCTGCTCGGCCTGCCCGCCATGGTAGGGATTGCGGTATTGCGCGAGCCCATACTGCGGGTGCTGTTCATGCGCGGCGAGTTCGGCATGCACGAGGTGGCCATGTCCAGCGCCAGCCTGCTGGCATCCACCACGGGCTTGCTGTCGCTGATGCTGATCAAGGTGCTGGCCCCTGGCTACTACGCCCGCCAGGACACCAGGACCCCGGTGCGGATCGGCATCATGGCCATGGTGGCCAACATGGTATGCAACCTCATCTTCATCTATCCCCTGGGCTATGTGGGGCTGGCGCTCGCCACCGCCTGCTCCGGTACCCTGAATGCGGCTCTGTTGTTCAAGGGGTTGTATCAGCAGGCGGTCTATCGTCCTTCCCGCAACACGGGGGTGTTCTGCCTCAAGCTGCTGGCAGCGACCCTGCTGATGGGGGGCCTGCTTGGTTATCTGTCGCCGGATCTCGCCCAGTGGGGAGCCTGGAGCATGGGCAAGGCAAGCCTGGAGCTGACCCTGCTGCTCTGCCTTGGGGGGGCGTTGTACGGGATCGTCCTGTTGGTGCTGGGGGTCAGGCCAAGACACCTGAAATCGGGTCAGCAATGAGGCTGATGAGGCCCGGATTCCGGGCCAGATACCTGAAATCGGCTCAACAGCAGGGCTGACCCTGCCTGCTGCCTGATATATAATCCGCCGATTTCCATGGCAGCAACGCACAAGGCACTGATGGAACTCATTCGCGGCATTCACAATATCAAGCCCCGCCACCGGGGTTGTGTATTGACCATAGGCAACTTCGATGGGGTTCATCAGGGCCACCATGCGGTGCTGGTCCGATTGCAGGAGAAAGCCGTGCAGCTTGGCCTGCCCGCCTGCGTCATGTTGTTCGAGCCGCAGCCGCTGGAGCTGTTTGCGGGGAATGCCGCTCCTGCTCGTCTCAGCCGCTGGCGGGAGAAGTACGAAGCGCTCAAGGGGATGCAGATAGATCGCATGCTCTGCGTGCGTTTCACGCATCGCTTCGCCGAACAGGCTGCCAGCACCTTCATCGAGCAGCTGCTGGTGGAGAAGCTGGGCGTGCATTATCTGGTGGTGGGCGATGATTTTCGCTTCGGCAAGGGGCGAGAGGGGGATTTCCATCTGCTGGAGGCGGCGGGCCGTCGTTTCGGCTTTGAAGTGATCAGCACCCAGAGCTTCCAGGTCGAACGCCAGCGGGTCAGCAGCACCCTGGTGCGCGAGGCCTTGGCAGCTGGTCGCATGGCGGAGGTGGAGCTGATGCTCGGCCGCCCCTACGCCATCAGCGGTCGGGTGGCCCACGGCGACAAGCTGGGGCGCACCATAGGTTTTCCCACCGCCAATCTCGCGCTTAAACGGCAGGTGATCCCGGTCGGTGGCGTGTTCGCGGTGGAAGTGTTATGTTCCGGCAAGACCTTCCCCGGTGTCGCCAATGTGGGTGTACGGCCGACCTTGAGCGGTACACAAGCTAGATTGGAAGTACATCTATTTGATTTTTCTGGTGATCTATACGGTCAGCAGGTCAAGGTGCTGCTTCGCCACAAGCTGCGCGAAGAGCAGAAGTTTGCCTCTTTCACCGCCTTGAAAGAGCAGATCGAACGAGATGCCCTGGCGGCCCGAGCCTGGTTCGGGCTGCCACCATTCAATTTACCCAGCACTCTTTTAGAAAAGAAGGGAACCCAGGACTGATGAGCGACTATAAACACACCCTGAATCTGCCGGAAACCGAGTTTCCGATGCGTGGCGATCTGGCCAAGCGTGAACCCAATATGCTCAAGCGTTGGTACGATCAGGATCTTTACGGCGCCATTCGCCGCGCCAAAGCGGGCAAGCCTTCTTTCATTCTGCACGATGGCCCTCCCTACGCGAACGGCAGCATTCACATCGGTCACTCGGTCAACAAGATCCTCAAAGACATCATCATCAAGTCCAAGGGCCTCTCCGGCTTCGACTCCCCCTATGTGCCGGGCTGGGATTGCCACGGTCTGCCCATCGAGCTGAAAGTGGAAGGCATGGTCGGCAAGCCGGGGGAGAAGGTTTCCGCCGCCGAGTTCCGCGCCGAGTGCCGTAAATACGCCAAGACCCAGATCGAAGCGCAGAAGACCGACTTCATCCGCCTGGGCGTACTGGGTGACTGGGAACACCCCTATCTGACCATGGACTTTGGCACCGAAGCCAACATCATCCGCTCCATGGCCAAGATTGTCGCCAATGGTCACCTGCACAAGGGTTCCAAGCCGGTGCACTGGTGTACCGACTGTGGCTCCGCGCTGGCGGAAGCCGAAGTGGAGTACTACGACAAAAATTCCCCCTCCATCGACGTACGCTTCAAGGCCGTCGACGAGGCGACAGTGGCAGCCAAGTTCGACTGCCCTGAAGGTCATGCCGGCAAGGGCCCGCTCTCTGCCGTGATCTGGACCACCACCCCCTGGACCCTGCCGGCCAACCGCGCCATCGCCATGCACGCCGATCTGGACTACGCCCTGGTACAGGTGGAAGGTGACAACCCCGAGCGCCTGATCCTGGCCGCCGAGCTGGTCAAGGACGTGATGGACAGAGCCGGTATCGAGAAGTTCCACAACCTGGGCTATGCCAAGGGTGCGGCGCTCGAACTGCTGCGTTTCAACCACCCCTTCTACAGTTTCGACGTCCCCGTGGTACTGGGTGATCACGTCACCCTGGATGCCGGTACCGGCGCCGTGCACACCGCCCCTGGCCACGGTCAGGAAGATTTCGTGGTCGGTCAGAAGTACGGTCTGGAAGTCGCCAACCCGGTTGGCAGCAACGGCGTCTACCTGCCGGATACCGAACTGTTTGCCGGTCAGCATGTGTTCAAGGCCAACGCCTCCGTGGTCGAGGTACTGACCGAGCGCGGTGCCCTGCTGCACCACAAGGTGTTCAACCACTCCTACCCGCATTGCTGGCGTCACAAGACCCCGATCATCTTCCGTGCCACCCCCCAGTGGTTCATCAGCATGGAGCAGAAGGGGTTGCGCAAGCGTGCGCTGGAAGAGATCGAACGCATCGAGAAAGATGGCATTGCCCAGCACGGCCAGAGCGGCTGGGTACCGGCCTGGGGCAAGAACCGCATCCAGGCGATGGTCGAGAACCGTCCTGACTGGTGTATCTCCCGCCAGCGTACCTGGGGAGTGCCCATCTCCCTGTTCGTTCACAAGGAGACCCAGGAGCTGCACCCGGAGTCCGTGCGCCTGATGGAAGAGGTGGCCAAGCGGGTCGAGCAGTCCGGCATCCAGGCCTGGTGGGATCTGGACAAGGCCGAACTGCTGGGCAGCGACGCCAACCTGTACGACAAGGTGCCCGACACCCTGGACGTCTGGTTCGACTCAGGTTCGACCCACTCCTCCGTGGTCGATGCCCGTCCCGAGTTCAATGGCAATCCGGCCGACATGTATCTGGAAGGCTCTGACCAGCACCGCGGCTGGTTCATGTCCTCCCTGATGATCGGCGTGGCGATGAAAGACAAGGCCCCCTACAACCAGGTACTGACTCACGGTTTCACTGTGGACGGTCAGGGCCGCAAGATGTCCAAGTCCATCGGCAACGTGGTGAGCCCGCAGGACGTGATGAACAAGCTGGGTGCCGACATCCTGCGTCTGTGGGTCGCCAGCACCGACTACACCGGCGAGATGACCGTCTCCGACGAGATCCTCAAGCGCTCTGCCGACGCCTATCGCCGTATCCGCAACACCGCCCGCTTCCTGCTGGCCAACCTGAACGGCTTCAATCCGGCGACCGACATGGTGGCGCCTGCCGACATGGTAGTGGTGGATCGCTGGGCCGTAGGTCGTGCCAAAGCGGTACAGGCCGAGATCATGGCGGCGTTCGACGAGTACAACTTCCACGGCGTGACCCAGAAGCTGATGCAGTTCTGCTCCATCGAGATGGGCTCCTTCTATCTGGACGTCATCAAGGATCGCCAGTACACCGCCAAGGCCGACAGTCTGGCCCGTCGCTCCTGCCAGACCGCCCTCTATCACATCGCCGAAGCCATGGTGCGCTGGATGGCGCCCATTATGAGCTTCACTGCCGACGAGATCTGGGCTCTGCTGCCGGGTGAGCGCGGCGAGTTCGTGTTCACCGAGGAGTGGTATGACGGCCTGTTCGGGCTGGAAGCAGGTGAAACCCTCAACGACGATTTCTGGGCCGAAATCCTCACCGTGCGCGGTGAAGTGAACAAGGCACTGGAAGTGGCCCGTGGCGAGAAGCGCATCGGTGGCTCCCTGCAGGCCGAACTGACCCTGTTCGCCAAGCCGGCACTGGCTGCGCGTCTGAACGCCTTGGCCGATGAGCTGCGCTTCGTGCTGCTCACCTCTAAGGCCAAGGTCGTCAGCGTCGATGCTGCCCCGGCAGACGCCGTGGCGACCGAGCGCGACGACCTGTGGCTGAGCGTGGCCCAGTCTGCCGCCGCCAAGTGTGACCGCTGCTGGCACCATGTGGAAGACGTGGGCACCATCGCGGGTCACGAAGAGATCTGTGGCCGCTGTGTCACCAACGTCGAGGGTGACGGCGAAACTCGTCAATTTGCCTGATGAACATGACTCACCATAAAAGCGGCCTGCGTTGGCTGTGGCTGGCAGTGCTGGCCTTTGTACTGGACCAGGCGAGCAAGCTCGCCGTGGTCAAGCTGCTGCCATTTGGCTACCCGGGAGTGGAGATCACCCCCTTCTTCAACCTGGTCCATGTCTACAACAAGGGGGCGGCTTTCAGCTTCCTGGCTGATCAGGGCGGCTGGCAGCGCTGGTTCTTCGCCGTGCTGGCGTTTGCCATCTGTGGTCTGCTGATCCATTGGTTGCGCAAACAGTCGGTGACTCAGCGCTGGAGCGGCATCGCCTATTCGCTCATCATCGGCGGGGCGCTTGGCAATGTCTTTGATCGGCTGGTGCTGGGCCACGTGGTCGATTTCCTCGACTTCTATTGGCAGCGTGCTCATTGGCCTGCATTCAATCTGGCCGACAGCTTCATCTTCATCGGCGCCGCCATGATAGTGCTGGACGGTTTTCGCAGTGAAAAGAAGAAGGACGTGACGCAATGAGCCAGCTGATTGTTGCAGACAGCTGTGTGCTGTTTCACTTCTCCATCAAGTTGGAAGACGGCTCGGTAGCTGACAGCACGGCGCTGCACGGCAAACCAGCCCGCCTGCGGATGGGGGATGGCAGCCTGACCAACACCTTCGAGCAGTGCCTGCTGGGGCTCAAGCAAGGTGATAGCAAGAGCTTCACATTGCCGCCGGAAGAGGCCTTTGGCCTCTCCAATCCCGACAACATCTACCATCTGGACAGAGCCAAGTTTGGTGCCGATGTGGAGCCCAAGGTCGGTACCATCATCCTGTTCGATCAGCCCAACGGCAGCGAATTGCCGGGGATCATCCGGGCGGTGGAAGGAATGTCGGTGACGGTCGATTTCAACCATCCGCTGGCGGGTCACACCGTTACCTTTGAGGTGGAGATCCTGGGCGTGGATGACGAGGAAAAGGTGAGCTGATGGATATTTTGCTGGCTAACCCGCGTGGCTTCTGCGCCGGTGTCGACCGTGCCATCAGCATAGTCGAGAGCGCGCTGGAGAAGTTCGGTGCCCCCATCTATGTCCGTCACGAGGTGGTGCATAACCGCTATGTGGTGAACAAGCTGAAGGAGGCGGGAGCCGTGTTTGTCGAGGAACTGGACGAGGTGCCGGACGACAGCATCGTCATCTTCTCCGCCCATGGCGTGGCCAAGACGGTGCGCGAGATGGCCAAGTCCCGTGCTCTCAAGGTATTCGATGCCACCTGTCCGCTGGTGACCAAGGTGCACATGGAGGTCCATCGTGCCAGTCGCAAGGGATCCGAGGCCGTACTCATCGGTCACGCGGGCCACCCCGAGGTGATCGGCACCATGGGGCAGTACGAGAATACGGAAGGGGGTATGTATCTGGTGGAGACGCCGGAGGATGTGGCCAGGCTCAAGGTGAAGAACCCGGATGATCTTTGCTTCGTCACCCAGACCACCCTGAGCGTGGACGAGACCTCTGACGTCATCGATGCGCTGCGCAAGCACTTCCCCAAGATCCAGGGGCCGCGCAAAGACGATATTTGCTACGCCACCCAGAACCGTCAGGATGCGGTGCGGGAGATGGCGGGGCTGGTGGATGCCATGCTTGTAGTCGGGTCGCGCAACTCCTCCAACTCCAACCGCCTGCGGGAGTTGGCCGAGAAGGTGGGGGCGCGAGCCTACCTGATCGACGATGCCTCCATGATCGAACCGGGCTGGTTGGACGGTGTGGAGCGTATCGGGGTGACCGCGGGGGCCTCTGCCCCCGATGTGCTGGTACAAAATGTCATCGCCCGTCTGCGTGAGTTGGGGGGCACGATAGTGACAGAACACCCTGGTCGCGAGGAAAACGTAGTATTCGAGGTGCCGCCAGAGTTGCGTATCCTCTGATGGAAATGCCGGCACCACGCCGGCATTTTTGCGACAGGCATCCCGTTTCCCATATATAAAAGCAGCGACAGTTCTCGTTGGAGATCTGCTCTGCCATTAACACTGTCGACAGTGCTGATTGAATTTTCGACATTTTCGCATGCCGACCCCAACCATGGATGGAACTTGCGGAGGGTTTGACACGGTGCACAACAGGATGTTTGCGCCCCTTGGCTTCACGTTCATCGAGCTAATGGCCATCGTAGTACTCTTGTCTATCCTGCTGACGCTGGGAGTTCCTTCTTTTAACTCATTGATCTGAAACATGAGCCTGACAGCTCAGGCGAATCAGTTCGTGGCTTCGGTGCAACTGACCCGCAGCGAGTTACTTCCAGCAGTCAGATGGCGTCTTGGTATCGGCCTTGTTGAGAGTCAGAGTGGTACAGCCTGAATCATTGCTTTGGCTGCCTTTGGCTGTGGCTATCAGGGTATAAACCGTAGCGGTAGCGCCAGAGATGGTAAAGGTGTAGTAATCGCTTGTTGGGTTACCCACTTGAGATGGTGTTCCGCTATAACTCGTATTGGATATGCGAAATTCTTCCTGCTTGAGTTGCATGCTCAGCAACCCCTTGATTGCCTCGGCACGACGGGACTTATGCAGCCCATAGGTAAAGCTCGGATAGGCCACAGCTGCCAGGATGGCGACGACAGCCACCACAACCAGCAGCTCCAGCAATGTAATACCTGATTGTTTGGTTCTCATGGGCGGCACGCTCTGGAAACGGTTTGATACTATAGAATAGTACTGACAGTGAGCTCTACTGGCATGGGCAAAAAGAAAGGAGTCTTGAGCTAAATGATGCGCACAGTAGGACGTGTTTCCGGTTTTACCCTGATTGAGCTGTTGCTGGCACTGACGGTGGCTGCATTGCTGCTTGCCGTAGCCCTGCCCAGCTATCAGTCATTGCGGCAGGAGCAGATGGTCAGGGCTGCCACGCAGGCTATCTATACCGATGTCATGTTGCTCAAATCCGAGGCGGTCAAACGCAATCAGACGCTCAATCTGCTGCTGTTCAATAGCGGTACCAGTAACTGGTGCTACCGCGTGCATATCGATGGTAGCTGTAATAGCTGTGCCGATGCTTGTTCCAGCATCGAGGGGCGAAAAGGGGTGAATGCCAGCGAATTCCCGGGTATCACCCTAGTGGCGAGTTACAGTGAGTCGGCTACCAATATCAGGCCCCTCAATATTTCTCCCCGCAGAGGTACATTGACGGCTGGCAACATCGCCATCTCGTCCGGTAGCTACGCCATGCGAGTCGTTACTAACAATGTTGGGCGGGTTCGTACCTGTGCTGTCAGCAATGTGAGTGGGGTGCCGACATGTTGAGGCGACATGCAGGCTTCAGTCTGGTGGAGTTGATGGTCGCCATGGTGGCGGGCTTGTTACTGGTGGCTGCCGTGACGACGCTCTTCGCAACGATTCTCAGGGCAAATAGCACGGCTATGAAGGTGAGTCGACTCAATCAGGAGGTTCAGGCAATCACCGACATGATGGCCCGCGATATTGAGCGTGCAGGTTATGATGCCAGTGCTGCTACCTCGACTCGATTGGTATCTGGTGCACTCCCATCGCCCTTCTATTTCGACGCAAGCACCGACCTGATGGATCAGACCGCAACAGGTTCCAACATCTATCGCTGCATCAGGATCAGTTATGATGACAATGAAAACGGTGTGCTAAACAACAGCCCATCCAGCAGCCTGGAAACTCGGCTTTATAGTTACAGTAGCGGAGATAAGGGAGTCAAACTCGCTACGGGAACCAGTCCCACTTGTAATAGCGGTAGCCTCATTTCGACCGATAACACCATAGAGATCACCCAGCTTACCTATCGCCTGCTCTCCAGTAGCCAAGTGAGCGGTGCCAGGGCAATTCAACTCAACATTTCGGGCCGCTACAAGGACAATACTGAGCTGACCTTGAACTTGCAGCGTGATATCAAGTTGCGCAATGACGGATACTGATATGAGAATCCAGTCCGGTTTTACGACTTTCACCGTCACACTGATCCTGTTGTTGATCCTGCTGGCAGTCACCCTGCTGGTGGGCAAGCTGCTGGTGGCCGATCGTCGCATCACATTGAATGAAACCCTCTATCGTCAAGTGATGGCCTTGGCAGAACAGGGGTTGTCCTATGGCTTTGGTCGACTATCTGCTGAAGGTTCATCTTGCCCCTCTTTGCTGCCCGCTTGGTCAGGGAACTCGTTTTCTCCATCAGGTGCTGGGGGGACTTATACCCTGACGGTCGAATGCATAACTCCCTTTCCCGTGGTGGCTGGGAGTACCACGCCCATCGCACCTATCCGGATTCGCTCTGTGGCCAGCCTGAGCAACAGCCAGGCGCAAGCGGCTGTCGAGGCTCGATATGTGCAAAGCAACGTGCTGGCTGGGACACCTGCCGCGCCTCTGACTGTCGCAGGGGGAATGGCGGTCGGGGGTAACTTTACCGTTGTTGCCAATCCCAATGGAGGGGGACCTGGAGTGCCGCTTTCCATCTGGACCAATGATTATGTAGATCTGAATACGGGGTCCGGCCAGACCTGCCATCAGGGTGATTACGCCGGTGGCTGCAGTGCCAATATCAGCCAACCGGGCAATAAGCAGTCGGATATCAAGGATAGCGATCCCGATTTTCCAACCGACCTGGTGTGGTATCTGTTCAATGAGAATGACGATGCCGCTGGCTGGGCCAACATAGAGTCAAGAGCCAACCAGATAGTCAATAATTGCAATGGTCTGGGGCCGACGACGACAGGGCTTGTCATTGTCAATGGCGATTGCAATCCCGGTTCCAATATTGGTACTCAATCTGCCCCTGTTGTGTTGATCATCAAGGATGGCAGCCTGACCATCAATGGCAACCGTCAACTGTATGGGCTGGTATTTGCGTACTCTTCACATCCAGCTACGGCAACCACGGATATCAAGCTCACTGGCGGGGCCATCGTGAACGGTGCCTTGGCTGCCAACTTTGAGCTGGGCAAGGCCAATGGTACCTATGATGCCAAATATGATGAGGCCGCACTGAGCAATATCAGGACAGGCGCCGCCTTCCAGACTCTTAAACAGGTGCCGGGTAGCTGGCGCGACTGGTAGAGGACAAGTAAATGAAACGGCAAAAAGGATTTGGCCTGTTTGAGATACTGGTAACCCTGGTTGTGCTGGGGGTGGGGGTGGTCGGTCTGGTGATGCTTTCGAAGTCGACCCTGACGGCCTCCCAGGATGGGCGGCGTTATGAAATTGCCATGCGACTCGCAGAATCCAAGATCGAGGAATTCCGTAACTTCAACAGTCTGGTGACGGCGACGGCCCCGCTCACTGCCTATACGGCCATTGCGAGTGGTAATACGACCAAGAGCCAGTCTGGCGACAGCTACACGTTGGCCTGGACTGTGGCCAACCAATATTGGAACGGAGCCACTTCTGCATGGCAGAACACGGCTCCTACAGGGTATTTGCTGAACTACCCTGGGCGAAAGCAGATCAATACCACAGTGAGCTGGACCAACAGCGAAGGGGTGACTACCTCGGTCGCGCTTACGGGTTATGTCTCTCCCACTGAATCATTGACCGTGGATCAGTTGAATGGGGGGTTGGATACAGCTCGGACAGGGCCGAAGATCAATTACACCCCGGGGGTTGCGCCGGACGTGATCTCAATCGATCTCGGCAACGGCAGCAGACAGGAAACCAGCAAACCTTCTCCAACAGTGGTGGCCAAAAACAACACTGTCGGCAAGGAGGTGCAGTTTGAAACAGTGACCTACCAGCCTGCAAACCAGGGAAATACCCAACAAATCCAGCAAGATATCAGCTCAGTAAGTTGCGCCTGCACTTATGGTTCCACTTTGAGTGCCTATCTGCCGGGCCAGGCCTACAGTACTGCCACCAGCCAGCTCTATTGGAAGACAGGAGCACAACAGACCAAGCAGACCGGAACAGTCAGCGGCAATAACCAGCCAGCGCTCTGCACAAGCTGCTGCAAAGATCATTTTGATGGCTCGGGAGGAAGTTTTCTCAGCTACTACGCACCGCTCAATACCAGTCGGCAGCGCTATAACAGCACCCTGTCCGTAGCGGCCAGCGGCACCTATGTGGATGCTTGCCGGTTTGTGCGACTGGATGGGTACTATCGCCCCCTCCCTGATTGGAACCTGGTCCAGGTTATTGTCACTACCTCGGATTTCTTGGCCAAGGCGGCGAATCAGGTCAGTTACCAGAATTACATCCAGTATGTGGTCAAGGCTTATATCGACTGGCAGAAACAGACCCTGAACTGGACCTCGACCCCGACGGTGAGCGCGCCTGCGATAAGTGATTTTCCCACATGGCTTCAGACTCCTGCCAACGTTGCGCCTGGTGGGGACGCCGTTACGGGGATCACGATCAATACCGGCACGCGCCAGCTGATTGCCCGTGGAATATATGTCGATGTTCTGAATCCTACCTATCTGACCGGGATAGACACCAGTATCACTGGCTATCTGGCCAAGGTGCCATTTCAGGATATCAACCTGACCATGTTGGCGGAGTGGTCCATGACACCGCTCAGTGGCCAGCTCGGGGGGGCCGTGACCGACTATGCCACCGTCAGCAATGAACCGGTCGATACCATAGTGGATCTCAATAACTATTACTTCGGCAGTTACAGCCGTGGTTACCTGGCCGCCAAGAAATCCACCAAGGACAGTAGCCAGGTGCTGCAGAGTGTGAAGGTAAAAGCCACCGTCTATCAGGGTAATTCGGGGATTACCGCTACGCTGATTTCACCAAGGGATCAGAGCCTGGCTCTCAGTACAGAGTTGGCCGTCAAGATTGACTCCGGAACTGTCACGCAGCCTCTGCTGACGGTCACAGGCAAGGTACAGTGCCTGGAGAAAACCAAGAACAATGATCCGACCCCAATCGCCTGCAAGAAAAATGTTTTCAATAACCTGTCGATGAATACCTCGACCTCCGGGGCCACTTGCCAGATAGACAAGCCGAGCAGCGACAACCAGACGGCAATCTATACTTGCACGGCTGAGCAGAACAGCACTCTGGTGGTGAACTTCTCCTACTCGGGCAACACGACCTTCTTGGTTAAGCCGAGTTCTTTGAGTATCCCCATGACTCCGCCAGCCAGCGGTCAGGTCATCAGCGGTCCCTGCACCTTGCTGGTAGACAATGGCGTCACCAATGCCGCAAACCTGACCTGCTCTCCCTAAGGCTTGCTGAGGGAGCCAAGGCGCTGGCACAGCCAGCGCCTTTTCTTTATCATTCCCCATCATTTTCGAATTCAAGATGCATCGCCATGGCAAAAGCCCTCTCTCTGATGCTTGCCCAGTTAAATCTGACGGTAGGCGCCATCGAAGATAACTGTGACAAGGTGCTGGCTGCCGCCGCAGAGGCCGACCAGCAAGGCGCCGATCTGCTGGTCTGCTCCGAGCTGGCGCTGACCGGCTATCCGCCTGAAGATCTGCTGCTGCGCAGCGATCTGATGGTCCGGGTGGAGGCGGCTCTGGCTCGTGTTGTGGCCTGGCAGGGTCGTTGCGCCATCCTGGTGGGCCACCCCTGGCGTGAAGGAGATGCGCTCTACAATGCCGCCTCTCTCTATGAGCAGGGCAAGCTGATCGCCCGTTACTTCAAGCAGGATCTGCCCAACTACGGGGTGTTCGACGAGAAGCGCTACTTCACCGCGGCGAGCGATACCTGCGTGGTGTCGTTCCGTGGCCATCAACTGGGCTTGCTCATCTGTGAAGACCTGTGGCAACCGGGCCCGGCACTCGCGGCAAAGGCGGCCGGTGCCGAGCTGCTGCTCACCATCAATGCTTCCCCTTACGATCAGGAAAAACCCTGGATCCGCCGCGAGCTGATGGCCGAGCGCTGTGATCAGACCGGCTTGCCGCTGGTTTACCTCAATCAGGTCTGTGGTCAGGACGAACTGATATTCGATGGTTGCTCCAAGGTGTTCAACGGCCAGAGCGAGCTGACCCACAAGCTGGCCCCGTTTGCCGAAGAGCTGGCGCTGGTGCGCTTTGTCGACGGCCAGCCGTTGAAAGAGCGGGAACCGTCTGCGCCGCTGGCGCCCCTGGCCGAGACCTATCAGGCGCTGGTGCTGGCGGTGCATGACTATGTCACCAAGAACGGCTTCCAGGGAGCTGTGCTGGGCCTCTCCGGCGGCATCGACTCCGCCCTGACGCTCGCCATCGCGGCCGATGCCATAGGTGCGGACAAGGTACAGGCGGTGATGATGCCGTTCCGCTACACCGCCCAGATGAGCGTGGAAGATGCCAAGGAACAGGCCGAGCGGATGGGGGTCGAGTTCAACATCATCTCCATCGAGCCTATGTTCGAGGGCTTTATGGCTCAGCTGGCGCCGCTGTTTGAAGGGACGGCCCGCGACACTACCGAAGAGAACCTGCAGGCCCGCTGCCGTGGTGTGCTCTTGATGGCGCTCTCCAACAAGCGTCGCCGTATCGTATTGACCACCGGCAACAAGAGCGAGATGGCGGTCGGCTATGCCACCCTGTATGGTGACATGGCGGGCGGCTTTGACGTGCTCAAGGACGTGCCCAAGACGCTGGTCTTCAAGCTGTGCGAATACCGCAACTCCGTCGACTATGTGATCCCGCAGCGGGTCATCGACCGTCCGCCTTCGGCAGAGCTGGCACCGGATCAGGTGGATCAGGACAGCCTGCCCCCCTACGACATTCTGGACGCCATCCTCAAGCGCTATGTGGAAGAAGACGCCTCGGTCGCCGACATGGTGGCGGAGGGCTTCGAAGAAGCCGTGGTGCGCAAGGTGATCCGTCTGGTGGATCTCAACGAGTACAAGCGCCGTCAGGCTGCCGTCGGGCCCCGTATCACGACCCGCAACTTTGGTAAGGATCGCCGCTACCCCATTACGTCCGGGTTCGGCAAACAGAACTGGTAAGGAGTCACCATGAAGAAGATTGAAGCCATCATCAAACCGTTCAAGCTGGACGATGTGCGCGAAGCCCTGGCCGAGATCGGCATCAACGGCATGACTGTATCCGAAGTCAAAGGCTTCGGGCGCCAGAAGGGCCATACCGAGCTCTATCGCGGTGCCGAGTACATGGTCGACTTCCTGCCCAAGGTAAAAGTAGAGCTGGTGGTGCAGGACGAGGATCTCGACGCCTGTCTGGAAGCGATCCAGAACACTGCCCGTACCGGCAAGATCGGTGATGGCAAGATCTTCGTCTGCGAGGTGGAGCGTGTGATCCGCATCCGCACCGGTGAAGAGAACGAAGACGCGATTTGATGTGATGGATGTGCCTCGTAACGACCAAGAGAACGAAAATGTAACCCATCCGATACCAAGGATGCGTCTCATGGTGGCAGCCGGCCTGCTGATGGTGCTGACTGCTTGCAGTAGTCAGCCACCGGCCCAGCCGGAAAACCTGTGCCAGATCTTTCGGGAAAAACCTGAGTGGCACAAGGCAGCACTCAAGATGAACGAAAAGTGGGGGACCCCGGTACATGTGGTGATGGCTATGATGTATCAGGAGTCCTCCTTCGTGCACGATGCCCAGCCGCCGATGCAATATTTTCTCTTCATCCCGACCGGGCGTGCCAGCTCTGCTTATGGCTATGCCCAGGTCAAGGATGAGACTTGGGATGATTACCAGCGGGAGAGCGGCAACGGCTGGAGCGATCGCGACGACTTCGCCGACGCCATCGATTTCATGGGCTGGTACACTCACAAGGCGCAGCGGCTCAATGGCACTTCCAAGTGGGATGCCTACGGTCAATATCTCAATTATCACGAAGGCTGGGGTGGTTACCGGCGCGGCAGCTACCGCAGCAAGGGGTGGCTGATGAAGGTCTCCCGCAAGGTGGAGGCCCGTGCCCAACGCTACGGCGCCCAGTATCGACAATGCAAGGATCGGCTCCCCAGCGGGGGCTGGTTCTCGTAACCAATCAGGAGTCAGAAATGCCGTTATTGGACAGTTTTACCGTCGACCATACTCGCATGGCAGCCCCGGCAGTTCGGGTGGCCAAAACCATGCAGACCCCGAACAAGGACACCATTACCGTGTTCGATCTGCGCTTCTGTGTGCCGAACCAGGAGATCCTCTCCGAGCGCGGTATCCACACCCTGGAGCATCTGTTTGCCGGTTTCATGCGGGATCACTTGAACGGTAACGGGGTCGAGATCATCGACATCTCCCCCATGGGCTGCCGTACCGGCTTCTACATGAGCCTGATCGGTGCGCCGGACGAGGCCCGCGTGGGGGCAGCCTGGCAGGCCGCCATGAGCGACGTGCTGACCGTGCAGGAGCAGGGCAAGATCCCCGAGCTGAACGAATACCAGTGTGGTACCTACAGCATGCACTCCCTGGAAGAGGCCCATGCCATCGCCCGCCACGTGCTGGAGCGCGGCATCGGCGTCAACCACAACGACGAGCTGGCGCTACCGGAAGAGAAGCTGAAAAGCCTCTGAGCAGAATGCGGAAAAATGAAAAGGCCGGTCTGTGACCGGCCTTTTCATATCTGGCGGTTCAGGAGGGGAGTGGCATCACCCGGTTGCGACCCAGCTCCTTGGCCTTGTAGAGCAGCTTGTCGGTGCGCTCTATCAGGGCGTCCGCCGTCTCCTGCCCATTATATTCCCCCACACCGAAGGAGGCGGTGATGTGATCGATGCGCCGGCCTGATTTGCGATCCAGCAGCGACATCCGCTCGATGACCCGGCGCAGGCTCTCCGCCATCTGGCGAGTCAGTGCCAACACTCGGCCCGGCACCAGCAGGGCAAACTCTTCCCCTCCGAGCCGATAGGCCGTGATGCCCTCCTTGCTCACTTCCCGCAGCCGCTTGCCGACGATGCGCAGCACCTGATCTCCCAGCAGATGGCCATATTCGTCGTTGAAGTTCTTGAAACGATCGATATCGGTCATGATCAGCGAGAAGGGCTGCTTGCTGCGGATCAGGCTGTCCATCTCCAGATCGAAGGCGCGACGGTTGAGCAGCGAGGTGAGTGCGTCCTCGGTGGCCATCTTGCGCGTCTCGTTTAGTGCTGCCTTGAGCTCCTTGATCTCCTTCTCGGCGCTGCTGAGCTGGTTGCGAAAGTGCAGGGTGGACATGCGCACGTCCCGCGACTCGCGTACCAGTTCCCGCAAGATGGCCATGGTGTCGTCCAGGCTCAGTCCCTCATCATCGATGAGGTTCAACTTGTCGAAGCTTTTGTCGAGCATGGCCTGGAACTGGCCGGTATCGACCAGCGCATCCTGCATGGAGTGGCCGAGCTCATTGGCCATGGCGACCAGATTGAGCTTCATCGCCTCCATCTGTTGCTCGTCCTGGCTGGCCAGATGCTGGTGATAGAGACGCTCACAGGTGGTGAGGGAGAAGGTACCCTGCAGTTTTATCGCGTGATCGACGGCGTTATTCAGCTCGGGCATGGCGCCAGAGACATAGTTGTACCAAAGATGGTAATTGTTCGGGGTGGTGGGGATTTGATACTTGATCATCAGGGGGACCGCCTGTTTCAAATAGGCGGCCGATTGGGCGAACGAGTCCTTGCTCATGAGTTCCGAGTCTCACATACCTGCAAACTGTCGCCAGTATGACAGAGAGATTGGCCAAAAGGCAGTCGATGGATGCCATTAGCTCCCCCCTTCGATATAATGTCTGGGTTACTACCTACCCTAAGGCCTGCTTATGTCTCAAAAAGATCCTTTCCTCCAACGCGAGGCCGAAAAATACGAAAACCCCATCGCCAGTCGCGAGCTGATCCTCGAACTCATCAAGGGTCACGAAAAGCCGATGTCCCGCGAAGAGCTGGCCAAGGCACTCAAGCTGACTGACGAAGAGCCGTTGGAAGCCTTGCGCCGTCGTCTGCGCGCCATGGAGCGCGATGGGCAGTTGGTATTCACTCGCAACCAATGTTACGCCCTGCCGGATCGTCTGAATCTGGTCAAAGGGTATGTACTCGGCCATAAAGATGGTTTCGGTTTTCTGCGCCCGGAAGGTGGTGGACCGGATCTGTATCTGAACAACCGCGAGATGCAGCGCCTGATGCACGGTGACTATGCCCTGGTGCAGCCGACCGAGATCGACCGCAAGGGTCGTCAGGAAGCACGTCTGGTTCGCCTGCTCAAGCCCCGTGAGGCAGACATCGTCGGCCGTTACTTCGTCGAGAACGGCGTCGGTTTCGTGGTGCCGGATGACAGCCGCATCGGTCAGGACATCATCATCCCTGAAGGCGAAAACAAGGGTGCTCGCCAGAGCCAGGTCGTGGTGGTGCGCATCAACCAGCGCGCCAACTCCCGCATCAACGCGGTCGGTACCGTACTGGACGTGCTGGGCGAGAACATGGCCCCTGGCATGGAGATCGAGATCGCCCTGCGTACCCACGGTATCCCGCATACCTGGCCGGAGGAGGTGACCAAGGAGGTCGCCGGTCTGGGCGAACAGGTACCGGAGAAAGCCAAAGAGGGCCGCATCGATCTGCGTGCCCTGCCGCTGGTCACCATTGATGGGGAAGATGCCCGCGACTTCGATGACGCCGTCTTCTGTGAAGCCAAGCGTGGCGGCGGCTGGCGTCTGTGGGTTGCCATTGCGGATGTCTCCGCCTACGTGAAGCCCGGCACTGCGCTGGATGCTGAAGCCTATCAGCGCGGCAACTCGGTCTATTTCCCCGAGTTCGTGGTGCCCATGCTGCCGGAGGTGCTCTCCAACGGGCTGTGCTCCCTGAATCCGCAGGTTGACCGCCTCTGCATGGTGTGCGAGATGACCATCTCCGCCGCTGGCCGCATGTCCGGCTACAAGTTCTACGAAGCGGTGATGAACTCCCATGCCCGCATGACCTACAGCAAGGTCGCGGCCATTCTGGATGGTGATCCCAAGCTGCGTCAGCAATATGACCCGCTGGTGGGCCACATCGAAGAGCTCAACAACCTCTACAAGGCGCTCAAGCACGCCCGTCACCAGCGTGGTGCGGTGGAGTTCGAGAGCGAGGAGACCCGTTTCATCTTCAACGCCCAGCGCAAGATCGACCAGATCGTGCCGCTGGTGCGCAACGATGCCCACAAGATCATCGAAGAGTGCATGATCCAGGCGAACGTGGCCGCGGCCCGTTACATCGAGAAGAACGAAGCCTCTGCCCTGTTCCGGGTGCACGACCGTCCGGGCGAAGAGCGCCTGACCGGTTTCCGTGACTTCCTGGCAGAACTGGGTCTGGAGCTCAAGGGCGGCCTCGAGCCCGAGCCGAAGGACTTTGCCGAGCTGGCCGCCAAGTTTGAAGGGCGCCCGGATGCCGAGCTGCTCTCCACCATGCTGCTGCGTTCCATGCGTCAGGCGGTCTATCAGGCTGACAACATCGGTCACTTCGGTCTGGCGTTGAAGTCCTACGCCCACTTCACCTCGCCGATCCGTCGCTATCCCGACCTCATTCTGCACCGTGCCATCAAGTACCAGACTGCAAAAGAGCAGCAGGGCAACCTGCGTCACAAGTGGACCCCGAGCGGTGGTTACCACTACCAGCTGGAAGAAGTGGACCCGATGGGCGAGCACTGCTCCATGACCGAGCGCCGTGCCGACGATGCGACCCGCGACGTGGCCGACTGGCTCAAGTGCGAGTACATGCTGGATCACGTGGGTGACGAGTTCGATGGCGTGATCGCCAGCGTTACCGGCTTTGGCTTCTTCGTGCGCCTGGCGGATATCCACATCGACGGTCTGGTACACGTCAGTACCCTCACCAACGACTACTACCAGTTTGATCCCCTGCACATGCAGCTGATCGGCGAGAACTTCCGTCGTCGCTACCGTCTGGGTGACAAGGTGCGGGTCAAGGTGATGGGCGTGAACCTGGACGATCGCAAGATCGACTTCGTGATGGTGGAAGAGCCGCTCCAGGCCACCGGCAAGAACGCCAAGGAGATGGCGCGCAAGCAGGCCGAGATCAAGAAAGAGAAGGCCAAGAGCGCCCAGCGCCACGAGAAACGCAAAGAGGGCAAGGATCACGGCAAATCCGACAAAGGTGGCCGCGCCAAGCCCAGCAACAGACGACCGAGCAAAAACGCTCGCGACAAGGCCAAGAGCACTAAATGAGTACAGAACTGATCTACGGCATTCACGCTGTATCCGCGCTGCTTGAGCGCACCCCGGAGCGTTTCATCGAGGTATGGGCCCTCAAGGGCCGCGATGACGACCGGCTGCAACCCTTGCTGACCGAGCTGGAATCCCTCGGCATCAAGGTGCAGAGCGTGAACCGCAAGACGCTTGATGATAAAGCCGAGGGCAACAATCACCAGGGCATCATGGCCAAGGTGATAGAGGCGCCCAAGCTGGCCGAGCACGACCTGGCCAGCCTGCTGGACGGCCTGGCGGTGCAAGAGACCGCCCCCCTCCTGCTGGTGCTGGACGGCGTGACCGATCCGCACAACCTCGGCGCCTGCCTGCGCAGCGCCGATGCGGCCGGGGTCCATGCGGTGATAGTGCCGCGGGACAAGGCCACCGGCTTGACCTCCATCGTGCGCAAGGTCGCCTGTGGCGCCGCCGAAGTGGTGCCGCTCATTCAGGTCACCAACCTGGCGCGCACCCTGCGCGAGCTGCAGGAGCGCGGTGTCTGGATAGTCGGCACCGCCGGCGAGGCGGACCACGACCTCTATCAGGCCAAGCTGACCGGCCCCATGGCGCTGGTGATGGGCGCCGAGGGCAAGGGGATGCGTCGCCTGACCCGCGAACATTGCGACGAACTGGTGAGCATACCGATGGCGGGGGCGGTATCGAGCCTCAACGTCTCGGTGGCGAGCGGCGTCTGCCTGTTCGAAGCCGTGCGTCAGCGCCGCAGCTGACGCCGTGATGATGGACAGACCTCCCTTTTTCCGGGACAGGGTCACAGATGAGCAGGAGGCCAGGCGCCTCCTCTCTTTTGCCCGGCCGCTGACGCTCGCCCCCAGATCTTGCCTCTGGCACGCCGGCGACAGTCCGGATCTGCTGATCAGGGTGGAGCAGGGGTTGCTGCGGGCCAGGGTGGTGCTGGCGGATGGGCGGGAGTACATCAAGGAGTTCTACTGGGAGGGGGACGAGTTTCTCGACTTCCATCACCTGCTCAGTGGCGAACCCGCCCGCTACAGCGTGGAGGCGCTGGAACCCTGCCGCTTGCAGCTGTTCCAGCTGGCCGACCTGCGTCCGCTCTCCTGCTGGTCCGCCTGGTATCAGCACCTGCTGGAAGTGCAGCTGCGCATCAAGGAAGAAAAAGAGCTGCTGCTGTTGACCGAGAGCCCCCAGGCCCGCTATCAGCACTTCCTGGACTGCTTCCCCGCACTGGATGCCAGGGTGCCGGATCACCAGATCGCCGCCTATCTCGGCATCAGTCCCATCAGTCTTAGTCGCATTCGCAAACGGCTTAAGAGTCTTAACAAAGGTTAATGCCGCCCTGGCTGCGCTCACCTATGCTGGCAGGCCGAATTGATAAGGAGTCGCCGATGAACTGGATCCTGAAACCCTGGTCTGCACTGACCACGGACGAGTTGTACGAGTTGCTGGCACTGCGGGCCGAGGTGTTCGTGGTGGAGCAGAGTTGCCCCTTCCAGGATCTGGATGGGGTGGATCGCCGGGACGGTGTGCTGCACCTGCTCGGTTATGAAGGCGATCATCTGGCCGCCTATGCCCGCATCATGGCCCCCGGCATCGGTGACGACAATGGCGCCGCCATAGGCCGGGTGGTCACCTCCCCCCAGTCGAGAGGGGGCGGTCTGGGCCACAGCTTGCTCGATGAGGCGGTGACCGCCTGCACGGCCCGCTGGCCGGCGCACAGCATCTGGCTCGGCGCCCAGGCTCACCTGCAGGGCTTCTATGGCCAGCACGGCTTCGCACCGGAAGGGGAGGGCTATCTGGAGGACGATATTCCTCACGTTGGCATGCGCAAGCTGCCGGGCTGACTCTCTGTGCTGTGAAAGGGATAGGGGGCAGACATGAGCGGGCTCCCACCTTGTTGCGACACAAACGGGTATGATCCCACTCCCTTGTTGATTGGAACCCCGTCGTGACCCTCTCCATCTTCGCGGCCATCTTGCTGGCCGCCTTGCTGCACGCCCTGTGGAATGCGCTGGCCAAGCGCCAGGCCGAGGGGCGTGTCAGCGTGTTGCTGGTCTCCCTCTGCTCCGGCCTCTTCTCCCTGCCTTTCCTGCCGCTGGTGGGGTGGCCGGCCCCGGTCGAATATCCCTGGTTGGCACTCTCCATCCTGTTGCACTGCGGATATAGCCTCTTTCTCGGCCGGGCCTACCGTTTGGGGGAGTTTGGCCAGATCTATCCACTGGCCCGTGGCAGCGCGCCCCTGGTGACCTTGCTGCTCGGCGCCCTGCTGCTGGGGGAGGTGCCCGGTGTCGTGGCTGTGGCGGGGGCCATGGTGCTGGTGGGCGGGGTCTTGCTGATGGCCTGGCGCGGCGGCATCCGGCTGGCGCCTGCGGCCCTGTGCGCCGTGCTGATCACGGCGCTGTTTACCGCCGCCTATACCCTGTCTGACGGGGTCGGGGCCCGCTCGGCGGGGGAGCCGATACGCTATACCCTCTGGCTCTTTACCCTGACGGCCCTGGTGATGCCGCTGCTGATGAGATGGCAGAGCCGCACCGCCTTGCGCAGCCTGACCCGGGCCGAGTGGTATTCGGGCGCCCTGGGCGGCGCCCTCTCGCTGCTTGCCTACGGCATCGTCATCTGGGCCATGACCCTGGCTCCCATCGGGCTGGTGGCGGCGCTGCGCGAGAGCAGCGTGCTGTTTGCCGTGCTGCTCTCCTGGCTCTGGCTGGGGGAGCGGCTGGGGCGAGTCAGGCTGATGGCGGCCCTGGTGATCCTCTGCGGCATATTGTTGATCCGGCTTGGCTGATGGGGAGAAGCCGGATCTGTCGTCGACTCAGGGGGTGACTTCGGAGAGCAGGCTGAACCCCTCCTCTGCGGGGGCGAGCTGTACTTTGACCTGACCCAGCTCCGCCAGAGTGCCGGCATGGGTGCCGCCGCAGGGGATGGTCAGCTCTTTTCCCTCAAGCGTGCAGTGCCAGTAGCGGGAGTCGATGATGGCCTCGTCTGCTCGCGAGCGACTGATCTCGCCACCCGCAGCCAGCCAGCTAGCGAGTTGCCGGTTGACCTTTTCTTCTATCAGCGCCAGATCCGCCAGCAGTGCCTCACTGTTGACTCCCTTCTTGCGCAGGCTTTTGCCGATGCGGTATTGCTCCCGGGAGCTCAGAGGTTCGACCCGCGAGGTCTGGATGGCGAGGCGGTCGAAATCGGGCTGATCCAGTGCATCGCGCTCGCTCACCTCCTTGCGCCAGTAGGGGATGAGAGCCCGGTTGAGGGCCAGCGCCACCAGATGGCAGCCGCTGTGACCCAGACTCAGGGAGTGGCGGGCCTCGGCATCCACCCTCAGTTCCACCTGCGTGCCGATGGCAAGCTGATGGGAGCCGGCGAGGGGATGCACCACCACGAAGGCCCAGCCCTCGGCGCCCCGCTTGACCGGAATATCCTGATCCACGAACAGCCTGCCTTCCGGGCTGATGGCTCCCATCCTGCAGGGGCCCACGGCCGCCTCGCCCCCATCCCAGCGCACAGTGCCCACATCCCCCGGTTGATCGGGCCAGAGGTGGCTCTGGGGATGGAAGGGGGTGAGGTTGGTGACCAGCAGGCTGGGTTGCC
This sequence comes from Aeromonas media, assembly GCF_000819985.1. Taxonomy (GTDB): domain Bacteria; phylum Pseudomonadota; class Gammaproteobacteria; order Enterobacterales; family Aeromonadaceae; genus Aeromonas; species Aeromonas media. The sequence continues at coordinate 22,623 of NZ_CDBZ01000069.1, read as the reverse complement.
CCTGCTCGCAATAGACGACGCTGGCCTGTTCCTGATGATGGCCCAGCACGAAGCTGACTCGGGTGTGTTCCATGGCAAGGCTTCCGCAACGAGAAATAGAGAAGAGAAAGCGGCAGCATACGCCAAAGCGGGGGCCGGCTCATTAACCTCTGTTAACGAGCCGGCTCGAAGATGGCGGAGTGAACACTAGATCATGGTGACCAGCAGATAGGCGTTGAGGCCGATCACCAGCGCGACTATGACGCGACCGATTGCCTGGGTCAGTGGATGGTTGCGATGCTCCCCCATCAGGGTGCGATCGCCGGTCAGGATCAGCAGCGGAATGAGCGCGAGGGCGATGCCAAAGCTCAGGATGACCTGGCTCAGCACCAGGATCTCAGTGGTGTTGAGTCCCATGGCGATCACCACGAAGGCGGGGGCCATGGTGATGGCCCGGCGCAGCCAGAGCGGTATGGTGAAGCGCACGAAGCCCTGCATCACCACCTGGCCTGCCAGAGTCCCGACTACGGTGGAGGAGATGCCAGACGCGACCAGAGAGAGCCCGAACAGGGTGGCGGCAGCCTGACCCAGCAAGGGAGTGAGTGTCTGGTAGGCCGTTTCCAGTTCCGCCACCTGCTGGTGGCCCGCGTCGTGGAAGGCCGCAGCGGCCATGGCCATCATGGCCAGGTTGACGAAGCCGGCTATGGTCATGGCAATGGCCACATCGACCCGGGTGCTGTGCAGCCGCTGGGGCACGCTGCCCTGATCCTGGGTGTGCTGGGTCAGCGCCGAGTGGAGATAGATGACGTGGGGCATGACTGTCGCACCGAGCACGCCAGCGGCGAGATAGACGGCATCGCCGTTGGGCAGGCCGGGGAAGAGGGCGCCTTCCAGCAGGCTGGGCAGATGGGGGCGGGAGAAGACCAGCTCGACTATGTAGGCGGCGGCCACGAACAGCAGCAGACCTCCCACCACGAACTCCAGCGGCTTCTGGCCGCGGGATTGCAGCATGAGAATGCCCCAGGTGACCACGGCAGTGATGCAGGCCCCTTCCAGCAGCGTCACCCCGAACAGCAGCTTGAAGCCCACAGCTGCGCCGATGAACTCGGCGAGATCCGTGGCCATGGCGATGATCTCCGCCTGCACCCAGTAGGCCCAGACTGCCGGTTTGGGTAATTTGTCCCGGATGTGCTCCGCCAGATTCTTGCCGGTGACGATGCCGAGCTTGGCGGAGAGGGTCTGCACCACCATGGCCATCAGGTTGGCCCAGACCACCACCCACAGCAGTTGATAACCAAAGGTGGAACCGGCCTGGATGTTGGTAGCGAAGTTGCCCGGATCTATGTAGCCGATGGCGGCGATGAAGGCGGGGCCAAGCAGGGTCAGCTTGAATTTGCGGGCCGGGATGGCCGTGGTCAATGCGGGTTGCATGGTGTCACCCTCCATAAGAGCATGGAGATAGAATAGATCTAAATGATAATTATTATCAATTGAAGTTTTGCATCAGGGTCATCGACAAAAACATCTGTCGACGCCAGTTGCAGTGGGAGAGGCTATTTCGTACAATACGCCGCCCTAGAAAGCAGCGTCTAAACACCACTATGTTCCTTGCCTCCGAGGTCTGGCTGCACCTGGGCGGAGGCTGAATTAATCCGTAAGGAGCTAAAATGCGTCATTACGAAATCGTCTTCATGGTTCATCCGGACCAGAGCGAGCAAGTACCTGGCATGATCGAGCGTTACACCGGCGCTATCACCACCGCTGGTGGCACCATTCATCGCCTGGAAGATTGGGGCCGTCGTCAGCTGGCTTACCCGATCGACAAGCTGCACAAGGCTCACTATGTTCTGATGAACGTAGAAGCTGAGCAGGCCGTTATCGACGAACTGGAAACCAACTTCCGCTTCAACGATGCCGTTATCCGCAACATGATCATGCGCACCAAGCACGCCGTGACTGAAGTTTCTCCGATGGCCAAGGCCAAGGAAGAGCGCTTCACCCGTCGTGACGACGAGCGCCGCGAAGATGCTGTTGAAGCGTCTTCCGAAGAGTAATTCTTAGATCACCGCATTAGAGGATAAAGGCCATGGCACGTTATTTCCGTCGTCGTAAGTTCTGCCGCTTCACCGCCGAGAACGTTACCGAGATCGACTACAAAGATATCGTTACTCTGAAAAACTACGTCACTGAATCTGGCAAGATCGTACCGAGCCGTATCACCGGTACCCGCGCCAAGTATCAGCGTCAGCTGGCACGCGCCATCAAGCGTGCTCGTTACCTGGCTCTGCTGCCGTACACCGATCTGCACAACAAGTAAGAATCGGTCCGGCACTTAAGCCTAACTCAACTTTTATAGAGGAAAGGTAATGCAAGTTATCCTGCTCGACAAAATCGCCAAACTGGGCGGTCTGGGTGATCAAGTCGCTGTTAAAGCTGGCTACGCCCGTAACTATCTGATCCCGCAAGGCAAGGCCGTTATGGCTACCAAGGCCAACATCGAGACCTTCGATGCTCGCCGTGCTGAACTGGAAGCCAAACTGGCTGCCGGTAAAGCTGCCGCTGAAGAGCGCGCTGCCAAGCTGGGTGAACTGGCTGCCGTTGTCATCGCCTCCAAGTCTGGCGACGAAGGCAAGCTGTTCGGTTCCATCGGTACCCGTGACGTGGCTGAAGCCATCACTGCTGCCGGCGTCGCCGTTGCCAAGAGCGAAGTCCGTATGGGCAACGTTCTGCGTAACACCGGCGAGTACGAAGTTGTTGTTCAGCTGCACGCTGACGTCAAGGCAACCGTACAGATCCAGGTTGTTGCTCTGTAATAGCGATTCGCTTTGCAGAAAAAACCCGCGCACATGCGCGGGTTTTTTTCTTTTTGAATCAAGAGGGGATCAAGGGGTAGAGTGAGGTTCTGTTTCTTTGGAGGAGAACCTGTATGGCAGCCTGGGTCGAAGGTCGGGTACTCGAGCGCATCGAGTGGACGCCCACCCTGTTTTCCTTGCGCATAGCGGCGGATCTCGCCCCCTACAAGGCGGGGCAATTTACCAAGCTTGCCCTGCAACGGGGCGATCAGCGGATCCAGCGCGCCTATTCCTTCGTTAATCCCCCCTCCGCCCCCTACCACGAATTCTATCTGGTCGAGATCCCGGACGGCGAACTGACCCCCTCCCTCGGTGCCTTGCAACCGGGGGATTCCTTGCTGGTTCAGTCTCAGGCCACGGGCTTCCTGACCCTGGACGAGCTCCCGCCGGGACGGGATCTCTGGCTGCTCTCCACCGGCACGGCCATAGGCCCCTTCCTCGCCATGCTGGCTGAGAGGGAGGTCTTCGAGCGTTTCGAGAATCTGGTGCTGGTGCACGGGGTGCGCAAGGGGGAGGAGCTCACCTATCAGGGCCTGATTACCAGCCTGGTCGAGCAGTATGGGCCCCGTTTTCACTACGTGCCTTTCGTCAGCCGCGAACCCTGGCCCGACGCGTTGCCCGGTCGGATCCCGGCGGCCATTGCCAGCGGCGAGCTGCAGGCCAGGGTCGGGCTCGCATTCTCGGCTGAGCACAGCCAGGTGATGATCTGCGGCAATCCCGCCATGGTGAAGGAGACGCAGCAAACCCTGCTGGAGCTTGGTCTTGCCAAGAACCTGCGCCGGGCCCCCGGCAACATCAGCATGGAAAATTACTGGTAGACGCCAGCAGGGGCGGTCAGCGACCTATCTTGTCACCATCGTGCTTGCAAGAGCCCTCAGTGCGGGGAATATCGCCAAGTGGCTGCCTTCTCGCTCCCTGTTCTTCCTGATGGGAGCCAGCATCTTGGGTGGGGCTGCGCCGGGTAAGAGGGGCTTCAAATGCTGCGCCGCTGTTCAGTAACCGGGCGAGCAGGTGGGAAATGGGGTTGCGCATGATGGCCTCGATGACGGCTGGAGGAGAGGCAGTCTATCGCCGCCAGCCTTAACCGGGGCGGAACAACACCTTGGCACCATGGTGATTGATCTGGTGAGGAATGGGTGGTGAACGTTCGTAAAATGACATGATTCAACTTTTTGCCAAGACCATGGAGGGGGCTATCGAGTCTTGATGGGGGGGAAGTCAACAGTCACAGAGTTTCATGAGTTCTGAGCTTTGGCAATAAGTTGGCCACTATCAGCGTCAGTGAACGCATTCAGGGGCCGGAGCCCCTGAGCCATTACTTGTTCTTGCCTTTCCCGTTGCCTTTTTCTTTGTATTTCGCGTTGTCGTTGCTGTCCCAGTCGTTCTTGTCGTGGCCCTTGCCCGGGTTGTTGCCGCTGTGGATGCTACGGTTGTAGTGGTCGCGATACTTGCCATCCATGTTGTCACAGTTGAGTTTGATACTGCTGCTGCGGGTGCTGATATTCAGGCAGTTGTTCTGCCACCAGTCGTACTCCTTGTCGTCCCAATCCAGGCTGATTTGGCCCCGATCGGTGGAGATCTTGATGTCGTCGTTGTTCTTGGAAGGAGGCGCAGCAAAGGCGACGCCGTGGACAATGAACAGAGAGAGCAGCAGAGCGGTGCGGTTGATCATGGTATTGCGCTTGGGATGTGTCATATCAGAGAGGCTCCTGTCGTGACTAGTCACTGTTCCGGGCTGGCCGGGATCTGGTTGGTGCTGGGGGGTTGGTTGCGGGGCGTCTCATCATCCAGGTTGAGCTTGACGCCCTTGCAATCGGCAGAGGCATCCTCACCGACCCCCAGATCGAGACAACTTGTCTGCGACCAGTCAAATTGCGTGTCATTCCAGTCCAGATTGAAGGTGAGCTCGTCAACGGAGAAAGCGTTATTCCCCTGCTCCTGAGCCTGGACCGATGAGATGGAGGTGCCGGCAACCAGAAGCAGGGAGAGCAGCAGCGTAGTCGTTCTGTTCATGATGTCCTCGGATAATGGCAATAGGGAGTCAGTGTAGCGCGCCGGGCTGAACCCAGGCACAACGAAATACTCCCTTCAAGTCTGAGGTCGATTGTAGCGGTTTTCTGCTGCCGATTCGTCCGTTTTGGTCGCACTATGGACAGCTGGTTATCCATATGAGGGAATTCAGGTATTTGCCCTTCTCTCCGACCGCCCGGTGACTATAATCGGCAGCCAACTTTTCCTGCACGGCATACCCTCTCCATCATGACCACACAGGCTCCCGCCGCATTGCGCTATCCCAAGGGCTGGTTCGCACTGACCACGGTGTACAGTTTTACCGGGCTGGCCATTCTGGCCTCCATCGTCTTCTCCCTGCTGCTGTTTCTCTCCATCGACGACAACCCCCTGATGAAGTGGTTGTTTGGCGGTCTGGCCATCATCTTCGAACTGGGCAAGTTCTATGTCTGGTATGAATATGGCGAGTGCAAGGCACGGCGGGATCTCGGCGGTGCCTTCTGGTCGCTGCTGTTTTACAGCGTGCTGGCTGCCATCTCCATCGGTGGCAGCATTGGCGGCATCAACAGCGCCACCAACACCATCTTGAGCCAGCAGGCGCGCCACGAGCGGGAGATCGCCCGCTTCGACGAGCAGATTGCCAGCATAGAGCGGCAGATCCAGCTCAACGAGGAGGCGGCGCGCAAATACATAGAGATGGCGCGGATCTCCAGCGGGGTGAGCGGATTGCAGCAGGCCAACACCAAGCTCAGGCTGAAGCAGGATGAGCTGCGCCAGGAGCGCGACGCCAAGCCTGTCAATGAGCAGTCCTCCATGCTGGGGTTGATGAGCAGCCTGGCGGACGGGGTGGGCATGAGCATCAGCCAGGTACAGTTCCTGCTGGTCTGCTTCCTCTCGGTGTTGCTGGATGCGTTCGGTGCCTTTTTCGTCAGCCTGATCGGCGAGGAGAACCGCTTCCGCCGTCAATGGCAGTTGCAACGGGCGCGGGAAGAAGCCGAGGTTCGCCAGGTCGAGTCAGCTGTCGCCGCACCCATGGTGGTGAGCAGACCAGAGCCCGCACCGGCCGTGGTGGCCCAGGTGCGCAGCGCGCTGGAGAGCGGAGAGCTCAAGTGCAGCAAGCGCAAGGTGGCCGAGGCCCTCTCCCTCTCGCTGGAAGAGGTGGACAGGGTGTTCCAGCATCTGCTGGCCCAGGGGGTGCTGGGGCAGGGCAGCAATCGCCACTACCACCTCAGTGCGCAGGCGGGTTGAGATCCGGGCCACCTCAGGGTGGCCTTTTTGTTGCCGCAGGCGCGTCAGTGGGTGAGCACCATCATCAGGCTGAAGAAGGCGGCAAGTCCCCCACCTATGCCGATGATCCAGTAAAACCCCTTGGCACCCTGCTTGAGCGGAATGCGGAAGTAGAGCAGAAACGCCCACCACCCCAGGGCCAGCAACAGAGGAATAAGAAACATTCGAGCCATGGTGTCCTCGCTGTTATTCTGTTGACCCTTGATCAATCAACAGGATGGATTGTGCAATGACGCAGCTACAGATTACCGCATTCGGCGACCCCTCGGTACTTCGGCTCAACCCCTCCCTGGACAAGGTGCCCGCCGAGGGGGAAGTCCGGGTACGCATCTGTTTTGCGGGGGTCAACCCCATCGATGCCAAGACCCGGGCCGGCCTCGGCTGGGCGGCGGCCCAGAACAAGGACAAGCTGCCCTGGACCCCGGGCTATGACGTCTCCGGCGTGGTGGAGAAGGTCGGCCCCCATGTCGCCACTCTGGTGGAAGGGGATGCGGTGTGCGGCATGGTGGGCTTTCCCCTGACGGCCGGTGGCTATGCGGAATCTGTGGTGGTACGCGAGGACGAGCTGGTCAGGCTCGACGGGGTCAGTCTCAAGCAGGGGGCTGCGCTGCCGCTGGCGGGCCTTACCGCCTGGCAGGGGCTGTTCGAACACGGTGCCCTCAAGGGCGGGCAGCGCGTGCTGATCCTGGCCGGTGCCGGCGGTGTGGGCCATCTGGCGGTGCAGTTTGCCAGCGCTTATGGCGCCGAGGTGGTGACGACGGCGAGTCGCGACAACCACAGCTTCCTGCACGGGCTGGGAGCCAGCCAGATGGTGGATTACAATGACGCAGACTGGGTTGCTCAAGTGGTGGCCGGCGGTCAGGTCGATCTGGTGCTGGATCTGATGGGGGGCGAGAGCGGCAAGGCGGCGCTGGCCTGCGTCAAACCGGGTGGCCGCCTGGTGACTGTGCCCACCATCACGGCCCAGCAGATCAAGGAGGCGGGGGCCGAGGCGGGCATAGAGGTGCTCGGCATGCTGGTCCACCCCGATCAAAAACAGCTGACCCAGGTACTGATGCTGCTGCGTCAGGGAGATGTGCATATCACCCTCTCCGGTGAGTTCCCCCTGGCGGAAGGGGCACTGGCCCATGGCGCCATCGAGGGCGGTCATGTGCGGGGCAAGCTGCTGCTGCGCATGCCTGCCGCCGACGGCCAGCCCGGATGAACGACATCGCCGAGATGGGGCTGGGCTGGCTGTTTCTGAGCGCCTTCACCTCCGCCACCCTGCTGCCCGGCAGCTCGGAAGTGCTGCTGGGGGCCATGGCCACCCGGGGAGAGTGGAGCATGGCCAGCCTGCTGCTGTGGGCGACGCTGGGCAACACCCTGGGTTCCATGACCACCTGGTGGCTCGGTCGGCTCGCCACACACAAGAAAAAACCGGAAGATTTTCAAGGCCGTGGGGAACAAAAAGCGCTCGCCTGGCTCAAACAGCATGGTCATTGGTGCCTGCTGCTCGCCTGGACGCCGGTGATCGGCGATGGCCTCTGCCTGCTGGCCGGTTGGCTTCGCTTCTCCTTCTGGCGCTCTCTCATCCTGATCGGGCTCGGTAAATTGCTTCGTTATGCCCTGGTGTTTCTGCTGGCCAGCCAGATCTTCTAGCCCATTTTTGTCACTCACGAGGTAACCGTGAACAAACTCATTCCATTAAGCATTCTCCTGGGACTTTCCCTGCCCGTGCTGGCAGCGCCCACCCTGGTGTCCGAGCAGGTCAGGCAGGAAGGCAAGCTTGGCATTCCCTATCAGATGTACAGGCTGGACAACGGCCTGACCGTGATCCTGGCGCCGGACAAATCCGATCCCCTGGTACACCTGGATGTCACCTATCACGTGGGGTCGTCGCGGGAGACGGTCGGCAAGTCGGGTTTTGCCCACTTCTTCGAGCACATGATGTTCCAGGGCTCCAAACACGTGGGCGATCAGGAGCACATGCGGATCATCAATGAGGCCGGTGGCGAGATGAACGGCACCACCAACAAGGACAGGACCAACTATTTCGAGACGGTACCGGCCAACCAGCTGGAGAAGGTGCTCTGGCTGGAGGCGGATCGCATGGGTTTCCTGCTCGATGCGGTGAGCCAGAAGAAGTTCGAGATCCAGCGTGCCACCGTCAAGAACGAGCGGGCCCAGCGCATCGACAACCAGCCCTACGGCCTGCTCAGCGAGAAGGTGGGGGAGGCGCTCTATCCGCGCACCCATCCCTACTCCTGGCAGCCCATCGGCTATGTGGAGGATCTGGACAGGGTCGATGTGAACGACCTCAAGCAGTTCTTCCTGCGCTGGTATGGCCCGAACAACGCCACGTTGACCCTGGGCGGTGACTTCGACACCAAGCAGGCGCTGGCCTGGATTGAGCAATACTTCGGCCCCATTCCCCGTGGCCCCGAGGTGGCCGAGCCGACGCCGAAACCTGCGATCTTGCCCGAGACCCGCTACGTGACGCTGGAAGACAAGGTGCACCTGCCGCTGCTCTATATCAGCTACCCGACCGTGTCCCTTGGCGATCCGCAGGAGCCGGCGCTGGACATCTTTGCCGACGTGCTCGGTGGCTCCGCCAGCTCCATGCTCTATCAGTCCCTGGTCAAGACCGGCAAGGCCATCGAGGTGGGGGCGTCCCACTCCTGCGAGGAGCTGGCCTGTACCCTGGCGGTCTACGCCTACCCGAACCCGGCGGTGGATGGCAGCCTCAAGACCCTCAAGGGGGAGGTGGACAAGGTGATCGGCGAATTTGCCCAACGCGGCATCAAGCCCGCGGATCTGGAGAAGGCCATCAGCAGCTACCGTGCCTCCGCCATCTGGGGGCTGGACAGCATCGAGGGCAAGGTGAGCCAGCTCGCCATGGGTCAGGTGATGACCCGGGACCCCAACTATGTGTTCAAGAACCTGGATGCCATCAGCCAGGTGAATGCCCAGCAGGTCAAGGCAGCCTACGACAAGTTCATCGCGAACAGGCACTCCGTGGTGCTGAGCGTGGTGCCCAAGGGCAAGACCCAGTGGCAGGCGGGCACGCCGAACTTCACCCCGGCCAAGCGCGAGCTGCCGGATTACAGCCAGCATGGGGAGCAGCTGGCCCAGCAAACGATCAAGGACAGCTTCGATCGCAGCGTGCAGCCCAGGACGGCAGAGGCGGTCAGCGTCAAGGTGCCCGCCATCTGGCATGGCAAGCTGGACAAGGGCATCGAGATCATCGGTACCCGAAGTGACGAGATCCCGGCCGTCTCCATCATGATCGCCCTGCCGGGGGGCATCCGGGCCGAGGGCAAGGGTGAGCTGGGGCTCGCCAGCCTCACCGCCGCCATGCTGGGGCAGGGGACGGCGCGCCTCTCCGAGGCCGAGCTCAGCGACGAGCTGCAAAAGCTCGGCGCCAGCATCAGCGTCTCGACCGCCCAGTACAACAATCTCATCACCATCAGTAGCCTGACCGACAAGCTGCCCCAGACGCTGGCACTGGTGCGCGAGGTGTTGCTGCAACCCGGTCTGCGGGAGGCGGACTTCGAGCGGCTCAAGGCACAGACGCTGCAAGGGATGAAACAGAGCGAACAGCAGCCCGAGTGGCTGGCGGGGCAGGCGTTCCGGGAGTTGGTGTACGGCAAGCAGAATCGCCTCGGCCAGCCGACCGACGGGGTGCTGACCGACGTCGAGAAGCTGACCCTGGCGGACGTGAAGCGCTTCTATCATGCCTACTACAACCCGACCAATGCCAAGGTGGTGGTGACCGGGGACGTGACCCAGCAGCAGGTGGAACAGCAGTTGGGCTTCCTCACCGAGTGGCAGGGGGCGGCACCGACTCTGGGGGATCTCAAGCTCAAGGGGGAGCAGGCCAAGGCGGGCATCTACCTGGTGGACAAGCCGGGGGCGCCCCAGTCGGTGATCCGCATCGGTCGCCGTGCCATGCCGTTTGACACCACGGGGGAGTACTTCGTCGCCAACCTGATGAACTTCAACCTGGGGGGCAACTTCAACAGCCGCATCAACCTCAACCTGCGGGAAGACAAGGGCTACACCTATGGCGCCAGCTCGGGCTTCCAGGCGAACCGCGAGGCTGGCATCTTCGCCACCGGCGCCAACGTGCGCACCGACGCCACCGCGGATGCCATCCGTCAGTTCCTCAAGGAGATGGACGGCTACCGTGCGAGCGGGCCCACCCCGGTGGAGCTGGCCTACATGCGCAGCGCCGTCTCCCAGCAGGATGCGCTCTCCTACGAGACCCTGGGCCAGAAGGCGGGCTTCCTGCTGCAGATGATCATGTATGACCTGAAGCCGGACTATGTGCAGGCCCAGAATCAGCTGATCAAAACGGTGTCACCCGAGACGCTAAAAGCCAGTGCAGCCCGCTGGCTCGATCCCGCCGACATGGTGATTGTGGTGGTGGGGGACAAGCAAAAGCTTGAAAAACCCTTGAGCGAGCTTCATCTTCCCATCTATCCACTGCAATTGCCTTGAGGGGCGTTGCATAAAAATGAGCGCCGCCCCAGGTGGGGCGGCCATACATGAGCCGTGAATATGACTACTACTAGCTTGTCGCTCACCGAGTTGCTGACCGCGCTGGGAACCCCGGAACGGGTGACCGCCCTCAAGGGGATCCGGCGCGGGATCGAGCGTGAATGTCTGCGCATCACCCCCGAAGGGACCCTGGCCCAGACCGATCACCCCAGAGGCCTGGGGTCGGCGCTGACCCATGCCAACATCACCACCGACTACTCCGAGAGCCTGCTGGAGTTCATCACCCCGGCGACCGACTCCATCGAGAGCCTGATCGAGCAGCTCGGCGACATCCACCGTCACGCCATTCACCACCTGGGGGATGAGCGGATCTGGCCGCTCTCCATGCCTTGCTTCGTCGGCGACGAGGAGAGCATTCGCCTGGCCCAGTACGGCAGCTCCAACATCGGGCGCATGAAGACCCTCTATCGCCAAGGCTTGAAGAACCGCTACGGCAGCCTGATGCAGGTGATCGCCGGGGTGCACTTCAACTTCTCCATGCCGGACAGCTTCTGGTGCGAGTGGCAGGATCTGGTGGGAGAGGGGTGCTGCAGCCAGCGCTTCATCTCCGACAAGTACATGGGGCTTATTCGCAACGTCTACCGCTTCGGCTGGCTGGTGCCCTATCTGTTCGGCGCCTCCCCGGCCATCTGCGACTCCTTCCTCAAGGGGCGCAAGAGCAGCCTGCCATTCCAGAAGACCGGCAAGGGAACCCTCTATCTGCCCTATGCCACCGCCCTGCGCCTGTCCGATCTCGGTTACACCAACAGCGCCCAGGCGGGGCTCAAGATCAGCCATGACAACCTGCCGGCCTACGTGAGCAGCCTGCGCCGCGCCATCAACACCCATGATCCCGAGTTTGCCAAGATTGGGGTCAAGGTGAACGGCGAGTACCGCCAGCTCAACGACAACGTGCTGCAGCTGGAGAACGAGCTCTATGCTCCTATCCGGCCCAAGCGTACCCCGCGCAGCGGCGAGAAGCCCTCGGATGCGCTGGAGCAGCGCGGCATCGAATACATCGAGCTGCGCACCGTGGACGTGAACCCCTTCACCCCGTTCGGCATCGAGGTGGATCAGATCCGCTTCTTCGATCTGTTCCTGGTCTGGTGCCTGCTGCGACCCTCCCCGCTGCTGACCGAGGAGGAGATTGCCCGTAACCGCCGCAACCAGAACAAGGTGGTGCTGGAAGGGCGCCGTCCTGGTTTGGAGTTGGAAGATGAACAGGGTGCTGCCATCGGCCTCAAGGAGTTCGGGCTCCAGCTGTTCGACGAGCTGGACCAGGTCGCCGGGCTGCTGGATCGCTGCTGCGGCCGCAACCGCTACCGCGAGACGCTGGCCATGCACCGCGAGAAGCTGCTCAATCCCGAGCTGACCTATTCCGCCCGCCTGCTCAAGCAGTTGCTGGAAAGCGGCCAGGACAATGGCTGCTTCGGCGACGAGCTGGCGAGCCGCTACCGGGAAGAGATGCTGGCCGGTGAGCTGCAGTACTGGGATGAGGCCTACTTCGCCGGTGAGGCGCGGGAGTCCCTGGCCAAGCAGCGGGAGCGGGAGCGCGGCGACAGCCTCTCCTTCGACGACTTCCTCGCCGATTATTTCGGGACCCGGCAGACCACCGCCTGAGGGTGCCATCACAGTGACGAGAGCCGCTCCCTTGAGCGGCTTTTTTATGGGCGTAGAGGTGGGATCCTGCCCGCAGCAGGCATAAAAAAACGGCCCCGGAGGGCCGTTTCGCAAAGGAGGGGACCGCTATCAGAGGATGAGACCGCCGAAGAAGAAGCCCAGTGCCACTGCCATGGCGATGGTGGCCACGCCCGGGATGAAGAAGGGGTGGTTGAACACCGCCTTGCCAATCCGGGTGGAGCCGGTGTCGTCCATCTCGACCGCCGCCAGCAGGGTCGGGTAGGTCGGCAGCACGAACAGGGCGCTCACGGCAGCGAAGGAAGCGATGGCCGCCAGCGGGCTGACACCCAGTGCCAGCGCAGCCGGCATCAGGGCCTTGGTGGTGGCGCCCTGGGAGTAAAGCAGCATGGAGGAGAAGAACAGCACCACGGCCAGCAGCCAGCTGTACTGGCTCAGCAGATCGCCGGCGAACGCCTGGATCTCGACCATGTTGCCTTTCACGAAGACGTTGCCGAGCCAGGCCACGCCCAGCACGCAGATACAGGCCGACATGCCGGACTTGAAGGTCGGCATGTTGGTGATCTGGGCGGCGTCCAGCTTGCAGAACAGCACCATCAGGGTGGCGGCGGAGAGCATGATGCCCATGATGGCGCCATCGCGGGGGATGGGCGGGCTGGCGATCAGGCCCACGTTGCCTGAGATGGCAGTGGCATAGGCCATGACCGCGACGATGGCGACGATGAAGATGCCGACGGAGAGCTTGGCATAGGGCTTGAGCTCCACCTTGCTGGTGCCGCGCAGCTTGATCAGGCCTTTGGCCTTGCGCTCCAGATAGACCTCATCCTGCTCCAGCGGCTTGCCCAGCATGTTGGCCACGAAGGCCCCCAGCAGACAGGCGATGAAGCTGGACGGGATGCAGATGGCCAGCAGGGTCAGGTAGTCAACGCCCAGCGGCTCCAGCATGCCGGAGAAGGCAACCACGGCCGCCGAGATGGGGGAGGCGGTGATGGCTATCTGGGAGGCAACGACCGCGATGGAGAGCGGACGGGAGGGACGAATGCCCTGCTCCTTGGCCACTTCGGCGATCACCGGCAGGGTGGAGAAGGCGGTGTGACCGGTACCGGCCAGCATGGTCATCAGGTAGGTGACGACCGGGGCGGCGAAGGTGATGTGCTTGGGATTCTTGCGCAGGGCCTTCTCGGCCAGGTGCACCAGATAGTCCATCCCGCCGGCGAGCTGCATGCAGGCGATGGCGCAGATGACGGACGCGATGATCATGATCACGTCCCAGGGGAGGTAGGTCACCAGCTGATCGCTCGGGATGGGCATGCCCAGCCCCCAGGTCAGCACCAATACCCCCAGACCACCGGCGAAGCCGATACCTATGCTGCCTATCCGGGCTCCCAGATAGATAGCGGCGAGCACCACAAGTAACTCGATTCCAATCATAGCGAACACTCCATTTTCCAGTTTTTTTAGGTTTTATTGGGCTGAAAAGCCAATTCCCGATGGGACTTGCAGGAGGTCGCTCGGGAATTGACTTTAATGGGCCGGGATAAACCCGGCCCATCTGCTCGCTTATACGGTGGCTTCGCGGGTGTAACGCTTGGCCTTGTATTGCGGGTTCATCAGGTTCTCGATGGAGAGGATCTCGTCCAGCTGCTCGGCGGTCAGCAGGCCGCGCTCAAGCACGACTTCGCGGACGTTCTTGCCGGTCTGGGCACAGATCTTGCCGACGATGTCGCCTTCGTGGTGACCGATGAAGGGGTTCAGGTAGGTCACGATGCCGATGGAGTTCAGCACGTGGTTCATGCAGATGTCCGGGTTGGCGGTGATGCCTTCCACACACTTCTCGCGCAGGGAAATGCAGGCTTTTTCCATCAGGCTCAGGGATTCGAACATGGCCTGACCAATCACCGGCTCCATGACGTTCAGCTGCAGCTGACCGGCTTCGGCGGCGAAGGTGATGGTGACGTCATTGCCGAACACCTTGAAGCAGGACTGGTTGACCACTTCCGGAATGACCGGGTTGACCTTGGCCGGCATGATGGAGGAGCCAGCCTGCATTTCCGGCAGGTTGATTTCCTTCAGGGCAGTGCGCGGACCGGAGGAGAGCAGACGCAGGTCGTTGCAGATCTTGGACAGCTTCATGGCCAGACGCTTGATGGCACCGTGCAGCATCACATAGGCACCGCAGTCGGAGGTCGCTTCGATGAGATCCTCTGCCGGCACATAGGCGCGACCGGTGATCTCGGCCAGCCGCTTGATGGCCAGGGCGGAGTACTCGGGCGGGGTGTTCAGACCGGTCCCGATGGCGGTGGCACCCAGGTTCACTTCCAGCAGCAGTTCCTGGCAACGCTTGATGGACTTGATCTCTTCGCGCAGGGTCACGGCGAAGGCATGGAACTCCTGACCCAGGGTCATGGGGACAGCATCTTGCAACTGGGTACGGCCCATCTTCAGGATGCTCTTGAATTCCTGGGCCTTGGTATCGAAGGCTGCGATCAGCGCTTCCAGGGCATACAGGGTGGTGTCGGTGCTGTTGACCACGGCGACGCGGAAACCGGTGGGGTAGGCGTCATTGGTGGACTGGCACTTGTTGACGTGGTCGTTCGGGTTGATGACGTCGTAACGTCCCTTCTCCAGACCCATGATTTCCAAGGCGATGTTGGCCAGCACTTCGTTGGTGTTCATGTTGACGGAGGTACCGGCGCCGCCCTGATAGACATCGACCGGGAACTGGTCGAAGCATTTGCCGGTATTCAGCATCAGATCACAGGCTTCGATGATCTTGTCAGCAATTTCGGGACGTATGGTGCCGAGCTCACCGTTGGCCAGTGCGGCGGCCTTCTTGGTCAGCACCATGCCACGGACAAATTCGGGAACGTCAGAAATCTTCTGAGTGCTGATCTTGAAGTTCTCGACGGCGCGCAGGGTATGCACACCGTAATAGAGATCGTTGGAAACTTCTTTGGTGCCCAGCAGGTCTTCTTCAATGCGGACGTTCTTGATGTCGCTCATTGTAATGCCTCAGAAATCAGATAAATGGAAACGATCCTCACCGAGTGGCCGCGACATCCTTACGCACATTTCATCCTGAAGCACCACACATCGGGTGGGGCAGTGGGGAACCCGTGGTTCCCTGTGCAATGACTGGAATAGATTTTACCTCAATTGGGGTATCTGATATTAGACTTGGATCACTAAATTTGAGGCAACCTCAAATATCTTGTGGTCATTAAACAGATATTGCAATTGAGCGATTAACTTTGACAGAACAATCACTTCAATCACAGTTGGGCGACCAAATATTTCTTCCGATCCCGAGGTGTCTGGCGTCGCAGACTTGAAAAACCGGCATGACTCCCCATTTTAGTGACAAGAGACCTGCATGATGGCGAGTTGGTATGGGCCATACTCCGCTGACTGTGTGATTGCAGGTTCATTTATTCACCGCACTGAGGTTGCTATGGGCAAGTTGTTACTGTTGTTGGTTGGCCTGGTATTGCTGGAGCTCACCGTGATGATAGAGGTGGGCTCGGTGATAGGTGCCTTGCCGACCGTGGGCCTGCTGGTACTGACCGCGGTGCTGGGCTCTTCTCTGGTGCGCAGCGAGGGGATCAAGACCCTGTTCAGCGCCCAGCAGAAGATGCAACAGGGAGAGATGCCGGGCCGCGAGGTGATGGGCGGCATGCTGCTGGCGTTGGCCGGTCTGCTGCTGATCATTCCGGGCTTCGTGACCGACTTCTTCGGCATCCTGCTGCTGCAGCCCTGGCTGCGCAACAAGCTGGCCGACAAGCTGGTGAGCAGCAGCCAGTTCAGGATGCAGATGGGGGGCTTCCAGGCACAGCAACCGCCGTTCGGGGCGCACCCTGGCGAGGGGCAGCCGGATCAGGCCAAGGGTGGCGGAACCACGATTGAAGGGGAATTTGAACGCAAAGAGTGAGTGAACGGAATCGGCCGCCATCCTGGGGCCCTTGCCGTCAGGGGTTGACCTGATGGCAGAGCCTCTCAAACCTGCGGTGGGCATAGCCCCAGGCCAGCAGCCCCGCCGCCAGGTTTGCCAGCAATATCCCCAGATAGATCCCCTGCTCACCCCCCAGCTTTGCCCCCAGCCAGGCCCCTGGCAGCAAGAAGACGAACAGCCGCATGCCGTTGAAGACGAATGACACCGTCGAGGCCCTGACGCCGTTGAGTGCCGAAGCCAGCAACATCACCATGCCCTGAAAACCGTAGCCGATGGGCACCAAATGCAGGTAGAGCACGATCAGCCGAACGACCTGAGGGTGATCGCTGAACAGGTTGGCGATGAGCGGCGCCAGCAGCCAGACGAGGCCGTAGATGGCGAGCTGGAACAGCAGGGCGAACCGCATGCAGAGCAGCAGGGCGGCCCTGGCCCTCGCCAGATTGCCCGCTCCACAGTTCTGCGAGACGAAGGGTGCCAGCACCGAGGAGAGCGCCATCATCACGATCAGCAGCAGCGCCTCCACCCTGGAGGCGGCTCCATAGGCGGCCACCACCTCGGTACCCAGACCGGCGAAGATGACCATCAGCACGGCGCTGGCCAGCGGATTGAGCATGTTGGTAAAGGAGGCGGGCACGGCCACCTGCAGCAGGGCGCGCCAGTGGGCCAGCCGCTGCGGGCGAGGGGAGAGGCGCCATGACAGCAGTTGCTCCCGCTGGCGCAGTATGTGCAGGCTGACCAGCATGGCCATCAACCAGGAGAGGGAGGTGGCGATGGCGGCGCCGCGAATGCCCCATTCGGGGAAAGGGCCGGGCCCGAAGATGAGCAGGGGATCCAGCACCCCGTTGACCAGACCGGCCACCCCCATCACCAGGCTGGGGGTCTTGGTATCCCCCGTGGTCCGGATGGCGGCATTGCCGACCATGGGAATGACCAGCATGGGTACGGTCAGATACCAGATCAGCATGTAGTCGTGGATGAGAGAAATGAGCTCGGCGCTGGCGCCCAGCAAGGTAAAGAGGGGTTCTATGGTCAGCGCCCCCAGCACGGCGAGCAGGGTCACTAGGATGACGGCAAGGAACAGGCAGTCGGTGGTGATGCGGGCGGCCTCGTCGTGACGGCCCTGGCCCAGGGCATGGCCGAGCAGGGCGCACAGTCCAGCTCCCAGCCCCATGGTGAGGGAAGTGACCACGAAGGTGACCGGGAAGGTGAAGCTGATGGCGGCGAGCGCTTCCGTGCCCAGCATGCCGATGAAGAAGGTATCGACCAGGTTGAAGGCGAGGATGGCAACGATGCCGAGGATCATGGGCCCCGTCATGCGCAGCAGCATTGGCGTCATGGGGGCGGTCAGCATGGGGTTGGGTCGGCTCAAGGCAGGGTCTCTATGTGCTCTGGGCCGAAATGCTGGCCGCGTCCATCCGCCTTCCTGATTGGGGGTGGGTGATCCATCAAAGATACTCATAGTACGTGAAAATATTTTTTTTGTATTTGCCCTTGAAGGGCTACCCAAATTGCCCCAGATCAGGGGCATAACAAATTTGGCCGACTGCGGCCATTCCTCAAGCAACACAGAGACTCATTTTGGGAGAGTTATCGATGAAAATTCGTCCACTGCACGACCGCGTCATCATCAAGCGCATCGAAGCTGAAGCCAAATCCGCTGGCGGCATCGTCTTGACTGGCACTGCGGCCCAGAAGTCCACCCGTGGTGAAGTTCTTGCCGTGGGGACTGGCCGAATTCTGGACAATGGCGATGTCAAAGCCCTCGCCGTCAAGGTGGGTGACAAGGTGATCTTCAACGAAGGCTACGGCGTGAAGACCGAGAAGCTGGATGGCCAGGACGTGCTGATCCTGTCCGAGACCGACATCCTGGCGATTGTCGAAGAGTAATCACCTCCCCCTTTTTCCCGAATTGATTTAAGGACTGAAGAACATGGCAGCTAAAGAAGTTAAGTTTGGCAACGAAGCCCGCATCAAAATGCTGGAAGGCGTCAACATCCTGGCCGACGCCGTCAAGGTGACCCTGGGCCCGAAAGGCCGCAACGTGGTACTGGACAAGTCCTTCGGTGCCCCGACCATCACCAAGGATGGCGTCTCCGTTGCCCGCGAGATCGAGCTGGAAGACAAGTTCCAGAACATGGGCGCCCAGATGGTCAAGGAAGTTGCTTCCAAGGCCAACGACGCCGCCGGTGACGGTACCACCACCGCTACCGTACTGGCGCAAGCCATCGTCAACGAAGGCCTGAAGGCCGTTGCCGCCGGCATGAACCCCATGGATCTGAAGCGCGGTATCGACAAGGCCGTTGTAGCTGCCGTCGCCGAGCTGCAGGCCCTGTCCCAGCCCTGCGCCGACAACAACGCCATCGCTCAGGTCGGTACCATCTCCGCCAACTCCGACGAGAAAGTGGGTGCACTGATCGCCGAAGCCATGGATAAGGTCGGCCGTGACGGTGTGATCACCGTGGAAGACGGTCAGGGTCTGGAAGACGAGCTGGCTGTGGTAGAAGGCATGCAGTTCGACCGTGGCTACCTCTCCCCCTACTTCATCAACAAGCCGGAAACCGGCTCCGTCGAGCTGGATGATCCCTTCATCCTGCTGGTGGACAAGAAAGTCTCCAACATCCGTGAAATGCTGCCGGTGCTGGAAGGCGTGGCCAAGGCGGGCAAACCGCTGATCATCGTGGCCGAAGATGTGGAAGGTGAAGCGCTGGCTACCCTGGTGGTCAACACCATGCGCGGCATCGTAAAAGTCGCCGCCGTCAAGGCGCCGGGATTCGGCGACCGTCGCAAGGCCATGCTGCAGGATATCGCCATCCTGACCGGTGGTACCGTGATCTCCGAAGAGGTGGGCATGGAGCTGGAAAAAGCGACCCTGGAAGATCTGGGCCGTGCCAAGCGCATCGTCATCACCAAAGAGAACACCACCATCATCGATGGCGTGGGTGATGCAGCCCTGATCGAGAGCCGCGTGGCTCAGATCCGTCAGCAGATCGAAGATACCTCTTCCGATTATGACCGTGAGAAGCTGCAAGAGCGCGTGGCCAAGCTGGCCGGCGGTGTTGCTGTCATCAAGGTTGGCGCTGCCACCGAAGTCGAGATGAAAGAGAAGAAAGCCCGTGTTGACGATGCCCTGCACGCCACTCGCGCTGCAGTAGAAGAAGGCGTGGTTGCCGGTGGTGGTGTGGCGCTGGTGCGCGTGGCCGCCAAGCTGGCCTCCCTGCGTGGTGACAACGAAGACCAGAACGTGGGCATCAAGGTCGCTCTGCGCGCCATGGAAGCACCGCTGCGTCAGATCGTCATCAACGCCGGTGAAGAAGCCTCCGTCATTGCCAACGCCGTGAAGAACGGTGAGGGTAACTTCGGCTACAACGCCTACACCGAGCAGTACGGTGACATGCTGGCCATGGGCATCCTGGATCCGACCAAGGTGACCCGTTCTGCCCTGCAGTTCGCCTCTTCCATCGCTGGCCTGATGATCACCACAGAGTGCATGATCTCCGAGCTGCCGAAGAAAGATACCCCTGCCATGCCTGATATGGGTGGCATGGGCGGTATGGGTATGATGTAATTCCGTCATAGTCATCAAACGGCTCGCTTTTGCGGGCCGTTTTTTTTAGTGCTACTAAGCTGAAGCTGTTGATAGTGAAATGATCTGAGGTGAGCATGCGAACATTAGGTTTGATCCCGCTACTGTTTTCCCTTGTCGTTCCCACCATGGTCCTGGCCGCTCCCGAGGGGCCGGTGATCCTCAAGGTGACAGGGAATCTGGACCCCGCCAACCCGGCTGATGGTGAAGTTGATTTCGACATGGCCATGATCCAGGCCCTGCCACAGCATGAGATAGTGACGAGCAATCCCTGGGTGGACAAACCGCACAAATACGTGGGGCCCAAGCTGGCGGACGTGCTGACGGCGGTGAAGGCCAATGGCAAGAGCATCACGCTCACTGCCTTGAACAGCTTTCAGATCCGGATCAACTGGGATAAGGTCAGGCAATACGATCCCATTCTGGCCTGGCAAGATGATGGGGTAACCATGCGGGTACGTGACAAAGGGCCGCTTTGGTTTATCCTGCCGCTGGATCAGCATCCTGAACTCAAGCGATCCGAGTTCACCGACATGATGATCTGGCAACTGAGCGCGATCGATATTCAGCAGTAAAGACGGTGGCTTACGGGAGTACTGGGTGAAAGCGAAGACCAGGGCTTGGCCCTTACTCGGCGTTCTTTATCTATCCATTCTGTTATTCACGGGTAGCACGCTGTATTGCCTGGTGCAGATACAAAATGCGACCCGGGTAATGGAGAAGTACACCTATGACGTCTCCTGGGCATTGATGCAGTTGCAGCTAGAGCTGGGGCGCTTTCTCAATGCCGTCGAGATTTACCACTACGGCGGTATCGATCATGAAACCCTGCTGCTGCGTTACGACATCCTGTGGAGCCGGACGCCGATTCTGCTGAGTGGGCAGCTGCGCAAGAGCCTGTCGGATAATCCGAAGACGCTGCGGCTGGTGCAGCTGACCGAGAACAACATCCGCAAGCTGGAGCCGGAGCTGACCAAGCTGAAGCCGGGGATGTCGGATTACCAGCAGATCATGATGACCCTTGCGCCCTTGCAGGAGCCGCTCTCCTACTCTCTCGCCTCCATGATGCAGAAGAACATCAACGTCTATTCGGGCAATGACAAGCGCTTCGGCCAACTGCGCGATGCGCTGTTATTCATGGTGTTGGGCCTGGTGATATCCGTCATTCTGCTTAGCGGTCTGCTGGTGCGTGAAGCCAGGCGTCATTTCAGAACGGCCCGGGTCGATCCGCTGACCGGCCTGGCCAACCGATTGGCCTTGCTGGAGAAGATGGAGTCTTACGTCAGCCGTGATACCCCCTTTGGCCTGGTACTGGTCGACATCAATGACTTTCGTGACATCAACAGCAAGTTTGGCTACAGCACTGGGGACATACTGCTGCAGGAGCTGGCGAAGCGGCTGCGGGCCCTGTGTGAAAACGGCGAGTGGGTGGCTCGTCTGGGGGGCGATCAGCTCGCCATGCTGCAACGGGACAGCAGCGATCTGCGTCAGGTCAGGGAGCTGGTGGCGAGAGTGCTCCACTCCATCAAACAAGACATCATCATCGACAACTATCCCTTCCGGCTAGAAGTGGGCATAGGTATCGCTTTCTTCCCCACGGACAGCAACCAGACCCAGGAGCTGCTGAGCCGGGCGGAGCAGGCGCTGTTCCACAGCCGCAAGACCCATGTCCCTTATGTCATCTATGACAGCTCCCTGCTCAACGAAACCACCAGGCGCAAGCACCTCGCTTCCGACATGGTGATGGCTCTTGAACACAACGCCCTGGAGCTTTACTACCAACCCATCGTCAACCTGGAAAGCGGTCGCTGCGAGGCGGTCGAGGCGCTGCTGAGATGGCGTCATCCTGAGCTTGGCTTCATTCCTCCCAACGAGGTGATCCAGGTGGCGGAAGAGTTCCAGCTGGCCGAGAAGCTTGGCAGCTGGGTACTGAACACGGCGTGCGAGCAGCTCCACCAGTGGCAACACCTGGGGTTGGTCGATCTGCAGATGTGCGTCAACATCTCCCCTGGCATGTACCAGCGCAACTTGTTGAAGCTGGTGGCCAAGGCCTTGATGGAACACCACATTCCGGCCTCCTGCCTGGTGCTGGAAGTGACGGAAGACACCACCATGCGCGAGGTGAAGAATTCGCTGCAGTTGATGCAGGATCTCAGTCAGCAGGGGGTTCATCTGGCGCTAGATGACTTCGGGACCGGTTACTCCTCTCTCAGCTATCTGCAGAAGCTGCCCGTGAGCAAGGTGAAGATAGACAGATCCTTCATCCAGGGCATAGACACCTCCATCGAGGCGGCCGAGCTGGTGGCCAACATCTGCCGCATGGGTTCCATGCTGGGCAAGAAGCTGGTATGCGAGGGGATTGAAACCCAGGGCCAGCTCGACGTGCTGCGTTCATTGACCGACATCCATCTCTACGGACAAGGCTATCTGTTCAGTCGCCCGGAGCAGGCATCAAAGGCCTATCAGACCCTGCTGGAGATGGAGGAACGTTGGCTCGCACGGCGTGCACCAGACAAGGCATACCTGCTCTGAACGATAGGTCTCATGTCTGCCATTCTCTGGCCGATAGTGATTAGGCAGGAGGTACACAATGGATATTTCTAGTTCTGCAAATGCGTCGTTTGGTTCTGCACTGATGGTGGCCAGCCTGGCCAAAAAACAGCAGACCCAGGAGGGCGAGTCGGCTTTGAAACTGCTGGCAACAGCAGCTCAGTCAGCTCCAGCAGCACCGACATCGGCCAGCGCTTCTCTGGGAAGCAAGATCGATATTCGCGTCTGACCCTAATGAAAAAGGCGCTGTCCCAGTT